>JAQBBE010000147.1:0-43895 GCA_032126435.1 Desulfobacterales bacterium | reverse complement strand
GCTGGATGACCAGAAAGTATGTTTTATTCGCATGGAAGGGCGGATTTTCGGCAATCTGCCCATGAATGTCGAACTGAGACTCTCCGTGGAGGATTCACCCAATTCCGCCGGCGCTGTCATCGATTGCATCCGGTTGTGCAAACTGGCCATCCAAAGAAATGTGGGGGGTGTGTTGGAAGCCCCGTCAGCTTATTATTGCAAACATCCACCGGTTCAATACACGGACGATGTTGCATTTTCATTGGTGGAAGATTTTATTTTTGCAAAAACCGGGTGCGTTGGCACCCGGTAGCAAGTGCAACGATTAAAGCACTCACGTGCTTTTGCCGTTGTCCGCTAAAAATAGGCGGACAAATTCAAGACACCCGATTTGCGGGGGGTCGTTGACTTCAAACGGGCAATCTCTTTGGTTATGATACAAGGGATAATTTTCGATTTCGGGCGGGTCATCTCGGCCCAAAAGCCGCCCGCTCTGTTTGCTCGATACGAGAAGGATCTGGGGCTCGCCCCCGAGTCCATCAACGCCATCATGTTCGGCAGCGACGCCTGGAAAGACGCTCTGCTGGGCCGAAAGACCGCCGAAGCGTTCTGGTACGCTATCGGACCTGAACTCGGGTTGAACTCTGCCGAAGAAATCGATGCGTTCCGTCGACGTTATCATGCCGATGAGGCCATCAACCCGGGTGTGGCAGAACTCATGGGTCTATTATACGGCCGCTACAAACTGGCGGTGCTCTCCAATTCGCCGCCGGGTTTGGCGAACTGGCTGGTGGATTGGAATATACGCAATTTGTTCGACGTTGTTTTCTGCTCCGGCGACGAGGGGGTGGTCAAGCCCGATCCGGCGGCCTTCGAGATGACCCTCGGCCGATTGGGGGTTGAACCCGGGGCGGCCGTCTTCATCGACGACACCCTGGAGCACGTAAAGGCCGCTGAGGCATTGGGGCTTCACGGCATCTGCTTTACCACTGCCGAGATACTGTCGGATCGATTAAACGCGTTGCTGGAATTTCCATAAATCCCGCAGAATATCAGAAGGACGGATTCAAGGTCCCCATCAAAGGGGCACCGTCACCTGGTGGAACGCTTCGGCCACCTCGAAATCAGCCCCTTCGGCCATTTTCCGGCACCGCTCCCACAGCATTTTTTCCAGATCCGGAATGTTTAGCTGGGACATTTGGCTTTCGTGACAGCGCAGCGCAGCGAGCTTGAGGTCAAAGGTCTCGGTAATGTCGATACGCAAGTTGACGTCTTCAGCGCCGAAGAACAGGATTTTTTGAACGTTATGGGGCATGAGCCCTTCTTCGATCAAATCCGGGTAGGCCGGCAGGTTTCGGGCATAGGGAAAGACCGCATCCAGGGTTACCTGGCCGATGATGCGGTGGTCCCTGTGCCAGATGTAGCGCCGGTATGGATCCGATGTTACGATCATTTCAGGTTTATACGTTCGGATTTGTCTCACGATGGTTTTGCGGAAATCCGGCGTATCTTCGAGCTCCTGATCTGGATATCGGAGGAAAACCACATCAGAAACCCCCAATACCGCTGCGGCTGCTTTCTGTTCTTTTTCTCGAATGTTTGCAAGCTGTTGCGGCGTTATATCCGGATCTTCGGTGCCCTTGTCACCGCTGGTGCACACAACATAGACAACCCGTCGACCTTCCCGGGTCCACTTGGCGACAGAACCCGCCGAACCGAATTCTGCGTCATCCGGATGGGCGGTAATCACCATTATTTCTGATCTATCCGACACATTGAATCTCCTCTTTTTTAAATTTTTCTATTGTTCGTGCAAGGCCCGTCGGTAGGCTTCGAGCAACAAAGAAGCGGATCGTGCCCATGTAAATTCCGTCACCGACGCCCGAATTTTAGACGGCGACAGGTCGCCTTGCTGCTGTTTTAACCCAATGGCTTCGATCTGACGGGCAAAATGTTTTGGATCCGAATCCGTGGCCACATATCCGGTCACGCCGTCTTTTACAATCTTTTCCATGGCCCCCACCGGTGTTGTCACAACGGGCGTTCCGCACGCCAAGGCTTCGAGCGCCACCAGACCAAAGCTCTCATAATAGGACGGCACGGCGAGAACATCCGCAGCACTGTAATATTGTGGCAGGATTTTCTGTTCGACCCTTCCGGCAAACGTTACGCGATTTTGGATGTTCAACGCCGTTGCTTCAGACTGCAGCTGTCGAAACATTGGCGTGTGCGGACCGTCTCCTCCGACCATGACCAGCCGAAGACCCGGAAGATGTGTCAGGTGGCCAACGGTTTCCAACAGGCGGTTGAGTCCCTTTACGGGGGCATACCGTCCCACGTAGAGTATTATGAAATCATCGCCGGAAAACCCCAATTGCCGGCGGGCGGATGGTTTGTCCAAGGGTTTGAATCGGTCAAGATCAACGCCGCACGGGATCACTGTAATTTTGTCATCAGACACATCATCATATCGGCTTAAATATTCCTTCTCCTTTTGGGTGGCAACGACCAGCCCATCACAAACCCTGGCCAGTCTTCGTTCGCTGGTCAGCCGCAATTCAGTCTCATGCTCCGACGGACAGGTCTGTTGTTTTACTGCGCCGATGGTGTGATACGTGAGCAGGTGATCGATATCCCAGGCGGACTGGGCCATGGCTCCCAAAACTCCGGAGAGCCAGTAATGACTGTGGAGGATATCATATTCAATGCTTTCCTTGATTTTAAAGGATTCCAGATCGTGAAAAAGCTGCGGCAAATATGCATAAAGGGAATGTTTGGATACGTTGCCCCGCGTTTCTCCGGACAAGTGGATGAGCCGGACGTTGTCATATAGATCCACCACCCGTTTGTGCCGGCCGGAATTGTGCTGGGTGAAGATGTCGATGCAATGCCCTCGGCGGCCGATTTCTTGGGCCAGCTCCCGAACATAGATGCTCATACCGCCCGTATCTTGGGTTCCCAGATCCCCAATGGGACTCGAATGAATACTGAGCATGGCAATATTCAACGCAGACGGACGAGACTTCATTTGATGCTTCCCCGTTTATCCTTCAAGGTCGATCTTTAAGCGATACAGGGGAACCGGCGTGCTTCCCAATCGTTTTTTATAGACTTCATTGCCCTTTAACAGATCGTACCGGAGCCTTTTTTGTTCGATGCTGTCTCTAATACTGTATACCTTGCTGAGTAACCCGACACCCAGCTGGCCAAACCGAGGATCATATCCATTGTTGTAAAGGAAAATCGTATGGTTATAATCGAAACACATCACACCGGCTGCCGGCACCCCATCGACGTCTAAAAAAGACATTCTGAAAAACCCGTGCTGGGCCATTCTTCGGGCCAGCAGCAGAAAAAAAGACAACATGGGGTCGGTCAAAAATTCGGATTTGTCCGGTCGGCTCGCCGTAAACATAGAAAAAAAGATGTCCATATGTTCTGAAATCTCTTCCGGCCGTTGTATGACTCGAAACCGGACGTGACCCGCCTCGTTGAGCCGCCGAATTTTACGTCGAATTTCATGGCGCTGTTTGCCCCCCAGCATTTGGAGATAGGATTCCCAGGTGCCGGGCAGTGCGATTTCAGAGCTTATACCCGCCGGGTCACACACAACGGTGTGCCCCCTTCGCCGGGCCATGTCGGGCAGTTGTGTGAGCGAGATGGACTCGGGTCTCAAGGCGCCCAATTCAAGGGATTGGATTCCCCTTTTTTTCAGGTAGGATAAAACGGCCCCAAGAAATTCCTGATGATGGTTCGGGGCCACGACCATATCCTGGTAATCGCAGATATTTTCTCCCCCGATGAACCGTGCGGTGTTTTCTTCCACATGCAGCGGCGCAACACCGATGAGTTTTCCATGACGATATCCCGTCAAAATTTCCGGATCTTGATTGCCGCCGAATACATCCCACCAGGATTTCAGCCACACCGGAAGGACAAACAGACAATTCCAGCCGAGGGCGAATTCTTCGTTTAAAAAAATAGATTCAAAACCCTCGAAGGATTCTGTCTGGATCTTTATCGCTTGTTCTGTCTGGATCATAGACATTTTTCGTTGGATCCCAATGGCGTTATTTGGATTTCAATGCCTTCCGTGTCGTTTCCACAGCCCGAATCCATGGACCCTGAGAGCTGCGAGCTAAAGGTTTTCATCGATGATTCGCCAGCGAAACCCGTCTTCGGTATCTTCCACGCGGATGTTGGCTTGCAAAAGGATATCCCGGATGCTGTCAGCGTCCGACCATTGTTGTTTTTTTCTAAACTCCACCCTCAATTGAAGCATTCGTTCCACCAATGGCGCCAGGGATTCTCGAAGGCGGTGGGGTGAAGGACCCAATTCCGCCCCCAAAAGAACAATCGATTCTCTCAGGATTTCACGCGCTTGAGAAATGCTTTCGGCATCCTCCAAATCCCTTTGCGCTTTCCAGATGGTGCTGTCCAACGCCAAAAGGGCATTGGTGGCGGCTTTTTGATCCTGGTGCGCCAGCCCTTTGCGAAGAGAAGCTTCGATGACACTCGCTCGACTCAACACGTTTTTTTCCGGGGCCTTCAGGTCGACGGCGCCGTCGATTCCATCAGGTTCTTTGGAGGTCCATTCTCCGAGGTCCATTTCCTCAGCCAGTGCTTCAAACGGCAGCGGGTCTCCTTTGCTGAATTTTATTTCACGCCCCATTTTTCGGAGGGTGACGTCTCCGATTCCTTGGATGTCGATTCGTTGCGCGTGAAGATCGATGATGCAGGCGGTATGCTCGTCGATACCCAAAATCGTTGTGTCTTCCGGCAAAAGTGCCTCGAGTTTCCGAAAACGGGGTTCTCCCATAAAACAGAACCGTGTGTCGTGGGTTCCGCCTTCGGCGTTATTCCAATGGGGAACGACAACCAGGTTGAAACCGAATGGTGCTAAAATATCGAGTCCGTCGATCCAGTGGATTTCCTGGCCGACCTTGTATATTTCGTAAACGGGCAGGGTATGGCGGCCCATGGTCAGGGCGGCTGCGCTTGCAGCCACCAGGCAGCCGCCGGATTGAATGACGGTATTGAGAATTTCGGGGATCGGTGTTTTCTGAAGCTGACGAACCGCATAGGTGGGGCTGCCCGGTCCCACTATCACAAAATGTGCGTTTCGCAGCAGATCATACGCTGTTTCGGCTTCAAATGCCGTGGTATTCTCAGCGGATTGATACGAGGCGACGGCGAGGGGTTTTTGAACGTGAACCCGAAAATATTCCACGGCTTTCCTGGAAATCTCTTCGACATTCAGCTGAAACCCGGCGGGGGTGTCTAAAAAAATCGCATTGGGAGGGTCCGGCAGCCGGGCGAGTATTTTTTTGTGCACCTCCACCATTGTGGCGGTGAGTTCACCGGAGCCCATGAGGACAATCATACCCTTTGCTGACGACATATTAAAAACCTTTCCGAGTCTTTTTACGATCAATTAGGGTGTTACATATCCCAGGTTGCATCTCCAAAAAAAGATCCATGATCCTTATTGAGAAATTTTTCGATATCTTGCCGCTTATCCCCCAAACAAAATGAAGGCCCGTGACCGGGATAACAGACGGTCTCATCCGGCCAGGACAACACGATTTTTCGTAATGTTTCCAGGGTGATCCGGAACTCTTCTCCAGACCCTGTTTTCCCCGGACCACCTTCGAAAATTGTATCTCCGACGATGGCGTAATGATGGTATTCCGCCCTCAGAGATATTTGATCCGCACTGTGGCCCGGTGTGTGATAGACGTTTATTCGATGATCGCCGACGTGAATCGTGCTCCCATGGTGTAGCCATTGGTCGGCAGCCTCCTTCATAACGTCGGCGTGATGTCCGGGATGCGCCATTAGCGGGACCTTCAGTCGTTTTCGCATTTCAGCCAACGCGCCTGTGTGATCAGAATGGGTGTGGGTCAGTAATATGGCTATCGGGTCAGTTTCCGCCAGCAGTCGCTCCAGTGCCGCCGGCTCGGCTCCGGGGTCGATCAGGACACTTTTTCGGGTCTTTGAACAAACCAGAGCATATGCATTCAGACCCCAGGGGCCGACTTGGCACTGCCGAATGTTCAGACGGGGCTCTTTGTTATTTTCGATCATACCGGGACCTTTTTTGAGGAGCTTTAAATCAGGCACACTTTTTTATAACTATCATAATTTCAAGCATATATCACACAGAAATTTTTATTTTTTACTGTTGATCTTCATTTTGTTTGCGCTCGATTCGAAAATTTCGAATTCAGGTGTGGTGATTTCAACCGACATCTCGTCCCATAGCCTTTGGCAGAATGACGCACGGATCGTATATCGACCGGGAGCGATACCCCGGGGCAATTGCCAAAGGATTCCCGCCATCTGGTCCATATGGGAAAACCGAGGGCAGTCGCCGGCGGCGGCGGATGCAAACGACGGTTTAAAACGGGTGATCTCCTTGGATGGACCGGCCTTTTCTACACTTTCAATAACAAATTCAGGTACTACACCGATGGGAAATGCCGTCATCCGGATGAATCTGAGTGCGATCGTCTCTCCCGGGAGATAAACGTCATAGTCTGTGACGAGCGCGATCAGTTTGTTGTGAACCGAAATATCCGTACCCACGCCGGATGTTTTCTCATCCCATGAACGCGCGGGCCCCACATCCACATGGACGAGTTCTCCCTGATAGTAGCCGGTTCCGCCGAACCCGAGTTTTTTGACAGTGTTCCAGATGTCCTTGGATGACGTCCCGGCTATTTTTATGTCTGCCGCCATCCCGTATTGATGGAGGCTGGCCGTTGCAGCCAGTTTTCCCTTGTTGCGAAGATCGGTATTGTATTGGGGGCTTCTCCATCCGGAAGCGATGGTGATCCGTGCCCCTGGATGAAAACGATCTTCTAAAAAATCGATAAACTCGATCAGCCGCAGGGATACGATGAAACCGTCCGGGTCATGGTCAACCCCAAACAGACCATCGATGGCTTTGAGAGCCTTTTCATGATAGATGCCCTTGCCTGTCCGGTACCTCCCATTGAAGGACATCCCGTTCTTTGCGCTGACAAGATTAAGCCTCCCGTCGCCGGTGTAAACATAGCGGCGGACATCCGGGGTGTTTACAGGTGCAGTGTTGGCCTCAGCAGCGAGGCCCAAAATTAAAAGCGCTATAATTCCAACTATTTGTATTCTTTTCATTCGGTGATATATCCTCGCGCCAGCGGGACGTCTTTTGTGCTTGAGTTTAGAAAATAATTGACAAAATTTATTAGCCAAGAAAGTATAGATAATTTTGCGTTGGCCCGGACAGCGAAAACCGACACCCTGGCGGGCCCCGGCGAATGTTTCGCATTTGGGTGAAGCCATCGTCGTTGACGGCCCGATCAGGAGCCCTGCACAACCCATTTTTTAGGTGGTTATGAAATGTAACAAGATGATGTCTGATTCACCAAAAAACAGCCAGAATGTCAAGGTTTCAATTCTACAGGGTCTGGCGGCGGCCTGGCCCATTTGCCTCGGGTATATTCCCATCGGACTTGCTTTTGGCGTACTGGCCCAGAAGGCCGGTCTTGATCCGGTTGAAATCATGCTCATGTCTATTCTGGTCTTTGCCGGTAGCGCTCAGTTTATTGCCGTATCCATGTTGTCCGCAGGGGCCGGGGCGGCCGCGATTATTGTTACGACGTTTGCGGTTAATCTGAGGCATTTTTTGATGAGTTCGTCTCTGGCGGTATTTTTGGGCGATACAACCCGAAAGAAACTAGCCCTTTTTGCCTACGGGGTTACCGATGAAAGTTTTGCCGTAAACCATGCCCGGTTCAGCCAGAAGACCTGGGGGCTGGATCAGGCGCTGGTGGTCAACCACACGGCAAACGTTGCCTGGGTTGCCAGCACCCTCATCGGCGGATACAGCGGCAGATTTTTTCCCGAAGGTGCCTTCGGTATCGATTATGCGCTGACGGCGATGTTTATCTGCCTGTTGATATTTCAGCTCAGAGGGCGCATATATGTGATCACGGCGATCATCTCCGGTCTGGCGGCGGCAATTCTGTCACTGGTAATTCCCGGCAGCTCATACATTGTCCTGGCGTCCATATTTGCGGCAACGACGGTTCTGGGTATAAGAAAATGGATTCAATGACAATTCATACAGGATATTTATGGATCGTTCTCGGCATGGGCCTGGTGACCTATCTGCCCCGGTGGTTTCCCCTGTTTTTCCTGGCCCGGCGGAATCTCCCCCAATGGTTGATCGATTGGCTCGACCTGATTCCTGCGGCGATTCTCAGCGCCCTTTTAGTGCCGGAGCTGGTCACCGTGGGCACACCCCGCCACTTGATCCTGTGGCGGCCGGAGCTTTGGGTGGCCTTGCCGACCTTTGTTTTTGCGCTGAAAACGAAATCCCTGGGAGGTACCGTTGTCGTCGGGATGGTGCTGTTTTGGGCGGTCCAAAAGGTCATGTGAACACCCGGGTTTCGCCGGCTGTGGTGTTCATTTTCAGGATCGCGAAACAATATGAACGTCTCTTTGCGAAAACGGAATCTCTATATCCCTTGCTTTCAAACGTTGGTACACCGTCAGGCTGACCTGGAAGCTGTAATTCGCAAAGAAATCGATGATGATGTTGATCAGTTTTTGTGCGCCCTTTAGACCATCCACCATCCCTTCTTCTCCCGGCGTTGGATTAAAAACGCATCTGGGAAAATAGCGGCAAAAATTTTCTTCCGCGTACGTTACCGACAAGGCTTCGCATCCTAGGGTATGGGGCAAAGGAAAGATTTTTAAGCAATTTTTAACATTTTTTTCCAAAAATTTCAACCCGCCGAGGATTCGATGAGATATCCGTGCAGCGAGTGCCATATTCCGTACGGCAGATCGAACAGCTTAAAATATCTCATTTATGAATTGGAAACTACTCAGTGCTCAAATGTATTTATGGATGGGCACTAGTTAATAATTCGTGAATAAATAGTTGTAATAAAAGTTTGGATGCTTATCTTTATTAGTTATCCATTATACAACAAAGATCCGGGCCCAAGGGACCCGGTTTTTTTTATGACTAAATTTATCGGGAAGTGAATTCAGTGAAAAACGTTGCAAGAAATGAAAACATAAGGAATATCGCGATCATCGCACATGTCGACCACGGCAAGACCACCCTTGTTGATGCCATGTTAAAGCAGAGCGGGCTCTTCAGGCCGGGCCTTGAAGTCGACGAGAGAATGATGGACAGCATGGATCTGGAGCGGGAGAGAGGGATCACCATTGCTGCAAAAAACTGTTCGGTGCGATGGAAGGGCGTAAAAATAAACATCATCGATACCCCCGGCCATGCCGATTTCGGCGGTGAGGTCGAGCGCGCACTTTCCATGGCTGACGGTGCGATTCTTCTGGTTGATGCTTCTGAAGGGCCGCTGCCGCAGACCCGTTTCGTGTTGAAAAAAACCTTGGAGATAGGCCTCAAGGTTATTGTAGTGATCAACAAGATCGACAGAAAGGATGCCCGGCCCGATGTGGTGCTCGATGAGATATATGACCTTTTCATAGACCTTGATGCCGACGGTAAACAGCTCGATTTTCCGTATCTGTATGCCATCGGACGCGAAGGCGTCGCACAAAAGACCCTGGCCGAAAAAAGCGATGATCTTCATCTTCTCTTTGAAACCATCATCAATGAAATACCGCCCCCTGAATACGATCCCGAAGAACCGTTTCAGATGCTGGTGTCGGATCTCGGGTATTCAGATTATCTCGGAAGGCTCGCCATCGGCAGAGTTGTTAACGGGAATGCCCAATTCAATGATACCTTGGCCTGCATCAATGATAAAGCGGAGCGCCTCCCCCTCAAGATCTCCAAGCTTCAGGTATATGACGGTATGACGCTCAAAACGACCGATATTGCAGAAACCGGCGAAATTGTTGTTCTTTCCGGGATCGAAGATGTCATGATCGGTGACACGATCTGCACAAAGGAGTATCCGAAATCCTTAAAGAGAATCACCGTAGACGAGCCGACCATCTCCATGGAATTCACGATAAACACGTCGCCGTTGCGCGGCAAGGAGGGCAGGATCGTACAGTCCGGCAAGATCCGTGAGCGGCTGATCAAGGAGACGCTCCAAAACGTTGCCGTGAGGTTTGAACAGACCCAGGACCGGGACCGCTTTATTGTGAAGGGACGAGGAGAATTCCAGATGGTCATCCTTATCGAAACCATGCGAAGGGAAGGATTTGAGCTTTCTGTCGGCCGTCCCAAGGTGATTTTGAAACATGAAAACGAGAAAACCCTTGAGCCCATTGAGAAGCTGTTTGTGGATTGTGATGAAGATTTTTTGGGGATTGTGACCGAAAAGCTCTCCTTGAGAAAGGGGCGGCTGACAAACCTTGTCAATGACAGAAACGGAAGGATACGGGCTGAATTTTCCATTCCCTCGCGGTCTTTGATCGGTTATAGAGATGAATTCCTTACGGACACAAAGGGAACCGGAATCATGAACACCCTTTTTGCAGGGTATGAAACGTTTCGCGGTGATTTCCCCACCCGGTTTACCGGCTCAATTGTTTCAGACAGGCAGGGGAGCGCTGTTGCATACGCACTCTTTCACCTTGAACCCAGAGGCCGTCTTTTCATTGCCCCCGGAGAACCTGTTTATGAGGGAATGATCATTGGGGAGTACAATAAAGAGGGTGACATCAATGCCAATCCGAGCAAGGAGAAGAAGCTCACAAACATGCGGGCTTCCGGAAAAGATGAAAGCACGGCATGCTCGCCGGTGAAGCCCATGACCCTCGAGCGGGCCATAAACTTTATAGCAGATGATGAGATGGTGGAGGTTACACCAAGATCCATCCGGCTGCACAAGCGGGTCCTTTCCAAACCGAAGCGGCATCAGATGCGGTCGCCAAAGAATAGAACTAACGAAGGAGTTCATTAATTTTCGACCGTTGGCTTTTAACCCCATTCGTAAAAGCTTGGCCCCGATGGGTTGTAAAGATCCGAGAAATATATCATGCGTAATAACAAAAAAGAGGTCGACCGGCGCCGGACGTTTGGCATCATCAGCCATCCGGACGCAGGGAAGACCACGTTGACGGAAAAGCTTCTGCTTTACGGCGGGGCCATTCAGCAGGCAGGGGCCGTCAAGGCCCGCAAGGCGGAAAGATATGCCACCAGCGACTGGATGGCCGTAGAAAAGGAAAGGGGCATATCCGTCACCACATCGGTGATGAAGTTCAATTATCGGGACTTTGAGATAAATCTTCTGGATACTCCCGGGCATCAAGACTTTTCCGAGGATACCTACAGGGTTCTTACGGCGGTTGACAGCGCCCTTATGGTTATCGACAATGCCAAGGGGGTCGAGCCCCAGACCGAGAAGCTGATGGAAGTCTGCCGCATGCGCAACACGCCCATAATGACCTTTATCAACAAGCTCGACCGAGAGGGGATGGCACCTCTTGACATCCTTGATGATATCGAAAGCAAGCTGCAGATCGAGTGCACACCGCTTTCCTGGCCCGTGGGCATGGGAAAAAGATTCAAGGGGGTCTACAACTTCTATAAAAAAGAGCTTCATCTTTTTGCGCCGGGTGGGGAGACACGGCGCAGGGAAGGCATTTTGATCAACGATCTTTCGGTCTCAACGCTCGATGAGATTCTTGGAAGTCAGGCAGACGAGTTAAGAGAGGATGTTGAATTGATCGAAGGCGTTGCAGATCCTTTTAACCTCGACCATTACCTGAAAGGCAACCAGACCCCTGTTTTTTTCGGAAGTGCCATCAACAATTTCGGTGTCAAGGAGATGCTGGACGCTTTTGTTGAGATGGCTCCGGCTCCCGGTTCCAGGGCTTCTGTGACACGGGACGTCTCTCCCTACGAGGAATCTTTTTCCGGATTTGCATTTAAAATCCAGGCGAATATGAATCCGGCACACAGGGACAGAATCGCATTTATACGGGTTTGTTCCGGGAAATTCACCCGAGGCATGAAGGCGGTTCACCACAGAATCGGAAAAGAAGTTACATTTTCAAATGCCACCATTTTCATGGCCAATGCGTGTGAAAACGTGGCGGAAGCCTATCCCGGCGACATCATCGGCATTCATAACCATGGCACCATAAAGATCGGTGACACGTTTTCCGAAAAAGAGCCCTTAAAATTCTGCGGAATTCCCAATTTTGCCCCTGAATTTTTCCGTAAGGTCATTCTCAAGAACCCCATGAAAGCAAAACATCTTCAAAAAGGGCTGGCCCATCTCGCAGAAGAGGGGGTGGTTCAGGTTTTCAGACCGGTTGCCGGAAACTACTATATCCTCGGCGCCGTTGGACTGCTGCAGTTTGACATTACCATGGCACGTCTCACATCTGAATATGGTGTTGATGCGGTTTACGAGCCGGTCGATTATCATGTTGCACGGTGGGTGGAATCCGACGATCCTAAAAAGATGGCGGATTTTGAGAAGAAAAACAGGTCCAACATTGCAGTGGATGCCGAAGGGGCAAGTGCCTATCTGACCACAAGTGAATGGCAGCTCGACTATTGCATAAAAGAGTGGCCCGGGATAGCATTCTACAAGACCCGGGAGATCAACGAAAAGGACTTGCTTTTTCAGAAATGATGTATAACCCTGTGCGGACGTTTCATATCCTGATGGGGGAAAAATGCAAGGAGTCGAAGAAAAGCTTGATCAGGTTCATCGATTAGTTAAAGCCATCACAACACACCGGGATCAAATGATCGCCACCGCAGTGCGGGACACCGGCTTTACACGCAGAGAATGCAGGATCGAAACGGACCTTGTCCTTACCAACTTACAGGGTTTTGAGCAAATGGCGTCCGTGTTTGCGGACCGCCTGCCCATATGCGGTCCGGATCAGGAAGTTGCCCTGGCACTGCCATACAACGGCAGCGCCTGGCTGAACACGGCCGTCGTGTCCATTTTCATGGTGGGAAACCGGGTCCGCGTGAAATTCGCTACCCGAGGCTCTGAAATTTCCCGACTTACCGAATCTCTTTACAAGCCTATCTTCGGCGACGCCATCCGTTTTGAATACGCTGACGGCAGGAAATTTCTCGAGAATGCCATTGCCGATCCGCAAATACCCGCAATCTGTCTGTTCGGCACCGACGAATATGCCATACACTATCTGGACGCCATTAAGGGCCTTGGAAAAAAATTTGTTTTCGAAGGACCGGGCAAAGACCCATTTATTGTTCTTCCCGGTGCCGACCTAGAGGAAGCGGCCCGGGAACTGGCCTTTTCCAAATACATTTATGCCGGTCAAACCTGCACGGCACCGGAGCGGGTCTACTTGCACGAGTCCATCCACGACGATTTTCTTGAGCTGTTTCTCGATTTCAGCCGGGCGGTGAAAATTGGCGATCCCGAAGATCCTGCTACTGAAATGGGGCCGGTGGCGAGCCCCAGAGCGGTTTCGGCCATCAAGGCCCAGCTCAAAGACGCTGTGGATAGGGGCGCTCGAATCGTTTTGGGCGGCAACATCGAAGGCAACCTGGTTTATCCCACGGTGGTGGTGGAGGCCCGTCAGGAGATGCTGGGCATGAAGAATGAGATCTTCGGTCCAGTTGTTTTCGTCAGCGCGTTTCCGACGTTTGAAGCGGCCGTCCGTCTGGCCCGGGACAATCGCTATGGCCTGAGAGCCGCAATTTACGGCAGCGAAGATGAGGCACGCAGACTCGAAGAGAAGCTCGTCGGCGAACCCTATTGTCATCGGGTCCGTGAAATGACCTTCGGGCGCTTCGGAACGGTGGGGGTTAATCAGGGCCGATCCGAATCATGGGTCGGCGCATTTGTCAACAAGCCGGTGGGGGGTTACGGTTTCTCGGGATGGATCTGGGAGACGGTGGAGGACCGATTCGTCTTCAAACAGGGCCCCAAACTGTTGAGCCTGGAGACCTCTGAAGATCCGCTTTAAAACGACAATTTTTACCGAAAATTTTATACGGTGTTCGTGGAGAAAATTTATGAAAGGAATTTTCCTGAGGTGGTTAATTTTAACGGCTGCCATCGTTGTAACGTCATATCTGCTTGACGGGATACGCATCAGTGGTTTTTCCTCCGCACTCTTTGCTGCGGCTATTTTAGGCATACTGAATGCTTTTTTCCGGCCGATACTATTAATATTGACCCTTCCCATAAATATATTGACCCTGGGTATTTTCACCTTTGTGATCAACGCAATTATGCTTATGATGGTATCGGGCGTGATATCCGGATTTGAAGTCTCCGGATTCTGGTCGGCGGTGTTTGGGTCGCTGTTGATCAGTCTGGTCAGTTCGATTCTCACCTCTTTTGTCAATGAGCGGGGGACGGTACAGTATATCGATTTGAAAAATATCGGCGGCAACCGGTGGGAATGATATACAAAAACCCGTCTCCGGCCCCCCCTGCCTGCCTTGGCCGAATACCACAATTTAAACGGTGTACGGCCTGATGGGCAGCTGACCGATAAACGCATTCAAGATACGATAGAGGCTATAAACGCTTTCAACGTTGACGTGCTCGGTCTCGGAATGCTGGCTTTGGTCTCCATCGGCACCCCAGATGATTCCTTTGATTCCGTATTCCGAAAGAAATCGAGCGTCGTTGGATCCGTCTTCAAATCCCACAGCGGTGTTTTTTGAAATCGCCAACAGCAGATCCAGGTAAGATGAGGGACCTTCATCGAAAATCGGCGCGATGGCTTCGATCACCACCGTGCTGTGCAATTCTTTTTGAATCTTGGCGATGAAGGCTTCCATGTTGTCATTTTCCGTGTAACGGATGTCGAGCGTCGCCTCGGCATATTTTGGAACCCGGTGAAACTGTTTCCCGGCCTCGATACGGCTGATATTTACAGCCCTGTGCCAGTGTTCCGGGGCCGATCGCACAAAATATGTCCGAATTTTAATGTAATCGTCGATCAGTTTTTCGAGGGCGTTTTCACCGCGCCAGGGTTTTGGGTCGTTGTCGGTCTTTCCCTTTGAGATGAGCTTCAGCCGGAGGAGCCCCTTTTCTTTAACCACGATTTTTTCGACGCTGCCGCCGTCCAGAACGATGCAAAAGTCTGCTTTAATCTTCTGAAGCGCCTTTTTTGCGCCGTTGAAGCCGCCAATCTCCTCGTCACTGGTAATCAAAATTCCGAATGGCAAATCGTCTGGGCGTTTCCCCTGCTTTCGGAGTCGCTTCAGGTGTTTTTTCAACAGCACCAGCGACAGGGCCACCGCATATTTATCATCGAGGCTTCCCCGGCCGTAAAGCCTTTGATCTTTTTCCACAGGAACGAAGCGTTCATCCGGCGAATCGACGACATCGATGTGAGACATGAACAATACCGGAACAAAACCGCTTGAAGGCGCAACTATAATCGACGGAACTTTCGGGTGGTCGAGCAACCGGTATTCAATCTCATACGTTTTCAAAAAATTTTCAATAAACGCCACACATCGCCTAATTTCCATAGGTTTTGAGTGCATCGATTTGAATCGAATCAGATCTTTTGTCAGCGGGATAATCTGTTCCATCTTCGGGTATTGGGAATTTTTTTTTGTGAAACTGCGCTTTTTCGCCGGCCTGGGCCTTACCCTTGAGCGCATCTACTATTATAAAGGCGCAGATGGATTTGATATAGCATGTTTATTCCTTGGATACTACCCCGAGGCGTTTACCCGGCATGAAATAATCGCCGGGTTGCCAGGGTTACAATCCGAAACACAACGTTCCCAGGATTGACAGGATTAAGATCATCACCAAAAAAATACAATCCAATATGCCATCAATGATTTTATCCAGCATCGTATCTTCTGTGATCCCGCTAGTTGTCATAAAAAAAATCTTGAGCCTCCTCAACGGAATCGAACAATATCCAATCTTGTTTAATGGTCGTTCGGCCCTGTTTTCTGATTATTTCAATGGCGGTGTTTCCATGATATTCATACCTTTCATGGTAATCTGGGTACACTTCGTGTCTTGTCATTTCCATTCTCCTAAAAGTTATGAACTGTAACCGCTCGCCCGGTTGAATTTCGAGGATTCAACCGGGCAAGCGCATTCCCCCCAACCATGTTGAAGCGAAGTTCACCCCGCCTGCCCAATGGAATGCATTTTCTATTTATATTCCATCGGGGTGAAACCTATGGGTCTTTTCTGTTTAACTGGGGCGGAGATCCCGTTTCAACGGGATTGCAGAGATCTTCAATATGAAAAAATCGATAAAAGGGACAGCTTGTGAGACGATCTTCGATTCTGTCACCGTCGGATCTGAAATTTGTCTGGCAGTTCATGTTCAAAAATAGGGGTTGGCCCCATATAACACTGCTATGTGCACAAAACCGCTGTTGCATATTTCACCCTTCCTGTTAATTTAAATTTCATAAAGTTTATATATATAAACATAAACGGCAAAAAAAATTACCTGAATTCTCGGCAAATCCAGATTATCTTACCAATAATACGGACACTATTTATTTCATTACCTTGAAGATAAATGGGAGAATAATCCTTGTTGTCACTGTGTAAAACAAGTTTATTGGGATGTTTTTCCAGTCGTTTAACCATGATCGTATCATCAATACCAACAGCGTATACAGCACCTGCCAAGATATCTTTTTGAGACTGGTCTATCAGTACGGTATCGCCATCCTTTATTTCTGGTTCCATACTGTTACCGAAAATGTCCATTAAAACGATTTTGTTTATGTTTCCCTTTGTGGTCAACCACTCCTTCCGAAAAGCATAATAACCTTCTATTTCGGATCCGACTTCAAAAGAGCCGCCGCCAGCACTCAGCCTGGCTTTGACCTTCGGGATATTTTTAAATATGGAATCGCTGGACGCCGATGGTTTCAGGAATGTTGGACCGAAGCCTGTTTCGACCCAGTCCGGGTTTAAGCCAAAGGTTCGATACAGTTTCAATATCCATTTGTCAGGTATAGAATCTTTTTTCCTGGCTTGGGTAATTGCCGATCGGTTGATATTAAGGGCGGACGCCAATTCAGTTTGTGATGCGATTCCCGTGGCTTCACAAACCCGTTGTAAAAAGGATTCAAATTTATGGATGGCCATATAATTCCCCGGTTTCTTATGGGTTGAGAAGGATTGTTTATTTTGTTAAACATATTAATTTATAAATTGCAACATTTTTTTTGAAAAAAATCCCACGTTGTTACCCTGAGGAACAGCACTCCAGAGGCGGACACACCGATGACACCGGAAAACTTCCACTATTCACGGGATTTTCTTCAGCGGGTGGAGCATCCTCGACGCGCTCTCAATTAAGGGGAAACATTCGAAAAATGCCTATTTAGGAGGATTGTACCAGGGCCCAAAATGGTCTATAGAAAGTACGGACGGGAATAGGGTTCATTTAGCTGCAACAGGTTACTTTGGGTGTTCTTCTATCCCAAATCAAACCCCTTCTATCCATACCGCTTCGCCTTTCAGGACCACTGTAATAGGGGTCGTTTTTTTGCCTGCGGTCGACGAGCTCAAAAGTTATTCCCACCGGCACCCTGCTTTTGCGTCTTTCTATGCCGTTTCTGCGCTCTTTTTGAAGATAGGGATAAGCACTCATCAGGACACTCCTGACCGAAAATTTCGAAGATCAAAACTTGAGTCTGACGCCGGGATTGATAAAAAGGGATCGTTTTTCAACGGTCTATTCTACTGTATATAGTAGAATTATATTAACGTGAAACTATATACAGGAACTTTGGGGGTATTGTCAAATAAAAAAGGCAGAGCCTTTGCCGGCCCCGCCTTTTTTGATCCAAAATATCCCGGTATTTTTTTTATTCTGATGTTCTCGGTTTCACCCTTCTATCCAACCCACTTCTCCGTTCCTTACCCGATCTTCGTTCAGGTATGTAAGAGGTGTAAGAATATTCCCGCCGGTCCGTCCCTGAGCGCCGGCCGCCGTTATCGTGTAATTCATGGGTCATAAGCGATACAGATTCTTATTGAGTCTTTCTTAAATTGGAACAGCGTGCGTATTTCCCCAGTTTGTTGAAGCAATTCAAAGATCCCGTTTCAACGGCGCTGCAGGAAACTCCGGTTGTTTTGAATGCGTTCGTTATTGCGTTACATGCATGCAAAAATCATGCAGGATCAGGAAGTTTTTTCGCTTCCTGATATTTCAAATGGTTAGCTCAAACAAACGGCGAACAGGCCGTAAAATTGTGAAATTAATACCACATTTAGTATTACTTTGGTTACATATTGGGTAATTCAGGTAACATGGAAAATGGAATTCAGTATGGAACATCACAGGATAATAATTTCCTTTTATATGACCGCAGACACCCCCAAACACCCTGACATATGGCTATTCGAATCTTGGTTTAAGTTCCACCAGGGTAGCGCCCCAACCGCCGGCTTCCAGGGGTGCATTTTTATAGGATTCCACCAGCGGATTTTTTTTCAAAAGCTCTTGAACCCGCTTCTTCAATATTCCCCGGCCCTTTCCATGAACGATTCGTACAGAATAAATACCTGCATCGATACAAGCATAAAAGTAATCGACCAGAAGATCAGGCACCTCTTTAGGTTTAAAGGTGTGAAGATCTAAAATATCTTCAATGGGCATTCTTACAGGTTTCACGTAAAAACGGCTCTCTTTTGAGAAATATTATATAGACTTGATATTACTGTCGATAGTGATATGATATCCACTATATTTTCAGGATACACGATGTATGGCTCATTGTGTATCGTTTCATTAAAATAAGATCGTGGTGTCGCTTAAATGATTAAACTTCTCATTCTGCCGTTTTTTGCGTATCTCCTGGGCTCCATCCCCTGGGGTCTTGTCCTGACCCGGCTGTTCACCTCGATAAACATACGGCAGGAGGGGAGTGGAAATATCGGTGCAACCAATGTAAGGCGCGTGGCAGGGGCAAAGCTCGGGATTTTAACCCTTGCCGGCGATGTCCTCAAGGGCGCCGTTCCGGTCTGGTTGGCGGTATCGCTAACAGATTCAAATGAATTGTGGGCCTCCTTCTACATTTCACTGGTTGCCTTTGCCGCCTTTATGGGCCACCTTTATCCGATATATATGAAGTTTAAAAACGGCGGCAAAGGCGTTGCAACTGCAGCCGGGTGTTTTGCCGTAATTTCACCGCCGGCATTGGGGGTTGTAATTCTGGTCTTTATCCTGTTTGTTTGCGGGTCCAACCGTGTCTCGGCGGCATCCCTCGCCGCCGCTGCCGTTCTGCCGGTTGCTGTCTGGAAGGCCACCGGCTCCGGAGTCCTCACAGGATGTGCCGTTGCAACTGCTGTATTCATCGGTTTTCGCCACATAGAAAACATCAAAAGACTTCTGTCCGGTACGGAACCCACCATTTGGAAATAAACAGACGGGTACCTAAGGCCGTTGTTTCGTCCAATGATTAAAAGGACAACACGCCGGCTGTTCACCGATCAACGATTTTTTACTCAATGTCTTTGAATTGTTTTACGGCCAGATACATCAAATACCCTCCGGAAATATTTTCCGCTTTAAAACCATACTGTTTCAGAATGCGCAAGGCAAAATAAGACCGTTTTCCTTCATAACAGTATGTCCATATTTCCCGATCCCGGGGAAGTTCCGACATCCGCTTCCTTAAATCAGCCAGAGGGATATTCACCGCATTTTTAACATAACCGTTTTTGAATTCGAAAGGTCCGCGAACATCAAGAATAAATGCATCAGATTCGGAAAGATCCTCCCAATGGACAATTGACGTATATCCTTGCATCAGATTCGATGCGATCATACCCGCGAGGTTGACGGGATCTTTAGCAGAGCCGTATTGCGGTGCATAGCACAGTTCCGATTCCTCAAGGTCGAATACGGTTCCGTTATGCTGAATAGCTGTTGCAATCACATCGATTCTTTTTTCGACACCTTCCGTCCCGACGGCCTGGGCACCCAGTATCCGTCCGTTTTGGGTTGAAAAAATCAATTTGAATGTCAGGGGTTTTGCGCCTGGATAATATCCGGCATGGTGATTCGGGGTGAGATAAATTTTTTCGTAAGGTTTTAAATCTTCATTTCCGTCCAACTGCCTCAATGCTTTTTCGCTGATGCCCGTGGCAGCGATGGTCAGGCCGAGTACACCGCAAACTGTTGTGGCCTGCACGCCGCGGAATCGCGGCGACGCAGTTCTATTGTTTCCCATGATGACATCCGCCGCTATTCGTCCTTGACGGTTGGCCGGACCTGCCAGCGGAATCAAACCTTGTGCGGCGGTGACAAAGTTTTTTACTTCAACGGCATCGCCGACAGCAAAAATATTTTCATCACTGGTGCGCATTTGATCGTCAACCAGAATCCCTCCCAGGCTGCCAATGGCAAGACCTGCCGTTTTTGCCAGCTCAACCTCCGGACGAACACCGATGGCAAGAATGACCACATCCGCTGCAACCGTTTTGCCGGATTCGATCATAACCTCGATCATACCATTGTTTTTCTGTCTGAAGCCGGTAACAGGACTCCCCAAAAAGAGTGATATTTCTTTGGACTTAAGATGATCATGGATGAACGCCGCAATTTCAGGATCTAAAAAAGGCATGACCTGTGGCAGCATTTCTATGATGGAGACATCTATTCCCTGTATTTTCAAATTTTCAGTCATCTCCAGACCGATGAATCCGCCGCCGATGACAGCGGCTTTTTTCACCGTTCGGGTTTTAATCCAGTCGATAATCTTTCGCATGTCCGGAATGGTGCGCAAGGTAAAGATGCCAGGGAGATCTATCCCCTTGAAATCAGGTTTTATGGGTGCCGCCCCGGGAGAAAGGACAAGGGCATCGTAGCTTTCACGGTATACTTCCCCGGTTTTTAAATTTTCGACATCGATCCTTTTATTTTTACGGTCAATATATCGGACATTATTTTGTGTTCTTACGTCCACATTAAGCTGTCTTTTAAACAACTCCGGTGAAGCAATAAAAAGCGACCGCTCTCTTGGAATAACTTTCCCGATATGATACGGGAGACCGCAATTGGCAAAAGAGATATGGGATCCGCGTTCAAATAGGATAATATCGGCATCTTCGCGAAGTCTTCTTGCCCTTGCGGCGCACGACGCTCCGCCTGCAACACCGCCAACGATCAGCAATTTTTTTCTGTTTGTCATTTTATGATATCCTGATATTTTTGCCTTGTGGAACTTTAATATACGGGTTGAAAAAAGCATTGTCCTTGGAGCGGTTTGACAAAGGAAACAAGCCGCCCGCCGAGTGGATCAAGCTAAAGAAAAGACCCAAAAAGGGCGATCAAGCCCGCCATAACAAAGTTACTTTCAACCAAAAACTCCAGCCGGATCCCGGGGAGCATATAACCGCGTTCGTGGGCTGAAAGAACGATGAAGATAAAAGCGGGGCAGATCGCAAGGGCAAATCCGAGACTCGAGATAAGATGTAAGACGCTGGACAAAATCAAAATGCCAAAATTTATGGCCAGTATCATTTTTAAAAGGCGCAAGGTTCGCTTTTCTCCCAGAAGTATGGGTATCGTCTCTTTTCCCACAATGCGATCGCCCTGCATATCAAGAACGTCAAAAAATGCCGTCCTGACAAAGACCAGGCTTAGAGACCACAGGAGTATGATGACCGTACTCAGACGAATATTCTCGGGTACGGACAGGGAGGGCAATACAGATGTCACGATTCCCCATGCCATTGCAATCAGAACAGTTTTTGATCCCGGGACATCCCTTATCCGCCGGTACTTGCTGCCTGCGAAATTTGCCGGTATCAGTCTCAGATTGTAAGAAAGTCCCATGATGCTCATGCCGAGAAGGATCAGAAAGGGTATCTTTCCTGTTGAATAGGCGATGATCAGCCCAACGCCCCCAGCTGTAACGGCGAGAAGGGCAAGGGGGATCTTGTTTTCGTGATAAAAAAAAGACCTGTCAGGGTCATTGTATCGGTCTGCCTTTGTACCGATCAGGTTGTTGAAGATATGCATGGATTGAACATAAAGCACGGATATCAATACAAACGGCAAGTAGTTTGAAATCTCCTGAATCTTGATACAGGCATAGCAAAGGCATCCGGCGCCCATGGACACATAGATATTTGTGAGAAGAAGGGCTCGCTGGGCAGCAAACACGCTCCTTTTCCAGCGCTGCTTCTTTTTATAAGGGAGGGCTTCGAGCTTTCTGTAGATTTTATTGATGATCCAGTTCGGGGTGGAAGCGCCGGCTGCAATCCCAATACAGCTTGCTTCAGAAAGTGCACCCATATCGATTTCCGATTCCTCTTGGATGTGGTACGTCGGCTTGCCGGTCTTTCGGGCAATTTCGGCAAGCCGCTTTGTATTTCCGCTGTTATATCCCCCCACAACAATAACGGCATCCACAGAATCTGCCAGGTGATGGACTTCAGCCTGGCGCTTGGCCGTGGAATCGCAAATGGTATCATAGATCTTGTAGTGCGGAAAATTTTGGTTTGCCCAGGTTTTTACCTTTTCAAAAAAGAGGGTGTTCTGTGTGGTCTGGGCAACGATGATGGCGCTTTTAAACGAAGGAAGAGAATCAAGATCATCGATATTGTCGACAACATACCCTTTATCCCCTGCATACCCCAGAAGACCGATGACTTCAGGGTGTGCTTTGTCTCCAATAATGATCGCGGCACAACCTTGTCGTGCATGTTTCCGGATGATGGTTTGTACCTTTATAACGCGGGGGCATGTGGCGTCGATAACCTTGAAACCGGCTTTTTTCAGATTTTTTTTGGTGTCGGGTGGAACGCCATGGGCTCTAATCAGAACTGTACCGGATCCGTGATCCGGTACTTCATCGAGAATGGATATCCCTTTTTCTTCCAAAAGATTTAGAACCTGGGGATTGTGTATAAGAGGCCCAAAAGTGCAGATAGGATTTTCGTGTTTGTTCGGGGTATCCAGAACCATTTCAACGGCTCTGCGGACTCCCATGCAGAAACCAGCGTTCTTTGCAATTAATATTTTCATCTATCACATGCTGGTTCGGCTCAACGCATCAAATTTTATGAATAAAAGCCGCTTATTGTATCGGGTCGTAATGTTAGGATTTCAGAAAAATATTGTGGTCCACAAGTGCCAGCGAATGAATGTGCGCCTTTATGAATTTCTGATCTCCAAATATACTGGTCAATCTGATGCCGTTCTCCTCGGGTTCCACGGAATCAACGGCTTCCATAACCAGTATTTTCTCATCTCCTTCAATCAAGTACGCGTTTGCCTCACACATGGTATTTTCCCTTTTAAATTTTCCTCGATAAGCGCCTCTATAAGATGGGGAAGCGGCGTTGAGGGTAACCCGACGATTTCAACATTTTCCTGGGTAAGCGGTATCAGCAGTTTTTTAGCGGGGCTCTCAGCCACGGCTTCTGCTATTTTGGGTGTAACTTCTCCCATCATGGAATGGGCCAGGATAATGCTGACCGTCCCGATGATAATATCCACTTTTTTAGACGTCTGAACAATTGCATTTTCTCCAGATGCACCTCTGTTGGCTTTGGCTTTCAGCATCTGAGCGGTGGCGATTGCATTGGTGCCCAGGGCGATAATTTCAACGGTTTCTCCGTAAAGGTCTTTTAGTTTTTTGATGACCGCGCTTCCGATACCGCCGCCCTGACCGTCTATTACGCATATCCGAAACAGGTCTGATTTTGTTTTTTTTGTATTCATGTTGAGAAATTTCAAAGCGTTATGGAAAAACCGCTCGGAACCGTTGTGTGACTATCAGATAATGGCAGCCGCGTCAATGGAAACGAGCATCTGGTGGTCCTTGTTTTTTTTACAGTTTTTTTATTTTGACCCTGCTGTGCCGTTGTCTTTTTGAAAGCCGTCTGCCGGGACCTTTTTTTTTCGTCGTTGGAATCCACCCCACCGCTTCTTCGCTTTCCATCCCCTTTGTATCCGTATAAACTGCCATGGCCATCTTTTCTTCAAACCCGGGAGAGTCGATGGTCGCCGACCCTTTGGACGCCGAAAAATGAATAACATCCAGATCAGAGCTTACAACCATGGCTTTTTCCCTTAGCTTGGCGGCCATCCGTTTAATCACGGCATCGGCGAATTCTCCACGGCGGGAAAATTTCACCTTGATTCCTTTTATTTGATCTTTGTGCTGGGAGAAGGGCAGTGCTTTGGTTCCATCAAAAACGACGGTAATCGTGTGGCGTTTTATTCTTTTGTATGCTGAAAGCATGTCAAGGAGCGCTTCACGACCCAATTGTAAATCTTGTCGGTCAAGGGCGCCGAGGGATTTGGACTGTCGGATTAAATTATAGCCGTCGATGATGATATGAATAGACATTATATCTGCTTCAATCGTCTTAGCAGATGGTCGAGATCGTCATTGCTGTAAAATTCGATCTCAACCTTACCCTTTTGCCCCCGTCGTTTAATCTGAACCTTGGTTCCGAAGTGACGCGAAAGATCGTCGCTCAGGCTCAAAAAGTATCTTTGTTCAGAACCGGGTGAGGCCTGTTTCGGCTTTTTCTGTTCGGCTTTCAAACGTTTAACCAGATTTTCAGTTTCCCTGACCGATAGCCTTTTGGAAACAACGACCCGCCAAACGGCGTTTTGCTGGGCAGAGTTGGCAGCACCCAGCAATGCGCGTGCATGCCCCATGCTCAAGGCACCATCCATTATGCTGGATTTAATCTGTTCGGGCAGCTGACGAAGCCTTAATAAGTTGGCAACAGCAGACCTGCTTTTCCCCACACGCACAGCAGCCTGATCCTGGGTGAGCCCGAATTCGGTGATCAGACGGTGATACGCTTCTGCTTCTTCTATGGGATTTAAATCTTCTCGTTGAACATTTTCCACAATGGACATTTCCAGAAGATCTGCATCGGTGATGGTTTTGACAAAAACCGGCACGTGTTTCAGGCCGGCCTTTTTTGCGGCACGCAAGCGTCTTTCGCCGGTTACGAGTTCATATCCATGATCATCCTTTCTCACCAGAAGGGGTTGTATGATTCCTTGCTGTTTAATAGAGCGGGACATTTCCTCAAGTTCATCGTTTGGAAACCGCAGGCGGGGCTGGTAACGATTTGGATAAATCCGCTCGATATCACACTCAAAATATACTTCTGAAATGTTTTCGATGGGTTCGATATCGGGCAACAAGGCATCAAGACCTCTTCCAAGGGCCAATTTTTTGGGTTTTTTTGAGGTCAATCCCGATTTTCTTTCTTTCTTAGTTTTTTTCATTTTTATTCAGTGAAGTTAGTTATCCAGTTTTGAGTGTTCCTTGGGACGTTGGATCGGATTTGATAAGCTCCCAAAATTGCGCAGTATCTCCTTGGCCAGGCTGAAGTAACTTTGCGCCCCCGCAGAAGCTGCATCATACAACAAAATAGGTTTTCCGAAGCTCGGCGCTTCGCCCAAGCGGACATTTCTGGGAATCACGGTCTCGAATACCAGGGACTTGAAGTATTTTTCAGCATCTTCAGCCACCTGGTGGGATAAGTTTGTTCGTTTATCAAACATGGTCAGAAGAATCCCTGCGATTTTAAGTTTTGGATTCAAATGATGCTTGATACGTTTTATGGTTTGTAAAAGCTGCCCCAGGCCCTCCAATGCATAAAATTCGCACTGAAGGGGAATCAGTATGAAGTCGGCCGCCGTCAGTGCATTGATCGTCAGAAGACTCAAAGAAGGCGGGCAGTCGATGACAATGTAGTCAAATGGATGTTTAACCCGGGATAAAAGGTCTTTTAACACCATTTCACGCTTCGGGTTTGACATCATTTCCACTTCAAAACCGATGAGCTCCACGCGTGAAGGAATGATTTTCAGCGTATCGATGTCGCTGTCCAAAATGAGATTGTTCGCATCGACTTCTCCAATCATTCCGTGGTATAATGATTTATCAATACGATTTTTATCGATGCCGAGTCCGGTGGTTGCATTTCCCTGGGGATCGCAATCCACAAGGAGCGTTTTTTTTTCGGAAACTGCAAGGGCGGCGGACAAATTTATGGCTGTGGTCGTTTTGCCCACGCCGCCTTTTTGATTGGCTATGCATATGATATCTGTCATATCGACAAAACTCTATCATAAAATATGATGTTTGAAAAGGCATATACAGATATGAATTGACTATTAACCATTGAATATTCAATAATAGCGGATAAAAAATAAACCCTTTTGGTTTTGGTTTAATCCAAGAATCGATGGATATCGGTCTCTTCTGTCGAGGCAACTATGAAATTTCTCGAAAAATTGACTTTGCTATGCGCTGCGCTCATTGTCCTGGGGAGCACCTTTTCGCCTCAATTCGCTTTCGGCATTACCCTAAAGGAAGAAGAGGAGCTTTCACGGGAATTCATAAAAGTCGTTTTAACTCACTACGAGATTATCGATGATCCTCTTATCGTCAACTATGTCAACGAAGTCGGCAACAAAATAATTTCGGTGCTTCCTCCCCAGCCGTTTTCCTACCAATTTTATGTCATAAAAGAAGATGTTTATAATGCATTTGCAATCCCGGCAGGCCATATTTTTATAAACAGCGGACTCTTTGAAGCCATGGATAGTGAAGAAGAACTGGCAGGGATACTGTCCCATGAAATAGCGCATGTGGTGTGCCGTCATATTTCCCAGAAAATAGAAAGAGCGCGAAAAATAAACATAGCCACACTTGCCGGGATGGTGGCCGGCGTCCTCCTTGGCGCCGCCGGGGGAGCAGCAGCCGCCAATGCAGTAACCATGGGATCTATGGCTGCCGGTCAATCCATGACTCTGGCATACAGCCGTGAAGACGAAAGGCAGGCGGACCAGATCGGCCTCCACATGGAAAGAAAAGCGGGATATAACGGCAAAGGACTGCTGGATGTACTCGAAAAAATCCGGAGCAAACGGTGGTTCGATTCAAACCAGATTCCAACGTATTTACAGACACATCCCGGTGCAGAAGAACGGATGGCCTATGTCGACACCTGGCTCGAGAAACATGAAAAAACAGCAGCTCCGATGGATCCTTATAATTTTGAAAGGGCCCACACACGGCTTGTTGCCGTTTACGGGGATAAAAGCACGGCACTCACACAGTTTAAATCGGCGGTGGAAAAGAATCCTGACAATCCTTTGGCACATTACGGATACGGCCTGGTTCTGGAAAGAGAAGGCGACCACAAAGCTGCCGTTGACCAACTTAAAGAAGCATTGGGCAAAAGAGCATTCGATCCTTATGTTTTGAAAGATCTCGGCCTGATCTATTTCAACGACGGCCAGTATGAGCAAGCATTCCGCATTTTCGAAGGCGCCGCCAGTATTGTTTCCAATGATCCGGAAATTCTCTTTTATCTCGGACGGACCCAGGTAGAGCTCGGACATCTTATGAATGCTGCCGCCACATTTGAAGCGCTGATCGCCAAAAAATACAATTATCCACGTGCTTTTTATTTCCTGGGTGAAACCTATGGGAAGCTCGGAAAACTAGAGGATGCCCATTATAATTTGGGGATTTATTACGAAAAAAAAGGGGATGTTAAAAATGCCGTTTTTCATCTGAAAAAGGCGTTGGAACTCATGAATGATCCAAATAAAAAGGCCGTTATTGAAAATATGTTGAAAGACATCAAAGGAAAGCAGATAGAAAAAGCGAAAGCTGAAAAATAGGAGGTTTTGAAACCGGTTACCGTAAAGACCGGTCAAAATGAGAGAACTGCATTGTAAATGTCCCCCTGCCCTGGGTTGCCGATCGTAATGACGTTGAGTACCCGAACATGCGTGACAGCGGAACGATGGCTTTAATAACATTTGCCCCCATTTTGTGCTCAATGGATTCAATTTTCCCACCGCGGGAATTAAGGTCCCCGATAACATCGCCCATGAAGGCTTCTGAAATAAAAATTTCCACATTCATAATCGGATCAAGGAGAAATGGTTCACCGTTTTCAAACGCTGTTTTACACGCCATGGATGCACTGACTTTATACGCCAAGGCCGTGCTCAGGGATTCTTTATACACCCCGCCGATGAGAACCGCTTCGACATCCACAACCGGATAGCCCATCAGCGCACCGCTTTCCAAAGATTCCATCACCCCTTCTTGGATAGCGGGAATAAAAATATCCGGTATTATTTCATTATCCACTTCAGACCTGAATCTTTTTTCAACACCTCGGTCCAGTGGTAACAGTTTCAAGGTTACCTCGGCAAAGTGTCGGTGTCCCGCAACCTCCTTGTCAAATACAGCAGATGCCCGCCCCTCTTTTTCAATGGTTTCCCTGTACACAACCTGCGGTTTTCCCACGTTTACATTGGTTTTAAATTCACGCTGCATGCGACTGATGATAACTTCAAGATGAAGTTCTCCCATACCGGACAAAATTAATTGTCCGGTATCTTCGTCCTTTTTAAGCTTGAGGGTCGGGTCTTCAGCCATAAATTTTTCCATGACTTGATCGAGTTTTTCTTGATCAGCGTGGGTCTTCGGCTCCACAGCCACAGAAATGACCGGCTCGTAGAACTCCATTTTTTCCAGCAAAACAGGATGATCCATAGAGCAGAGTGTTTCGCCGGTAGTAGATTCCTTCAATCCAACAACCCCGACAATACTTCCGGCACCGGCAGCATCGATCCGCTCCCTTTTGTTGGCATGCATTCCCAATATTCGGGAAAGTTTTTCATTTATTTTCCGAGAAGGGTTGTAAGCGTCGGTTTTGGCGTTCATCGTCCCGCTGTAAATTCTTACATAGGAAAGTTTGCGGCCTTCAACCATGGCGACTTTGAATATGAGCGCTGCAAGGGGCTCCGTGTCTTTCGCTTTACATACAATCGGTTCTCCGGTTTCAGGGTGTACACCTTTAATGGGGGGGATATCTACAGGACTCGGAAGAAACAGCACAATGGCGTCAAGGAGCGGTTGTATTCCCTTGTTTCTCAGCGCACTGCCGCAAAGAACCGGAACCAGCTTCAAATCTATGGTTGCCCTTCGTATGGCAGCAATCAGATTTTCCGGAGCAATCGGTGTTTCTGATAAATAATCTTCCATGATATCATCATCGACTTCAGCAATGGTTTCAATAAGTTTTTCGTGATATTCCGTTGCGGAATCGAGCAAGTTCGGAGGGATTTCCTCCGCAGTGTACGTAGCTCCCAGGGTCTCGTCTTCCCAGATAATCTGTTTCATATTGATGAGATCGATGACGCCTGTAAAGTTATCTTCCGAGCCAACCGGAAGTTGTAAAATAAGCGGATTCGCACGCAGTCTCTCTTTTATCATTTCGATCGTGCCGAAGAAATCGGCACCCACCCTGTCGAGCTTATTGACAAAGGCAATCTTTGGAACCCGATATTTGTCAGCCTGTCGCCATACCGTTTCCGACTGAGGTTCTACACCGCCAACCGCGCAGAAGACACCGATGGCACCGTCGAGTACTCTCAGCGAACGTTCAACCTCGATGGTAAAATCGACATGCCCCGGTGTATCGATTATCTGGACCTTGCACCCCTTCCAGGGACAAGTTGTAACGGCAGAGGTAATCGTAATGCCCCGTTCCTGTTCATCGGGCATCCAGTCCATAACCGCTTCACCGTCATGAACTTCGCCGATTTTGTGGGAGCGTCCCGTATAGTAAAGTATACGCTCTGTTACGGTGGTCTTGCCGGCATCAATATGGGCGATAATGCCGATATTCCTTATATCTTTAATGTGGCTCTTTTTTTTCATCGTATCAGAAGCATGTTGGCCTTAAAGGGAAAGCGAAGATCGATATGGCCGGCCAGCGTCATGGTGTCACGTCCGCCGATCAGAATCTTCACAGCGTCGATTTCAGGAATATTCAATATCAATGAATTTACGATTGAATAAATAATAAAAAGTTCCGATTTAATTCCGCCGGGGTGAGCCTGCCTTATTTTATTCGACATATCGACATACGCTGTTCCATCCCGGGTAACATAGAATGCATTGAGGGTCGTACCTTCAGGAAGCGTTCGCATAAGTCCAGTGCGGGGACCGTTTGCCAGGGCTTCGACGATGATTTTACCAAATTCGACCGGATTGTCAGAATGACCCAGATTCCACGCTTCTGCAATGAGAAACGAATTTTTTTTGTCGGAAAAATACAGATGGACAACAGACTTGTCTATATCTTGTGCTTCAACGAATCTTGCTTTTTGCTCAAATTGATCCAACCCCCAGGACTTAAAGGGCATCATCACCAGAACCGTGCATATGACAACGCCGGTAATAACAGCAAAACAAGAATATGATACACGGCTTTTTTTAATCATGACGCATCAACGCATTGTTAACAAAATGACAAGGTTTTTTAAGCCAATATGATTGTTATGTCAAGGGAAGAAGGGGGAGAGATTGAGTAAATAATAAGCGTCCAATAAAAAAAGCCGGCCAGATAGACTGACTTTTTTTGAAATGTTGGGTGCCGCTGATCCGGCTCGAACCGGCGACCCCATCACAGCCGGGACGTCCTATTAATTTCATGATGTCAATTGGTTACCAAGTTAAATGGGTCGGATTTGATGACCCATAATGAATGATAGGGGATCGTTGATTTATCGCCGTAAAACCGAACCCCAATACCCCGGGTCCATGCGGAACAGCTGTGGCCGTCCATGTCAGAATCAGGTATTGGCGGCCGTATCCAACAATGAAAGTGCTTTTTCCTTTCCAACCAGTTGAACAAAGGTTCCAAAGCGTGGTCCACGTTCTTGACCAAAGACCACTTCATAAAACGTTTTAAAAAAGTTCTTCGGCGATTCATCAAACAATCGAGCCACCGAAAACGGGATGGATTGAATTTCGTTTTCATCATCGCCATCATAAGTTGCGAGTTCATCCCGAAGACGTTTTAACATCTCTTTTTCTTTTTCAGTCGGGGTCCGATAATGCTTGTTCGGCAAGATAAAATCTCTATAGTAGTTCATGGCCTTTTTTACCAAATCTTCTATGACAGCACTGAACTCTTCCATAGAAGGATCATAGCGTTTTAGATATTCTAATATTAGATCTATATCGTCTGCACCCACCGCTGAAATGAGGTTGTTGATCAATGAAAAATTGATGGATGTCCTGTAATCAGGAACCGCTGCACCCTGATTAAAAAGGTGCCAAATCGTCGAATCAGGCTGTTTCTCGACATCCAGTTTTTCATAATTATTTAGACCCGTAAGGTATTCATCCACCGACTTTGGTACGATCCCCCAAAACAGCCGCTTCGCTTGCTTTGGGTTCTGAAAAATATAGTACAACAAAGACTCTAACGGTGCGTAACTCATCCAAGATTCTATGGTTAACCCTTTGCCGACGCTTTTTGAAATCTTCCGACCTTTTTCATCTAAAAAGAGCTCATAGAACAATCCTATGGGAGGCTGTTTGCCCATTAACCGGATAATCTTACCGGAAAGCTTTGCGGATTCGATCAGGTCTTTTCCATACATCTCATATCCGATGTCATAAGAATACCATCGCAATGCCCAGTCTATTTTCCAGCCCACTTTGACATGGCCGTTAAAGATCGAAATCGTCCCTTTATTTCCGCAACTTTTTACCAAACCTTCTTCTCGGTCGCAGATGTAGTCGATGGTATTTTTTTCAGTGTCATAGGCGGTCACCCGGGTGCTATAAATCCGTCCGCATTTTTCGCAGATTGGGAAAAACGGAGACCAATTTGTACGCTTTTCCTCACCCATGGTGGGGAGAATGATCGCTTTGATATCTTCAACCTTTTGAAGGATAATGGCCAAACCTTCATTAAAATCACCTCGGGTATAGGCTTCATATGAACTTTGAAACACACAATCAAATTTGTAACTATCTAAAAATTCACGTAAATTTTTGTTCATATATGCGCTATAACTTTCACACTCATCAAATGGATCGGGGATGCGACATAGCGGCTTTCCCAAATTTTCAGTCAACATTTCCTGTTGCGGCATATTTAAAGGTACTTTTCTCAAACCGTCCATGTCATCGCTAAAAGCAATGAGTTGGGTTTGCCGCTGGGTTAAAAATTCGAAGGCCCGGCGTATCCAGGTCGTTCGAGCGATCTCGGCAAATGTGCCGATATGCGGCAAACCACTGGGTCCAAAGCCGGTTTCAAACCGGACGGGGATATTTAAAGATTCTGAGAATCGTTTGCGTAACTTGTCGGCCTCTCTGAAAGGCCAGGATTTATAATTCGGCGACGTCATCAGTTTTAACCCTCTAAGATTCTGTATGTAAGTGTTCAGGGGGTGCGCTCCCCCGCTTCACTCCGGTGTCTACGTGTCTGGTCATTTCAATGACTTAGCAGCGGGGGCATTCCTGCCCCCTCCGCGTTCTCCCGCAAAAAGCATGCGGGAGCCGCGGTCTCCCCCACTGCTAAGACATTGAAATAACGAAGCCACTCCGCCAATATCGTTACACGGCGAAGCGCACCTCCTGAACACGCACTTCTGTATAGTTGGAAATTAAAAATTTTATTTTATAACTTTTTATCAAGGATATATCAAGACACTATTTGGTCTTTTTTCCGGTCGGTACCGAAACGAAATTTCTAAAGATGGTTTATACGCCCCATGTGGTTATCGGTTCATCGCCGGCGCCAAAATGCACAAAAACATGTGCGCATATGAACCGTTTTCTGTGCATTCTGCTTTTATGGATTTTATGGTTCGATTTAATGCGCAAACCAAAATCATCAAGATGGAAAATTATAACCACCGTAACCATCTTTAAAACAAAGATTTTCGAGCATACGGTGCTGAATCGACCCCAACGTTTCCAATGGGTTTAAAAGAAATCCGGTTTTGGCACGAAAATTGACTTACAGAGTTTGAGATCGAATTCAATCAACTTCCAAAGTTTGAAGCTCCCTGCAGCTCCGCAAGGCGGGATAAACTTCACTTCAACACGCTTGCCCAGTTGAATTCCTGAAATGCAACTGGGCGAGCTGATGCAGTTCAAGAGAGCACCGATGGACAAACTGCTTTTCATCGATGACGAAGAAGGCATCCGGCGTTCGGTGGTTCGTGCCCTTAAACATGAGCCGTATAAAACCCATACCGCCGAAAACGGTAAAACCGGCATTGCCTTCGTAAAAGAGAACATTTCTGACACGACAACGGTAATTTCCGATTACAAAATGCCGGGACTGGACGGGATCGAAACCCTGGCCATCATCGGATCCATCAATCCTGAAATCACCCGCATCGTCCTTACGGGATACGCAACCATGGAAGCAGCAATTCAGGCCACCAACGACGGGATTGACGGTTTTCTCACCAAACCGTTTGACAATCTGGAACTCAGGGCCAAAATCCGCACCATCCATGTTCGAAAACGCCTCAAACAGTTTGTGTCCGAACAGGTATACCAAAAGATCGAAAAATCGTCGGGGGTTCTGAAGCCGACGTACCATGAAGCTTCGATTCTTTTTTCCGATATTCGCGATTTCACCCGGATGTCTCAGCAGGTTCAACCCGACAAAATCGCCGACTTTTTAAACAACGACTATTTCACGCCGCTGGGTGAGATCGCTTATCGGAATGACGGAACCGTGGACAAACATATTGGCGACAGTATTATGGTGGTTTTCGGCTCGCCGGTAGCGTATGAAGACAATGCCATCCGTGCTGTGGAAACGGCCATGGAAATGCAGAGATGCGCAAAAAAAATCGATAAAAAACTATACAAAAAAAATGGACTGAGGCTGAAAATCGGCATCGGCATATCAACAGGGAAGGTATTTTCCGGCATTTTGGGCTCATTGAGAATCAAAGAATTTACGTCCATAGGAATGCCGGTCAATATCGCCTCACGGCTGCAAAGCATGGCAAAGGGCGGTGAAATCCTCATCAGTGATGCGACGTTTCAAAAACTTTCGGGCGAAATAAAAGTTGAAACCCTCCCTTCAGTCATCGTAAAGGGGATTGACCAACCGATTACCGTTTATAAAGTTGAACCCTAATTGATCGTAAAAATTGTTTGTTTTTTAAGAGCAAGGCAGACGCTTTATGGCCGTAGGATTAATCTTTTGGTCGAACCGTAAAGCCTGCCCGAATGTCTTGGCCTGAAATACGAATAGCTTCAGCAGTGTCTGGATAGACGGCAGTTATTTTTATCTCTCCGGTCTTAAGACCGGGTATAAAGAATCGGTGACCTTCTACTCCCTGGAAGGTATCGGTACTGTTATATACTTCAAATATGTCCCCGGGCTTTATTCCCACCCGTTCTGCAGAGGAGAGGATGATCTTATCCTCAACGGTCGAAGTAATGTAACCTGTCCAGGGATCAAACACCACGGCATTGCAGATTTTTTCGCCCATATCAACGGCAATGTGCTTTAAAATATCATCTTTTATATACGCCTTAATTTCAGCGTCTGCACCCGTGGATTCCAGGTCTGATTCATCGATTTCGATTTCGCGCATAAAACTTTCGTCGAGAAGCTTTGCGCCGGTCTCGGTATCGTATACTTCAGCCACAATCTGCACTTGGACATAGTGATGAATGTCTTTAAACCACCAGATCCCCTCTTTCCTTTTATCGACTCTGACATCATTTAACGCTCCGGTTACAATTGAATTCAAACCGGACCGTCTGCCGGACTCGGCCAGATCATAGTTGTCGATCTGGCCGGATGCCTTCCTGGGTAACTTTATCAAGAAATCGGGGTAGCCGGAATCGCCCGGTTTTTCCAAAAGGACGTCCGGGCATGAAGACATTATCTTTTCCGTCAGATCGATTAAAAAGCGTTGTTGCATCTCCATATCAGCAAAAGCGGTTTTGTTTTCAAAAAGCGTAATGCCAACCCTTTTTTTCAAATCACTGTCTGGAGCCCGAAGATTTCTGACCATTCGCTTGGCTTTTCTCTCCATGGACGAATACGTTGAGCACCCCGTAGTCAATGATAAAATTAGGGATAAAAATAAAATAGCAGCAACTTGATACCGATTTACAATATGCGTTTTGGTTGTTTTGGACATTATTTATTCCCTTCGAACACCGCCGTAACTCTGGCCGTGATTCCGCCTCTGGCTGTAAAATCCCCGGTAACCTCCATAAATTTGGGTGCCAGAACGGCAACAAGATCATCGAGAATCCGGTTGACCACATGCTCATAAAAAATACCGACATTCCGGTACTGCAACAGATAAAATTTCAAGGATTTCAATTCAACGATTTTCTCGTCCGGCCGGTACTTAATGGTTATGCACCCTATGTCGGGCAAGCCGGTCATGGGACATACCGATGTATATTCCGGTTGTCGGATGACGATATCAACGTCTCTTCGGGATCGATATTGATATTCGATGGGGGTCAAAACGTCGGTCTTTACAATGTCCGGACTTTCAATATTGTATTTTAAATTCTTTTCAAAGGTCGGTGTCATTTTTTTGCTCCAGTATATTTCATCCTTTTAATAATTAAGAAAACGGTTGGTGTCAAATAAACCCTTATTATTTTTGAATCATCTCCAAAAGAATCGATTATTTTGAAAGGATTCAAGGGGTCAAGGGTCCAAGGATTCGAGTGAAATGCTTAAGAATTACAGAGAGCTGAAAGTTTGGCAAAAATCGTACAGGCTCTGTTTGGATCTTTCTATAATAACAAAAAAATTTTAAAAAAAGAAAGATAGGGTCTGACATCTCAGATCAGAAGGGCCGCCGTATTGATTCCTTCAAATATCGCAGAAGGATATGGCAGGAAGACAACTGCAGACTCCTTGACCCCTTGACTCCTCGACCCCTTTTCTCCAACTATATTGGAGAAGAACCTTATTTTTAACTGCCGGGGACAAGGCGGTTAGAGAGAATCTTGACATCGAAGGTTTTTTCTGTTAACGGATCAATTTTATTATAAAAACTCCTAACAAAAAGGTGACGCTAATGAGTTCCCTCGATGAGCTGATTCTCAGATCCACCAAAGAAATCGTCATAAAATTCATCGAAACCGGAAGGTTGGGCCCCGCCGGTTTTAACGAGACATTCAAGTCTATCTACCAAACTGTGGAAGAAACAGTGAAAGGTTTGGAAGAAACTCCTGAAAAATCCGAAGAATAATCGGTGACGGTTTCGAAAAAATCGAATAAGTGTTTAATGAGAGATCCGGGTTAGTGGGCTTCAGCCCAATTACTGCCCGATACCACATTCACCTTCAGAGGCACCTTGAGGTCCCAGATCTCTTCCATGGTTTTTTTCACAAGATTTTTAACGGGTTCGAGCTCTTCAGGAGGGACTTCAAACACGATTTCATCATGCACTGAAAGGAGCATCGCACTTTTAAAGCCTTTTTCCCCGAAGGCGGCATCCACATGGATCATGGCCAGTTTTATAAGGTCGGCGGCTGTCCCCTGCACCGGCGTATTGATGGCGGTACGTTCTGCAAACTCCCGGACCGTTTTGTTGGGGCTGTTGATATCCGGCAGAAGTCTGATGCGACCCAGAAGGGTACTGGTTCTTTGGGTCTTTCTGGCGTCTTCGATGGTCTGGTCGATAAACCTTTTCACACCTTTATATCTGGAGAAATAATTGTCGATATAGGTTTTGGCCATTTTACGGCTGATGCCCAGCTCTTTGGAAAGGCCGTAAGGACTCATACCATATACAATACCGAAATTAATCACTTTGGCCTGCCGTCGCAATTCCGGCGTTATAAACGACGGAAAGACCTGGAACACCTCAGTTGCCGTTCGTGTGTGAATGTCCTCATCAACTTTGAAAGCTTGAATCAAAATTTCATCATCGGCATAATGGGCCAGGATACGGAGTTCAATCTGGGAATAATCTGCGGAAACCAGCGTCCACCCCTTTCTGGGAACAAATGCTTTGCGAATTTCTATCCCCTCTTCCGTTCGGATGGGTATATTCTGCAGGTTCGGATCAGAGCTGCTCAATCTTCCGGTGGCGGTCACCGTTTGATTGTAGGAGGTATGAATTCTTCCGGTTTCCGGATGAAAGAGATTGAGCAGGGCATCCGTATAGGTCGATTTCAGCTTGGCAAGGGTTCTGTGTCTTAAAATAAGTTCAGGAAGTTCATGCTTGTCTGCAAGGGATGTCAACACGTTAACATCCGTTGAATATCCGGTCTTTTTCTTGGTCTTTTTTTGAACCGGCAGGTTAAGTTTTTCAAACAGTATCGTTCCAAGCTGCTGGGTCGATTTTATATTAAATTCTTCACCGGCCATTGAATATATCATTTCTTCGAGCAACTCGAGCTGGTGTTCAAACGATTTTGAGAGATCCTGGAGCTTTTCCCGGTCAACACATATGCCGGTCATTTCCATCTTCATCAAAACAGGTACCAGGGGCATTTCGACGTTTTCAAACAGATCCATCAAACCGGCGGCTTTGATTTTCGGCATCAGAACATGATAGGCCGCTAATGTAACATCTGCATCTTCGCAAGAATAGGGAGCAGCCTTTTCAATGGGAATTTCTGCAAAACACATGCTCTTTTTGCCTTTGCCTGCAACGTCTTCGTAGGTAATTGTTTTGTGATCCAGAAAATCGAGGGCAATCTGATCCAGGTTGTGGGCACGTTTTGAAGGGTCGATCAGATAGGATGCCAACATGGTGTCGAAGATAACGCCGGCCAGGTGTATTCCGTGTCGTTTAAGGACCATCCAGTCATATTTTATATTTTGACCGACTTTTTTAATCTTAGGATTTTCCAGCACCGGTTTCAACTGTTTCAATACTTCTTTAAGTTCGAGCTGTGCGGGTGCATCCGGATAATTATGGGCACAGGGAATGTAAAACGCCTCATGAGCCTTAATAGAAAAGGAGAGACCCACGATCCGTGCCCGCATCGGATTTTTTGAGGTGGTTTCGGTGTCGACGGCGAATATTTCGGTTGTTTCCAGGCGAACGATCAGATCAGATAGTGCCGGCATGTCAAATATCGGACAGTAATTTTTATTTGAAAGATCGGTCTGTTGAGGGAAGGCTTGCTGCAATTGCCTGAATTCCAGCGTTTTAAAAAGGCCGGACAGCCTGCTATTGTCCGGTGGTTCGAATTTTAAGCTTTCAGGATTAAATGGAACCGGCACATCCGTATCGATTTTAACGAGTTTTTTGCTCAAAAAAGCCTGGTTTTTGTATCGAACAAGATTTTGATGCTGTTTTTTCTTGGTAATCGTGTCGATTTGGTCATAAAGATGCTCAATGTTTCCATAGGTTTGAATCAAAGACAGGGCGGTTTTGGATCCGATGCCGGGAACGCCGGGGATATTGTCCGACGAATCGCCGGAAAGCGCCATAACGTCGATCATTTGTTCGGGCTCAACACCAAAAGAGTTTCTAACGCCTTCTAAATCGATGATTTTTTCTTTCATGGGGTCCCAGATAATGGCCGTATCGGTGACCAGCTGCACGAAATCTTTGTCCCCGGTGACCATTACAACCGAAAATCCGGCCGCTTCCGCCCGTTGTCTAAACGTGCCGATAAGATCATCCGCCTCAAAGCCTTGCATTTCCATAACCGGGATGTTGAATCCATGGGTGATTTCCTTTATGAAGGGGACTTGAACCGACAAGTCTTCAGGCATGGGGGGACGATTGGCTTTGTAGTCCGGGTATATTTCGTGCCGGAAGGTGGGCCCCTTGGCATCAAAAAACATCGCCACATACTCCGGGGACCGATCTTCAATGAGTTTTATTAACATTCGGGTGAACCCGAACGCTGCATTTGTTGGAAATCCCTTTGAATTGCTCAACCCCCGTATGGCGTGGTAGGCACGGTAAATATATGCACTGCCGTCTATAAGATATACTGTTCTGTCATTTTTCATATGGATTCAGATAGTGTTGCAGGCTGCGTTCGTTCCGGCTCGGTACCGGTTGACATGGCTCTTTTGTTGCGTTAATTTTCTACCATAATATGTCGTTGACCATTCTGTTCCTATCACTAATTCAGTAAAACAGCAAGATCGCTTAAGGAATTATACCATGAAACCCGGCAAGATAATTACCGAAGATGATGAAATCAAAAGCAGACTCGAAAATGCAAAGACCATTGCCATTGTGGGTTTAAGCCCCAGACCCGAAAGGGACTCCAATAAGGTCGCAAAATATCTCAAAAATCAAGGATACAGGATAATCCCGGTCCGGCCCGGCCAAAAAGAAATTCTGGGGGAAAAGGCCTATGCCACACTGGATGATATCCAGGAAAAAGTGGATATTGTGGACGTATTCAGAAATCCCGCACAGATTGTGCCCCATGCCCGTGAAGCCGTCCGCCTGTCGCCGAAGGTCTTCTGGATGCAGCTGAACATCGAAAACCCGGAAGCAGCAGCATTTTTAACAGAAGCAGGCGTCGATGTGGTGATGAACAAATGCATAAAGATCGAACATGACCGGCTCTGTAAAAAGAACATCTTATAGAGAAAAACGGCGCATTGCCAGACAAAGCGGCTGCCACTGCTGCAGGGAGAAACCACCTTTCTGCTGGAGATGCCGTTGCGGCTTTGCTATTTGTCAGAAATGCATGTTGGAAAATTTCTGGGGGATGTCTTGCAACGGAATAACCTGGGAATGCCCGGACTGCGGTGAAAACAATGGTCTCGGCAACCAATAGCCGTCCGATATAATAGATTTGCGGCTCAGATTTTCTTCAATCCATTGAAGTCAATGTGTTTTATGTGACGTCTTCCTGCCACCCTATTTCTAAATCAAGGATCTTTGCGATTTCTTTCAAACTGTGTATATGAAACTCAGCGGAAAGGGATCTGTTTTGATACGCCACAAACGGCACGCCTGCCGCTTTTGCCGCAATTTCGTCGAGGTTCGAATCCCCAACATATAACGCATTGTTCGGTTCTATTCCAAAATATTCCAGAATCTTGATCAGCGGATCCGGGTGAGGTTTGGGACGCTCCACGTCCATGGAACTGACCACAAGGTCAAAATACCCTTCCAGGCCGTGCTCGCTGAGAACCCGGTCCATGGTGTCCGATCGATTGGTTGCAACTGCGGTTTTATATGTTGGCCGGAGCGTTTTAAGTAGCTGTTTTAAATTGGGTTCCATGGTCATATATTTTAAAAAAGGGAGATAGCTCATATTTTTACGATAACTCTGGGCCGCCCGGATATCGTCCGGGTCATTAAAGAGGAATGCAATGGACTGGTCTGCAGTATGGCTGTGACAGTAAGCAAATTGATCGGGGGTCAATGTCGGCCGGTCGAAATGGTCCAATATCTGATTATAGTAAGCAATGTTTGCCTTTGTTGTGTCGAACATGACGCCGTCACAATCGAAAGCAACGACTTTGATATTTTTCATCTTATTTTTTTGGGTTTGCCGACCGGTCTGAGATATAACCGTAGACATTGATTTTAATCTCCGGCCGTATTTTGCTGTCGGTTGTTAATTTGATGGTATCGAAAAAGCGGCCCGTATCATTTTTCAGGTTTTCAACCGTAAGAACATATTCCATTTTTTCTGAGGATTTATTTTTTTCCAGCGTATAACGGATGTATTTTCCATTAATAGCTGTGACGTCTGAAATTTTGAACGGATACTTTTTTTCAGGTATGATCTTTACGGTTGATGTTATTTTATCGCCGGGAAAACCGCGCAGAGTGACCCGCTTCGGGACGATGGTAACAAAATTTTCAACATTACCAGAAATGGTCAGGTGAAGTACGGGTTGGTCGGGTGTATTGGTTTTGACCGTTATTGTTTTGGTGAGCGTTCTTCCACCGTATCCCGATGTATCGACTTTAATGACAATCTTTCCCTCGCCGCCGGCAGGGATCTGTCTCGGGTATGAGACAGCGGTACACCCTCAGCCGGTTTTGACGCTCTCAATCTTCAGCTCAGCGGTTCCTTTGTTTTGCATGACAAAATCATGTGTTATTTCAACGCCGTCTGTAACCGGAGCAAAGGTGAAACGGCTTTCCGGTATAACGGCGGATGGTGATTGAGGTGTTTGTTTTGAGACGCCAAAAGCGCTGGTTTGGGAAAAAACCATGCAGAACAGTAGAAAAAAGGCAGCACAGATTTTAAATTTCATTTTAAAAAAATTCCTATAAAGAATACGCTGTAATATGGTCTAAAAAATCCGCTTCTCGACCCCATCATCCGGTTACCCCACAGGGCATGAACAGCTTATTTAAGTTGCATCCTTTGGAATGTCAAGTTGCATCTTTTTATTTTAAGCCGACCCGTTCTGTTCGGCCTGTGCCGGGATCGACACGGCAAAAGCCAGGCAGCCCGTCTTTTCCATAATCTCACCCGGGTTAAAAATGTTACAAGGTTACCGCATTTCTACAGTGTGCCAAATTTTGCAAGTTCCGTATCTGAATACAGGATTTAGGTCATAAAAAACGGGTCCACGTCCAGCACAACCTTGACATCCCGGTTTAGGATGGCGGCCCTGTTCTCAAACCACATCTTATGAAGAAACCTGTGGAGCGGTTTTACGTTTTGGCCTTTTAGAAAAATTTGCCACCGGTAGTGTTTGGCGATCTTTGGAATCGGCGCTTCAATGGGGCCTAAAATCTCCAAAGATCTCAAGAAGGATCGATCGCTTCTTTTTAAATCAAAGCAGAGGTCTCCCAGCGCCTTGGCATGGTGCCGGGTTTTTTCCTTGTTTTTCCCGGAAATTTTAAGTTGGACCATCCTTGAAAATGGGGGATAATTTAGATTTTCACGGAATCCGATCTCATCGTTGTAAAAGGCCTGAAAGTCCTGAGCTGTCGCATATAAGATACTGGAATGATTTGGGTTATAGGTTTGAAGGATTACATTTCCGGGTACAGACCCCCGCCCGGCACGTCCGGCGACCTGGGCCAGAAGCTGAAAGGTTCGTTCTGCGGCGCGAAAGTCCGGAAAGTTGAGAGAAAGGTCCGCACAGATAATACCCACCAGAGTAATGTTCGGATAGTCATGTCCTTTGGCCACCATCTGAGTCCCCACCAGAATATCAATGGTTTGGTTTCTCAGGCCTTTTAATATTTTGATGATCGATCCTTTTCTCCGGGTGGTATCACGATCCATCCTGGCCACGGTGGCATCCGGGAAAAGGGTCTTCACCGTAGATTCGATCTTTTCAGTGCCGAGTCCCAGCAGCGTGATCTTTGAGGATCCGCAAGTCTCGCAGTTCGATACCGCCGCCCGTGTAAAACCACAGTAATGACATTTATATGCATTGGCCGTTTGGTGCAGTGTCAGAGAAATGTCACAGTTTTTACATTGCATGGCTTCACCACAGGCTGAGCAGACCGGATAGCTGGCGAAGCCTCTGCGGTTCAAAAAAAGGAGAACCTGCTCGCCATGGGCAAGGGTTGTTTTCATGGCCTCGTGGAGTTCGGGCGTAATAAAGCGCCGGATTCCCCTGACATCTCTATTTTTTCGCAGATCGACCATTGTTATCTTGGGAAGCGGTCGTTCTTCAACACGTTTCTTTAGTGTAACCTCCTTAAATTTATTCGTATTAACATTATAGTAGGACTGTAGAGACGGCGTGGCGGATCCGAGAAGGACAACCCCGCTTTGAAGCTTTGCCCTTACGACGGCAAGATCTCTGGCATTGTATCGCAAACCACTGTCCTGTTTGTAGGATGTGTCATGTTCTTCATCGACGATGATAATTCCGATATTTTTAAACGGTGCAAAGACGGCAGATCTGGCACCAATGGCGATGGCGACCTCACCCCGGACAATTCGGGTCCACTGATCATAGCGTTCTCCGGGGGAAAGTGCGCTGTGAAGAACGGCGACGCGCTCACCAAATCGTGCCCGGAAACGCCGCTCCATCTGTGATATAAGGGCGATTTCAGGAACCAGAACTAAAACGGAATAACCGCCGTTGATGGCCTTTGCCGCAAGTTGCATGTAAACTTCGGTCTTGCCGCTGCCGGTCACGCCGGTTAAAAGGTAGGCTGAAAATTTTTGACACAGAGATGCCATTACGGTGGAGACTACAGTTGCCTGTTCCTGGGTGAGATTGTGGGGGATGTCCGAGCTGATGGTTTCACCCAAGGGATCGCGATACACTCTTTTATTAAAAATTGAAATATAACCGTCCGCTTCTAAATGTTTGATTAAGTTCGGGGCAGACGGAACCGCGGCCTTTAATTTTCTCACCGAGATTTCACCCTGTGCTTCGATCATCCCAATGATTTTTTTTCTTGAATCGGAAAGACCGTCTACAGGCATATTTGAACCGGTCAACGCGACATGCCGTTCGACCTTCGGCTTTGTCGTGCCACCTTTAAGCTTACACGTATGCTCAATAAGCCCTTGACCTTCCATGGCATACATCAGGGCATTCGGGATTTGCTTATGGAGTTTTTTTCGGAGTTCTTTTAGGCGCAAGGGTGCTGCCGTCAGCAGATTCAAAATCTCGCTTTCCAAAGGTGTAACAGAATTTTCGGCCCGCACTTGTTCCCCTTTTGTCTTAATGGTAACAATATGGTCGTCAAAAACATTCAGTCCGCCAGGGAGTGCGTTCTTGATGACATCTCCGATGGGATGCAGGTAGTAATCAGCCGTCCATCGGAAAAAATGTATCATACTTGAAGGGAAAAGCGGCTCTTCATCAAAAATATCAAGAATATTTTTTATCTTCCCCTGATCCGTTTTTTTGCATGCACCCAGAATGTATCCCGTTACTCTGCGCCGGCCAAATGGAACAAGAATTCTTTTCCCTGTCGAAACCAGCGCTAACAGGTTTTTTGGAACGCTGTAAACATATGTGCTGTATACCGGCAAGGCTATGGCGACTTCTATACAAGATGATACCGTTGTCATTTCTTTCAGTCCGTCTGAATTCCGTTTATACGCAGCAAAACCAATGAGAGATGAAGGCTTTTTTCTTGACACTTCATCAGCTTTTTTCTAATCTGTAATAAGCAAACTGTCTGTGAAAATTAGATTTTTCTTAAATATTTTCTTTTGAATACTATAGCCTTAATACAAATGTTTTTCAACCATCTCTCAAAATATTAAACCCAAAAAAAACAAAACATTTGCCCAAACGGTCCGTACCGCAACGTTTCAAGCACCGACTTTAAAA
>JAQBBE010000146.1:0-9689 GCA_032126435.1 Desulfobacterales bacterium | reverse complement strand
CGGGTGGCACAACTGGCCGCTCACTTTAAGGTCCCGGGAATGGTGTGTGTCAACAAGTTCGATCTGAATCCTGATCAAACAGATGCTATCGAAAAACTGGCAAAAGAAAACAACATGACGGTTGTGGGACGGGTCCCTTTTGATCGTGTTTTTACAGAATCCATGGTCAAAGGACAAACCGTCTTGGAATATGAGGGCAACTCAAAGATTCGAAGCAGCATCAGTGAAATTTGGCTAAATATAAGAAACCAATTGGTGCTTTAAAAGCAAAATGTAATGTAAAATTTATTGATAAGGAGGATGTTTGTAATGAAAAATGGTAGAATTGCTATCCCGTCTGCAGATAATGGCGGACTTGACGGTCAACGGTCCGGCCACTTTGGTCACTGTGAGGTGTTTACACTGGTAGATGTTGAAGACGGAGAAATTAAAGAAGTTTCTACGATACCGAACCAGGAACATGTTCAGGGGGGATGTATGGTCCCGGTCAATTTCTTGGCGGGACACAATGTAAACGCCTTGATTGTCGGCGGTATCGGCATGCGTCCGCTCATGGGTTTCAGACAGGTTGGCATCGATGTTTATCACGATGCCACACGTTATGAAATACGGCCGGTTGTGGAAGACCTGATCGCAGGGAAACTGCCGATTATTTCAGATGATCAGGTTTGCGGCGGCGGACACAGTGACGGGTAAACCGGCGGGAACCCTCTGAATTTATATATGCTTTGTCGATACAAGAAGCAGAAAAAAGGGGCATGGAATCATGAAAATAGCTGTTACATCCCAGGGTAAGGACCTTGACTCGCCCGTGGACCCCCGTTTCGGGCGAGCGGCTTATATTCTCGTTGTGGACACAGAAACCTTTGACCATGAAGTCTTGGACAACAAGGAAAATGCAAATGCACTCAAAGGTGCCGGTATTCAGGCGGCCAGTATGGTGAGCGAAAGGGGCGCAGAAGTTTTACTGACAGGCTTCTGCGGGCCTAAAGCATTTAGGGTGTTAGACGCCGCAAAAATAAAGGTGGTCAACGATCTTGAAGGCACTGTCAGAGAAGCTGTAACGGCATTTAATGAAGGAGAATTATCCTTTGCAGATGGGGCAAATGTTGAAGGCCGTTGGTAAAAGATAGATTCATTGCTCGACACGGCCCTGATGTCTTTGATCCGGGGTTATTTCCATCCGGATGATTATAGGGTTTGCTTCGGCGTTTGCGGTTTTTTTTACAGAAAGATATTTTCAGCATGAAAAATGTCCATGGTTGCCTCGTTCAGTGGTTGAAGGGTGAGCAATTTATTGGACATTTTTTGTTTTGATGATTAACGTGGATATCATTATCGATATTTTTGAGATGTTTTGTAATAAAAAGGGGGTTTATGAAAGTTCTGATTATCGGCGGGGATGCTGCCGGGATGAGCGCTGCCAGCAGGGCCAAGAGAAACAACCCGGATCTTGATGTCACTGTTTTAGAAAAGACGATGGATGTTTCTTATAGTGCCTGCGGGATGCCGTATAACATTTCTGACCCGACCAGAGACATCGGTGACCTGGTGGTTAGACAGGCAGATGTTTTCAGAGATAAACAGGGTATCCACCTGTTGACCGGTCATTGTGCTGAATCGATCGATCCGCTGGGGAGGACGGTTGCCGGCACATCTATTCAGGGAAAGGCGTTTCAATTTTCCTATGATAAATTGCTCATAGCTACCGGCGGTTCTCCCATAGTCCCCAATCTTGACGGTTTTGATCTTCCGGGTGTTATGGCTTTAAAAAGTCTGGAGGACGGTCGAAAAATAAAGGCATTTATAAAAACAAACAATGTTAAAAAAGTAATTATTATCGGCATGGGATATATCGCCCTTGAAATGTGCGAAGCACTTCGGGCGCGATCAATAGCGGTCGATATGGTCAAACCGGGTCCGGTGTTCCTGCCATGGATGGAAAAAGAACTGTCCGATGCAGTCAGGAAAGAAGTCGAGTCTCATCAGGTAAAGATGCATATCGGCCATCAAGTGCAAAAAATTGAAGCCTTGGGTAAAGCCTTAAACATCATCTGTTCGGATCTCACCCTCGAATCGGAGATGGTTCTGGTTGCCGTTGGAATAAAACCGAACAGCGAACTTGCCGGCCGTGCCGGCCTTGAAATGGGGGTTCAGAATGCGATTGCCGTGGATAGAAGACTCAAGACTTCAGATGAAAACATATATGCTGCCGGAGATTGTGCGGATGCCTATCATGTTGTTACCGGCAAAAAAACATGGATCCCCCTGGCGCTAAGGGCGAATCGAGCCGGCTGGGCGGCGGCCGACAACATCTGCGGCAACGCGGTTGAGCTGCCGGGTGTTGCAGGGACGGCGGTCTTTAAGGTGTTCGACTTGGAGGTGGCGCGAACCGGGCTGACCATGGACGCGGCTGAAAAGTCTGGTTTTGAACCTGCAAAGGTTGTCATAAAAACCCGTTCACGGGCCCATGCCCATCCCGGTGCTTCGGTGATCCATGTTCAGATGGTCGGTGATAAAAAAACCGGACGGCTCTTGGGGGTCCAGATGGTGGGCAAAGAGGGTGTTGCACATAGGATCAACGCGCCTGCCGTCGCGTTGCACAATCAGATGACCGTTGAAGCATACGGCCAAGCGGATCTGGCATATGCCCCACCCTTTGGCCCTACTTGGGACCCGACACTGACTGCGGCAAATCAACTTCTAAAAAGGATTTAGCGTCACTTTTAAACAAGCTGTTAAAAGGAAATCATTAGAATGGGAAAATGCCGTAATCATCCGGATAGAGAAACCAGCTATGTATGTTCGAAATATACGACCTATCTGTGCGAGGAATGTTTTAAATGCAGCGATCCTGAAATATACTGTAAATTCCGTTCGTCTTGTCCTATTTGGTTTGTAGACAAACGGAAGGCCGGCTCGGACGAAGAAAGAATCCCTGAGGAAGAAATAAAAAAATGCAAGGTTATCTTTAAACCCGAAAAAACCCCCATCGATCTGCCTGAGAAAATGAACACCTGATTTTTTTTGCTGCAAGGGAAAAAGCAAATGGGAAAACACCCCGCCCAAAAAGGATACATTCAAATCTATACCGGTGATGGAAAAGGTAAAACAACGGCGGCTTTAGGCATGGCCATACGGGCCGCCGGGCATGGAAAGAAAACCTACATCGGTCAGTTCATGAAAGGACAGCACTACGGCGAACTGACAGCGTTACGTGATGACCCCGATATTACCATCGAGCAGTATGGAGACGTTGAATGTGTTCATCGGGAAGAAGTCACTCAAAGACACATGGATCAAGCTCGCCGGGGTCTTGAACGGGCGCGTAGGGCGATGCTTTCAAATCAATATGACATTATTGTGCTTGATGAAATCAACGTGGCGGTCTGGTTCGAGTTGATTACAACCCAGGAGGTCCTTGAACTCCTAAATGATCGACCTGAAAATATGGAAGTCGTTCTAACCGGCCGCCGTGCGCCCGAAGAATTAATAGAAATTGCCGACCTGGTCAGCGAAGTTAAGGAAATCAAACATTATTATAACCGGGGCGTCAAAGCTAGAAACGGAATCGAGCGATAGACAGCGCCGGTTAAATGAAATTTTTCCGTAATAAGGCTTAAAACCCATTTGCAAATTGACACTTTACGGGTCGTTGCATTATGCTAACTTATAAATCTAATTGTTACGGATACCGTCTTTATTGATGCCCCGGAAAGACTTCTCTCAATGGCAGCCGGATCTTATACCTTTCTAAAGGCGCATTGCTTCATAAAATGTTGCCAAAATTTCTGTCAAAGTTTGAGGATTCAGTGATTCGAGAGAATAAAAACAGCAGTCGGCGGCAAACGTTTTTGAGTATGGTTATTTTAGCCATTCTCATGGTTATCGGGGTGGGTATATTTATCACCCAATCCCGCTTTAACCCGGGGGTATTGCAAAAAGATGCGTTTTTGCCGGAGCCAAACAAAGACAAACCATCTTCCCAATTGTCTCCGAACGCATCCTTTGTCCCCTTGCCTGAAGGCATACAGCCTCTCACATCAACGGAGATATTTGATGCCCGCAATCTTTCCGACAAAATAAACGGCAAGGCGGAATTGTACTTGTCCGCCGGCTTTACCCGTTTGGTCACTCAGCGCTTTAAGGATGAACGTGAAGGCGATCTGTGGATGGAAGCCTTTGTTTATGACATGGGCAACAGCCAAAACGCTTTTTCAGTATTTAGCGCCCAGCGTCGGCAAGATGCAGAGTCGCTCGGTTTGGCTCAACACGCCTACAGGACACCCAATGCTCTCTTTCTGACTCACGGCCGTTATTATGTTGAAATCATCGCATCCAAAGTATCCGGACAGATGCTGGAGCCTGTAAAAATGATGGCCGAGACGTTCATTCGCAACACCCCTGCAGAAGCAGTCACCGTCAATGAAACGGAGCTGTTCCCCAAACAGGAACTGGTCAAAAACAGTATAGTCTTAATCTCTTCGAATGCTTTTGGTTTTGATGGTTTCGATAAGATATACACCGCCGAATATGAATTTGACGATAACCGTCTCACGGCCTATCTTTCCCATCGCAGGACGCCTGTGGAAGCAAAAAAAATGGCCTCAGCTTACACTCAGTTTTTATTGGCATACGGCGGGCAAAATATTGAAGCGCAGTTGCCGATAAAGGATGCTCGATTGATAAAGATTTTAGACACCTTTGAAATAGTTTTTTCCTATGGTTCGTATGTGGCAGGCACTCGGGAAGCTGCAACCATTAATCAGGCAAAAACGCTGGCCATTCGATTAAATCATCGAATAAAAGAGGGGGGCAATGAATCCCGATCCGAACAGTAACGGATTGACCCGGCGTCAATTTCTGGATCGATTGACCAAAGCAGGGATTTCCATAACTGCTGCCTGTGCCGCGGGTTTCTGGTTCCATGACGACAAAGGCCCCGCTTTATCAAAAAATGATCCGTCAAACCTTATCCTGCCGGATTTTTCCATTGACGCTCTGGGGCAAAAAATGAGCATTGTCCGAGGAGAGGACAGGGTTGCCACCTTACGGATGGCTCTAAAATCCCTGGGTGGTATTGAAACATTTATAAAAAAGGGGGATCGGGTGCTGCTAAAAGTCAATGCCGCCTTTGCATCTCCGGCCATGCTGTCGGCAACGACGCATCCTGCGATCATCACCGAAATGACACAGCTTTGTTTTCGGGCCGGCGCCGCATCCGTCGTGGTAACGGATAACCCCATTAATGATCCTGCCAGCTGCTTTACTCTGACCGGCATTGCCGATGCCGCCCGCATTGCCGGTGCCCGGGTGTTATTGCCGCGCGATGACTTGTTCAGCCCCATGACGGTCAAAGATGCAAAATTGATCCGAAATTGGCCCGTTCTTTACAAACCCTTTACGGATATCACCAAAGTGATCGGTATGGCGCCGCTTAAAGATCACCATCGAAGCGGCGCATCCATGACCATGAAAAACTGGTACGGACTTCTGGGGGGTCGCCGCAATATCTTTCACCAGGATATACACGGCATTATTATGGAACTGGCCATGATGGTGAAGCCGTCTCTGGTGATACTGGACGCGACCACGAGCATGATGACCAACGGTCCCACCGGAGGCTCTCTTTCGGACCTTAAAAATACCAATACCATGATCGTCAGTACGGATCAGGTTGCTGCCGATGCATTTGGCGCATCTTTACTCGGAAGATCTTTAGACGAACTTCCGTTCATCGGAAAAGCGGAAGCCGCCGGAATCGGAACCGCGGACTATCTCAAATTGAATCCTGTAATGACCTCAATTTAAAAAACAATTATGAATATCGTAACCACCCGACGAATCTGTCAAGGGTTCTTTTTTGTTCTGTTTTTATGGTTTTGTGCGGTCACCACCCTTGGGGATCAATGGTGGCAGTTGCGCGGATGGCCGGTAAACTGGATAATTCAGCTGGATCCGCTGGTGGGATTGGCGACACTACTGAGCACCCGAACGGTATATGACGGGCTCTTATGGGGGCTGGTAACGATCGTATTGACAATAATCCTGGGAAGATTTTTTTGCGGCTGGATATGCCCGTTCGGTTCCATTCACCAGTTTGTCGGTTTTCTGGCCAAACGCAAAAGATCAATACCCGAAAAAATAAAACTCAATCGATACCATCCCGGACAATCGATCAAATATTGGATTCTGATTTTTCTTTTAACGGTTTCGGCGCTCGAACTGGCAATCGACTTCATTCGTTTACCCGAAACCCAACGATTGCTTTTCGGGATCTTGATGTTGGCCATATTGACCTGGATGATCCTCAATGCCATGCGCCAAACACGGGCGAATCCAAAAAAAATAGGCTTTGTGTTTTTGATCTTCATTGCGGTCTGGCTGTTGTTAAGCACCCTCTTTAACGGCTATCAAACTTCAGCGGCATCTCTTCAAATCGGGCTGCTGGATCCGATTCCATTGATGTACCGCTCGATAAACCTTGTTATCCTGCCGCTTATCGACCGCACTTCTGTATCTATTTCAACCATCCCGCGCGCCTACGACGGTACCTGGCTGATTGCAGCCATATTCCTGTCAGCAGTATTGTTAAATCTGGCGGTGCCGCGTTTTTATTGCCGTTTCATATGTCCGGCGGGCGCAATGTTCGGTATATTGAGTCGTTTTGCCCTCTGGCGAATGGGCAAAACAAAAAATGAATGTATTGATTGTGGTCTCTGTGAAAAGAATTGTGAAGGTGCGTGCTCACCTACGGCGCAAATTCGAATAAACGAATGCGTCCTGTGCATGAACTGCCTGAACGAGTGTCGTCATAATTTAATGACGTATCAGATCGCTCCGTCCGCTTCGGGTGAAATTCTCGCACCGGATCTGTCTCGCAGGCAATTTTTAGCTTCGGCAGTATCCGGAGCCGCAGCCATTCCCATGCTGCGGGTAAGCGGCCATCTCGGTGGAAACTGGGACCCGGCTTTGGTGCGTCCTCCCGGCGCCCTGCCGGAAAAAGTGTTCCTCTCCCGCTGCATCAAATGCGGTCAGTGCATGCGCATTTGCCCGACCAATGTGATCCATCCGGCCGGTCTGCAGGGCGGCCTTGAAGGATTGTGGACCCCGGTGCTCAATTTTCGTATCGGAACCAGCGGTTGTCAGTTTAATTGCATTGCCTGCGGAAATCTTTGCCCAACGGCGGCGATACGGCCCATCAGCATAGATGAACGACTGGGAAGAAAACGCTATGCCGAACAGGGACCGATTAAAATTGGAACCGCTTTCGTCGACCGGGGCCGCTGCCTGCCCTGGGCAATGGACAGACCCTGTATCGTTTGCCAGGAAAATTGCCCGGTGAGTCCCAAGGCCATCCGAACCCGTGAGGTTTTCAACACGATTGATACGGGTTCCAAGCTTATTGTAGCAAAGGCCGATTCCTTATATATTGAGTTTCAAGGCACCGGTCCCGGCATGGATCAATTTGCCACCGGTGATTATTTTGCCGTGGTTCTAACGTCAACAGATCACCGACCGCGGCGAATCGTCAGCAACTGGGAAAGGGGATTGCGGGTTGCCGACGGGTTGCCCTTTGAATCACCGCCGATGTCGGGAAGTCGCGTTGAAATTCGGATACGGCTTCAGCAGCCCTATGTTGATCCCAAACACTGCATCGGCTGCGGCGTTTGCGAACACGAGTGCCCGGTTCCGGGAAAGCGCGCTATCCGGGTAACGGCAGACAATGAGTCAAGAACGCCTGAACACGCATTGCTTCTTAAACGGTAACGATGTTTGGGGAAAATTTTGCAGCTTTCAATCCTTTAACCGAAGCTTCCGAAGGACCCAAAACAATAGGGATTAAATTAATGTAATCAAGAAGTTATCCGCTAATTTTTGTTTTGGAACAACAAAACCGTTGAAAAATACGGCGGTACAAAGTAATATCAGACAACGATTGAAAACTCGGCAAATTTCTATGGGGCAACGTGAATTCAGAAGCTGTTTCAGAATCTTTTATTACCTTCCATTCGTTGGTTTGCACAGGTCCCGGCGTCGGATCCTCTGCAAGCCCTAAGTTCAACCTATTAAAGAAAGTCATGCGATGATACTGAAAAGATGGTGTCTGGTTGCATCCGTGTTCATGGCGGCAAGCCTGGTGATAACGGCTCCGGTTGTTTCAGCGGAGTCTTTCCGGGCTTTTAGGCAAAAAAACGGGCTTCAGGCCTATGTCCCGCCCGAGTGGTTTTTAAGGGGGTACTTCATTGCCTGCGAAAAAAATCCAGGTTACGTTTTTGGACCGGTTCAGACTTTTGTCGGGGCGCTTGGCGGCACAACCACATGGTTGATCGAGGATATGGAGTTAGAACGCCTCGAGGCGGCCTCTGCAGACGGAAAGAAAATCGAATATTCGTTGTTTCTTGAAGCGGTTTCACCGGATCGCACGGAGTATTGGGTTTTCGTGGTGCTGCCGTATGAAAGTGCACAGGCATGGTACGATGCGAGGCGGGCCTATCACGGAAGAAAGGCCGAGGAATATTACGGAAAAACCCTAAGTGAGCTTGAACGCGCTCTGGGCCAGGGGCTTAACATTATTGCTGAGCTTCGCTTTTGGATAGAGAACGGAGAAACCAGCCTGCAGGCCCCCGAGGACGTGATCATGAACAGATACAAATTCCAACCGGTTTTCGACCTCGGCACGGGTCGCCGGCCGGACCCGGCCGCCAAGACCGAGTAGCTCGGTATCCAAGGAGGTATGAATCATGTTATTTGATGAGAATAAAAATGATAAACCCAATCGCCGCGACTTTCTAAAAAAAGCTGCGGCCATGGGATTGGGGGCTGCGGTGGGTGGTACCGCTCTTCGGCAGCCCCGCCAGGCTTCGGCCCAGATCGTCCTTCCCAAGGCGCCGATGCCCCGCAGACCCTTCGGCCGGTCGGGCATCAAGGTCTCCACACTTTCACTGGGCGGGATGTTTGACATTTTGAACAATCGCTTAATGCTCGCCAAAGCGCTTGAATGGGGGATCGACTATTGGGACACCGCCGAAGGGTACGGCGGCGGCCGCAGCGAAGAAGGCATCGGTCGCTGGTTCGCCCGAAATCCCGATACCCGCAAGCAAGTGTTTCTGGTGACCAAGCTTTCACCGAAAAGAGGTACCGATTTTACGCCCCGGCTTGAAGCGAGCCTGAAACGGCTGCATACCGATTACATTGATCTGCTTTTTGTGCATGGCATCAGCGGCATCGATGAGATGGACCCCGGTCTGGAATCCTGGTCCCAGGCCATGAAAAAGGCCGGTAAGTTGAGGTTGTTCGGCTTCAGCACACATTCCAACATGGAAGACTGCCTTGAGGGAGCCGCCCGGCTACCGTGGATAGACGGCATCATGTTTACCTACAACTACCGCCTGATGCACGAGCCCCGCATGAAAGCGGCGGTTGAAGCCTGCTACCGAGCCGGTATCGGTCTCACGGCCATGAAGACCCAGGGCGGCGGTCCGGTCAAGAGCCATTCCGAATCCGAGATAGAGATGGCAGGCCGCTTTATGCAGAAAGGATTTACAGACCATCAGGCAAAGCTAATGGCTGTCTGGGAAGATAAACGTATCGCCAGCATCTGCTCTCAGATGCCCAATCTCACCATTATGGCGACCAACGCGGCGGCGGCAGTCGATCAAACCCGCCTTTCACAGTCCGATCGTGCC
>JAQBBE010000145.1:0-2744 GCA_032126435.1 Desulfobacterales bacterium | reverse complement strand
TAAAAAGTCCGTTTTGCTCGCTCAGTGACCATTTGGGGGCGTTTCAAGCGGTGCTGCTAAATTTCAAGAACTCGTCGCAAGCTCCTCAAACAGCTTGAAATTTTTAACGCATCACCGCTTGAAACACTGGATCCCCAAATGATCAGATATCGCTCACAAAAGACTTTTTACGAGTTTGTCAAAATTCCCTTGCAGTTATCGATGGGGGCTGGCATAGATAACCTGAAATCAGATAAAAACATCACCATACGAAGCGTTTAAGAAAAAATTGGAGTAAAAATTTGAGTAGAAAGGAATCAACAGACGAAACATAAACCGAAAACCTATGAAAAGGAGACCCTGAAAGATGAGCAAAAAAATATTAGTGGCCATCGACGATTCTGAAAATGCGTTGCGCGCAGTTGAATTTGTATCAAACTCTTTTTCTACGGACCATAAGATTACGTTATTTAGCGTCATACAAGACACGGCCACTTTATGCGAAATGAACAGCCCTGAGTTAACGCCCTATTTTACGTCTCAACAAAGCGCTTTTTGTCTGCTTGAAGATAAAAAAAAGGAGTTGGTTGGGCAAGCACTGAAAAAAGCCAAGGCGATGCTTTTGGACGCCGGATTCGACGAAAACAATATCACCACAAAAGCAGAGTTCAAAAATAAGGGGATCGCCAGAGATATTATACAAGAAGCGCAAGATGGATATCACGTTATCGTTATGGGGAAAAGGGGTGTGTCAGGAATCAAAGATTTCCTTCTGGGGAGTATTTCTCAGAAAGTTTTCAACCTGGCAAAGGATGTATCTGTCTTATTCGTGAATTAAGATGATTTTTCCCATGAATTTAGCCGGCTGAAAAAATATCCTATTCAGACGGTTCAAATGATCCATTGGACCCTATTCACGAAAGACCATTGAAATCATTGTGAATATTGATTCGGGGTCGTTTGTGGGTGCGGTGGAGGTGCAGAAAAGTGTAAGGGGATTTTAGCCCCTTTGGAGCAATTCTCACCTGCCCATAATGGTTGAAGATTTGACAGTGCCCAGCATTTTTTAAACTCTTCATCTTCTGGCCCTATAAAACTGAAACTGCTTTTAGGTCTAATATGATCGACATGCCATTTCCCGTAATTCTCCCAGGTCATGCCTTTTTTAAATTGTTTTTCAAGGTGCCGCTTCAAGGCTTTTACTGTATACCCAACAAGTGTTTCCCAATGCCTTCTATTTTTAGCACCTTGTAAGACAGCCTGGATAGTGCAAGACATATTATGGTTCAACCTTTCCATAGGGGTTCTTTTGCTTTTTCTGTAATTGGGCAAAAACAATCCATTTCTGATCCTTTTAGCCACTTCTTGGGCTCCCCATTTTGGCCCTATTTTCCGTGATGTTCTTTTCCCCTCGTAATTTACAAATACCCACCAGGAGCCGGAGCCCTTGATTTTTTCTCTAATTTTAATGTGTCGCAATATCCAGGTCCTTTGCGCTTGGGTGCATGTTGTCAAGCTCATCCACTTCCGATTTAAACTGACCTGGAATCAATGAGCATATACATCATATGTGATTTTTATGCTGCTATGGCCGAGTTGATAACTCACATCCCCCACATTATGTCCCCTCATTAACCTGATGGTAGCATATGAATGTCTGAGGCTGTGTATTCGACTTTGACGCAACCCTGCGTTTTTGGTGCAATCATCCAGGGCCTTTTTAAAGGTATCTCTATTGAGCAATTCACCTTTGGACCTGGCAAATACAAATTCAGAAACAGGCCTTCCCTTTTTCAGAGCACCCCTTTTTTGTGCTGTTCGATGCCCCTTTAATATTTCCGTAAGATGTAAGGTCATATCAACACGCCGTTGCTTGTGGTTCTTGGTGTCGGTCATCCTACCCTTTCGGAAGCTCCGCTTGACCTCGATTTGACGGCTGTCAAAATCAATGTCACTCCATTTTAAAGCCTGCATTTCACCGATCCGCATGCCCGTTCTTAAAGCACACAATATGCCGGGATAATAAGCGCCGTTCGTAAAGGTCTTTGCCTGTTCAAGCAAGAGATATGATTCTGATTCTGTCAGAGGATCTATTTCGAATTTTTTCTTTTTGTACTTCAACACCAAGTCCCGCATAGGATTTGATTCAATCAATTCAAGCTCGACAGCAAATGAAAGGATGCCGTTTATCGGCGCTCGTATCAGTTTAATTGTGTTGAGATTCAACCCTTCAGCATACTTCTTGTCAAAAAAGAATTTAAGATCTTTCCTTTTGATTTCATTGATAAGGAATGAACCGAAAGCAGGTAGTATGTGTTTATTCAAGCTGTGCAGATAATTTTCCCGTGTTGATTCTTTCCAGTCGTGAGGCAATGCAAGCCACATCTTTGCATGTTCTTTAAAAGTAGGCACTGGCTTTGGATCTTCAAAGCCAAACTCCCCGAGCTGAAGCTTTGCCCGGATCGTGCTGGCCACGGCATCGGTTGCTTTCTTATCGCCCACCTTCCGGGACGTTCTTTTCCCATTGTGGGATATGAACACCCACCATGGGTTTCCCTTACCTTTAGTTTTTGTCTGACTCGTACTCCCATAGTTCCCTCGACTTTCTCCCTGGTTATCCACGGGCAGGGGCCAGGGACGCCCTTTTCAGCCGTACGCGCCTATCCCGTGGGGTTAATAAAAATGCGCCTGAAGGTTTTCCCCGGTCCACAGTAATAAACCGCCCACAACCTCACGGTTGCAGGTGCCTTCAAGCGCTATGTTTG
>JAQBBE010000144.1:0-12637 GCA_032126435.1 Desulfobacterales bacterium | reverse complement strand
CGTACGCTGACATACGTGCCAAAGGGGAGGGTTTTGTGGGCAGCGGTCATGGCATACATATTATAGGTTTCGCCGTTGGATGTCTTTTTCCCGTGAAAGTCCCTGCCGTACCAAGATGCTCGGCCGCGCTGGTTGAAACCTTGTGCATGCGCCAGCGGCTGATACCAGTTTTTCCCAATTTTATAGGGTTTCGGTTGTCCCGGAGGGGTCGGCGGAGGCTCGACTGCTGCACATCCGTAAAAAAGAAAAATTAAAAGACCGCAAAAAGCAAGACGTCTATAAATTGCAGGGCAATGTCTTTTTTTTAATAGAATGGGCATCACTATTTTTCAAATGCGATTTTCAAAACATCCTGCATCCTTTCCACAGGGTAAAAGCGGATTTTTTCTTTAATCTCTTTGGGTATGTCTTCCAGATCTTTTTCGTTCCACTTGGGTATGATAATCGCTTTTATGCCCGCACGATGGGCTGCCAGCACCTTTTCCTTGATGCCGCCGACCGGGAGAACCTGACCTCTTAATGTTATTTCACCGGTCATGGCAAGATCTTTGTTGATGGTTTTATGGGTCAGTAACGATGTCAGTGCAGTCAGCATGGTGACACCGGCTGAAGGACCGTCTTTGGGAATAGCGCCTGCCGGGACGTGAATATGAATATCGTGTTTTTCGAAATAATCATCAGGAATGCCAATGGTCTCGGCATTCGATCGAATAAAACTCAATGCCGCGGTTGCGGATTCTTTCATGATATCTCCAAGCTGGCCCGTCAGGGTAAGGCCTTTACTACCCCTCATGGAGGTTGCTTCTATAAAGAGGAGTTCGCCGCCGGCCTGTGTCCAGGCAAGCCCCGTTGCCACTCCGGGAATTGAAGTCCTGGCTTTTGCTTCCGAAATCAATCGAACGGGCCCGAGGTACTCGGAAATATTTTCAACCTTGATTGTAACGGAAGCGACTTTTTCTTCAGCGACACCGGCAGCAACCCCACGGCAGATCGATGCAATTTCACGTTCGAGATTTCTCAAGCCGGCTTCGCGAGTATACCCCGATATAATGTGTTTTACAGCGCCTTTTGTAAAAGACAACTGTTTGGTCTTAAGGCCATGGGCTTCACGTTGGCGGGGGATAAGATAGCGGTTTGCGATTCTGATTTTTTCGTCAAGTGTATAGCCGACAAGCTTCAGAACCTCCATTCTGTCCAGCAGTGCAGGCGGGATGGTATCAAGAATATTGGCGGTGGTTATGAACATCACCTTTGACAGGTCAAAAGCCACGTCCAGATAATGATCTGAAAAAGAAAAGTTCTGTTCAGGATCGAGAACTTCCAGAAGCGCAGACGACGGATCACCTCGGAAATCGCTCCCAACCTTATCGATTTCGTCGAGCATAAATACGGGATTGTTCGATCCGGATCGTCGTATCCCCTGAATAATTCGGCCGGGAAGCGCTCCGACATACGTGCGTCGATGTCCCCTTATTTCAGCCTCATCCCTTACGCCGCCGAGTGAAATTCGGAAAAACCGGCGACCCAAAGCCTGGGCGATGGAGCGGCCCAGAGATGTTTTACCCGTACCGGGGGGACCGGCAAAGCATAGAATGGGCCCTTTTGACTCCGGTTTTAACTTGCGTACCGCCAGATATTCCAGAATTCGCTTTTTGGCTTTGTCCAGCCCAAAGTGGTCTTTATCTAAAATTTGCCGGGCCTTTTTGATGTCAAGGTTGTCTTCTGTACTTTCATGCCAGGGAAGTGCGGTCAGCCAGTCCAGGTAGGTTGATGCCACGGTATATTCCGCTGAAGACGGATGCATGCGGGAAAGGCGGTTCAGTTCCCGTTCAGCCTCCTTGCGGGCTTCCTCTGGAAGGTTTTTTCCCTCGATTTTTGCCCGGTAATCTTCGACTTCCACAGCGGCTTCATCTTTTTCACCCAGTTCTTCTTTAATGGCTTTGAGCTGCTCGCGAAGATAGTATTCCCGCTGCCGTTTATCCATGTCCCCTTTGACCTGGGATTGAATTTTGTTTCCCAGCTCGAGGATTTCCAATTGATGGTTAACCAGCCGAGTCACTTCTTTCAACCGTTTTTTTATGTCAAAAATTTCCAGAACCTTCTGTTTTTCTTCAAGGCTGGAGTTGATGGTGGAGGCAATCATATCTGCCAAAATGCCGGGCTCTCGTATGGATCTTGCCATCACCACGATTTCCTGGGGCAACCCGGGAGAAAGTTCGGCAATTCTGGTGAACTGGCCGATCATGTTGGACATCAGGGCCTCGATTTCTTTGTCTTTTGTATCGTCTTCTTTAATATGTTCGATGCTGGCTCGAAGATACGGCTTTTTTTGCACATATTCTTTGACCTTGAATCTTCCCAAACCCTGGGCCAGCAATTGCAATTTGTTATCTTCTGTTTTTGCCATTTTTAGAATCAATGCGCTGGTGCCTACGGTGTTCAGATCATCCTGGGCATGAACGTTATCCTCGGAGGGCTTTTTTACTACGATCAGTCCTATGAGTCGATTCTGGGACATGGTTTCGTCGACCAGTTTTATCGATTCCGGCTGCATAACAACAAGCGGCAAAACCATTTTGGGGAAAAGAGCGGTGTCAAACAATGGAAGAATCGGAAGAATTTCCGGCATTTTTTCCGCGCTGAGTTCAGGTGATGGCTGCTGTTCGGTCATGTGAACCTCCAAATCGTTTCATACAAAGGAATTCTGATTTTATTTCACAAGCTATCGTTCTGTAATTGGGACTTTGAAAGTCTTATCAAGCGCAAGCTTGGCAAGTCGAACCTGGAGAAATCCGTTGGAATATGAGGCAGAAACAACTTCAGGGTCAATGGGCGCAGGAAAATAGAGTATGCGCTCAAATTTACCATACTGTATTTCCGCCAGGCGGTATGTTGCATTTTCTATGCGTGTTAACGGGGTACGGTTTCCTTGAATTTTAACGGCTTTACTGCTGATTTCCAGTTCCAGATCCTCTTTTGTAACACCGGCGATTTCACCCATGATAATGATCTCGTCCGGGGTTTCATAAATATCCATTTGAGGCTTCCACGTCCGCTCAGCAATCGTAAACATGGGGTTTATCGATCTAAAGAGATCCTCAACTGTTTTTTCGAACTTGGAATCGTGATGATTAAAATCGTCAGCGAATCGTATTTTGATATAATCCATTTTAAAGCTCCTGCGCGCTAAGGGTTCGTTCAAAAATAATCACATGCTGATGCGTCGATTCATCCCGCCTGGCGGGGCTTCAGGGAACTTCAATATGCGAATATTAACACCTAACTAAGCGTTTGTAAAGAAAAGTCCTGAATCTTGTCAGCCAATTCCGAAAAGCACGTATTCTGTTTATAGATAAAAATTGTATTTTGTCTGCAAATGAAATATTAAAAACCCATGAATCGACCTTTTAAAAATTCATTTAAGGTTATCATCGGCTCACAGTACTTTTTATACTTTGGCGTCATGGGCATTTTTTTACCCTATTTTAATTTATATTGCTATCATCTTGATTTTAGCGGGTTTGAAATCGGCACGCTGTCAGCCGTCAGATCCATCGCATTAATTCTATTCTCACTGGTCTGGGGAATCTTGGCGGACCGTTTTCAGATTAGAAGGCCGATATATATTTTATGTAATTTTATCAGTGTCGCAATATGGGGATTTTACTTCTACACCACTGCCTTTTGGCCCATGCTTGTGATCACCGTTTTTTATGGCATATTTTACGCGCCGATCATTTCCTTTCTCGAAGCCTTTACCATGGACGTTTTGGGCGCAAAAAAGAAAAGCTACGGGACGATCAGGGGATGGGGCTCCATCGCTTTTATCATTACGGTCATCGTGCTGGGGAGGATTATAGATCTTTATTCCATCAGAATAATTCTCATACTTATTTTCTGCGGGTCTCTGGTACAGGCACTGACTTCCTTTAAGATTCCTGATATTCAGATCAAAAAGCCATCCTCTTTTTCTTCGAATGTCAAAGTTCTTTTAAAAAGACGCGTGGTGGTGTTTCTGTTCTGTGCCTTTTTAATGCTGGTGAGTCATGGAACATACTACGGTTTTTATTCCATCCATCTTGAAAACCTGGGATATGGAAAGACATTTATCGGAATTTCATGGGCACTGGCATCCATTGCCGAAATTGTCGTGATGATAAAATCGGATATGATCTTCAAACGTTTTTCCATAGATAATGTTCTGGTCTTCTCATTCATGGTGGCGGCATTAAGATGGTTTGGGCTCTTTTTTGCCACATCTCCAGCGTCGATCCTGTTCTTACAAATTCTTCACGCTGTTACATATGGAACGTTTCATGTGGCAAGTATTTTATACATTGATTCATTAACACCCGATGAAACCAAGACACTGGGGCAGTCGGTGAATAACGCGACAACCTATGGGCTCGGCCTAATGGTTGGACTTTTCATGAGCGGCTATTTTTTTGAAATTTTGGGGACATTTAAAATGTTTATGATCAGCAGCCTTATTGCCCTGACAGGGGGGCTAGTTCTGAAAAGCTCCCAGGTGATGGATCGCAGGCTTTAGTTTGTTTTTAGAGCTTTGCGGGCTTCAAAGCGTGCTTTGAGTTTGGGAAACTGATCCATGTCGGTATGTGGCAGAAAAAGAGCGGCCACGTAATTATCCATAAAAGAGGGTGTTTCCGACAGTTCGAAATTTGTCATCCTCTTGGTGACCTCCACGACATCTTTTCTGATGCGGTTGGTCAGAGAACTCATTTTTGCCCCCATTAAAGACCCGTTACCGATAAACCGAATTCTATCCGGGTCTATTTCAGGCAACAAACCGATAACCATAGCCTTTTCCAAGTCCACATAACTTCCAAATCCCCCTGCCAAATAAATGCGGTCAATATCTTTCATCGTAAGACCCACTTCTTCCAGGAGGGTCATGCAACCGCTGTAAAGTGCCCCTTTGGCGCGTATGAGATTGTCAAGGTCCGGTTCAGTTAAGGCAACATCTCTGCCGATCTCGGTTTCATCCTTCCAGGCAAGGACGTACTCAAAAATACCCTCGGTTTCCCGAATTCGGGGTGTATCGAGGTCCCGGTTGAATTTGCCCCGGTTATCGATAACACCCAATTCAAACATTGTTGCTGCAATGATGATCAGTCCCGAGCCGCAGATACCTTTTGGCCTGACATTACCGATGGTAATATTCATGGGTTCAAATGTCACGGGATCCATGGAAAAATCTTCAATGGCCCCCTTGGCGGCCCGCATCCCGAACTTAACGCCGCCCCCTTCAAATGCCGGACCGGCGGAACAGGATGCACAGGCAAGCCAATCTTTATTGCCAATGACAATCTCTGCATTGGTTCCGATATCCATGAAAAGTGTCAGTTCTTCGGTGCGATACATTCCCGACCCCATAACGCCGGCCACAATGTCGCCGCCAACATAACTCGAAACCGCCGGGTATACCAAAGCGGTGACATGGTCTCCAAGAGCAAGGCCCAGATCAACTGCATTAATGGGCGGATAGAGGGTTGAAGCCGGCACATACGGTGAAAGCCTTATATATTTGGGGTTGATCTTCAGCATAAGCTGGGTCATGGTTGTATTGCCTGCCATGGTAATGGTGGAAATTTCGTCAGGATCGATCCGGGCCCGTTTGACCATCTTCTTGATTAACTTGTTGATGGTATTAATAACCACCTCGTGAAGCTTTTCGAGGCCCTCGGGTTTATCCGCAAAAATGATTCTGCTGATGACGTCTTCACCGTAACTGATCTGTCCGTTGTAGTCACCAAACTGGGCCAGAACATCGCCTGTTTTAAGGTCGATCAACTGCCCGTAAATGGTTGTGGTCCCGATATCCACGGCAATGGCATAATTTCGATCGGTGGTATCCCCAGGCTGAATATTTATGATGTGCGTCTTTCTCCCGGATTGGACCGGCCGGGCAAGGGTAGCGGTAACTCTGAAGCCGTCTTTTCTCAAGATGTCTGGAATTTTTCGGATAACGGGAAGCCGAACCACCAGACGGTGTTCGTCGTGTTTGGCTTTCAAAAAAGAGACGAGTCTGGTTACATCCGGCAGGTTATCCTGTAAAGTCGGCTCTGGAACTTGGAGGTATTTCTTTTCCACCGGCGGGATGAAAAGCCCTTTATCCTTTAAATCTTCGAGATTCATTTCCCAGATCCGAGCCGCCCTTCGCGGCGTTGTCTGCAGATTAAGAACCCCTGCATCAACTTCTGACTCTATCGGAATGCGTACCACAAGATCGCTTTTGACAGCGGCCAGACAGGCCTGGCGATACCCTTTGTTCAGGTCTTCTGTGCTCAACTTTTCCGATATCCCTCCTTCAACGTCCCCTTTCTCGATAATAACCCTGCACTTTCCGCAGACACCTTCCCCACCACAAGATGCATTAATATGAACACCTGCTTCCATGGCGGCACGGATAAGGTTTTTTCCGCGCGTAACGGTTATTTCTATATTATGGGGCAGAAATAATATTTTAAGCTTGTTCATGATGCTATATTTTCTCCATAGCGCCGTATGCGGCCTGTAATCTGTCCCGAAGTAAATAACAGAGTCTTTCCATGATATTAAATCCAAGTTCGGTGTTGCCGATCATCATCTTTCTTAAATCAGCGCCCCTCAGAGTTACGATGTGTGTCGGTTTCTGACAAACGGCCGAAGACATGAGGATGTGGGGCATGTTCAGCAGGGTGGACCAGCAGCCCAGAACTCTTCCCTTGCCAAGGGTTTCGATGACGACATTCCCCTTTTGTGCTCCCAAGTCCACAGACCTTTCCAGGTGTATACGGCCTTGGGCAATAACGTAGATATGCTCGCCATAATCGCCTTGTTGAAAAACATATTCACCACTTTTATAGCGCATTATCCGGCAGAGTTTGGCAATTTCAGATATTTCTTTTTTTCCCAGCAATTTGAAAAACTCGCAGCTTCCCAAAGCCTGTTCCATTTCTGCAGGTTTCATATTAGACCTCTTTTAGTTTTTAATTTGAAGTGCAACAGCTCATCTACCTGGATTTCGGGGATTCAACAGGGCAAGCGCATTCCACACGCCGTTCGTCGAAGCAGGGTCAAGATCCCGATCTTTGGGGCAGCAAGGAAAGGCAACGGCGAGCATTGTCACAGGTTTATTTATAATATACTCTGACAGTTTCAATAAAATTGTCAAGAGTATAGTCTTGACAACAACCCCTATCATTTGACATTTTGATTGTTACAATATAATAAAGATTGATTTTTTTGATTTCTCTCATTTAAGCGAATTCGGCAAAATTAATATAAATAATGGATGGTTAGCAGAATAATGGAAATGGCTCTTCTGAGAGGAAAATTGCGATATGCTTCTAGAGTTAACAGCTGAAGACAAACACGCCTTAGAGAATATTACCTCGAAGCTTACGACGTTTAAAAAGCAAAGAAGAAATCTTATCCCCATCCTTCAGATGATCCAGAAAGAGCTTGCCTATCTCCCCCGTGAATCCCTAAAAATGGTAGCAGAACACCTCGAAATTCCGGAATCTGAAGTTTATGGTGTTGCAACCTTCTATAATCAGTTCAGATTTCATCCGCCTGGCAAACACCCGATCAAAGTGTGCCTGGGGACGGCCTGTCATGTCCGGTCGGGTGATATCATACTCGAAAATTTTGAACGTAAGCTCGAAATTTCCGAAGGTGAAACCACGCCGGACCGAGAGTTCAGCATTGAAAGGGTCGCCTGTGTGGGATGCTGCGCGCTGGCGCCCGTAGCCGTTATTGGCGAGACCGTTCATGCCCATATGGCTCCCAGCAAGGTGGAAGGGCTTATCCTGCGGATTGCAATAGAAAAAGAGATGGCTGAAAGAGAAAAACAAAAAAATGAATCCGGCCAAGAATGAAAAAATAGATCAGAAATTCAGTGCTATTCTTGAAGAGGCCGAGAGACGCCGGAAAGCATTCACGGAGACGCCGGTTCCCAAAATTCACATTGGTATGGCGACATGCGGTATCGCCTCCGGGGCTCTTGAAACCAAAAAGGCATTCGAAGAGATTCTCGCTGAACGTAATGTGGAAGCCATAATTCATCCGGTAGGCTGTATCGGGCATTGTTATGCAGAGCCGGTGGTTATCATAGATCATCCAGATTCCGGATTCCCGCCCATTTTCTATCCCGAAGTTACTGCAGGCAAAGCCCAAATGCTGGTAAAACTTTTTTTGGGAGACGGGGACCCCCGCTTTGAACACATCCTTGGTGCCACCATGGAAAACGATCTGATTCCTTCGGTCATGGAGTTTCCACGGTTCAATCAGGAAAAACGGGTCGTTATGGAAAAATGCGGGCATATTAATCCTGAAGATATCTATGACTACATTGCTGAAGGCGGGTATTCAACCCTTGCGAAAGCTTTACAGCTCTCCCCGGATGAGATTATCAACGAGGTCGAGCATTCCGGTTTAAGAGGTAGGGGCGGCGCCGGATTTCCCACTGGAAGAAAGTGGAAACTGGCCAGAAATACCTTGGCGCAGGAAAAAATCGTCATTTGCAACGCAGATGAAGGGGACCCCGGTGCATACATGGACAGAACCATTCTGGAAAGTAATCCGCATCAGGTCATTGAAGGCATGGCCATCTGCGCGTATGCAGTGGGCGCTCATAAAGCCGTGGTGTATGTCAGATCGGAATATCCCCTGGCCGTCAAAATCGTCACAAAAGCCATTGGGCAGGCAGAAGAACTGGGACTTTTGGGCAAAGGGATTCTGGGCAGCGGGTTCGATTTGGAAATTGATGTGTTCCAAGGATCCGGTGCCTTTGTTTGTGGTGAGGAAACAGCCCTGATTCGATCCATCGAAGGGTATAGAGGCATGCCCCGACACCGTCCGCCTTACCCGGTTCAAAAAGGACTGTGGAACACGCCGACGATTATCAACAATGTTAAGACCCTGGCCTCCGTCCCGCCCATACTGGATAATGGTGCGGCTTGGTACAGAGGCATTGGGACCGAAAACAGCCCGGGCACAGCAATTTTCTCTATCGTGGGGAATGTGGTGCATGCGGGCTTGGTGGAAATTCCCATGGGCGTATCGCTGCGAAGCCTAATATTTGATATCTGCGGCGGAATTCCCAATAAAAAGAAATTCAAGGCTGTTCAGATCGGTGGACCTTCCGGCGGCTGCCTGAATGAAGATTTCTTAGATACGCCGATCGATTTCGATTCTCTGACCGAAGCCGGCGCGATGATGGGATCCGGCGGCATGGTGGTGATGGATGAAGATACCTGCATGGTAGAAGTTGCCCGGTATTTTCTCGATTTCACCCAAAAGGAATCTTGCGGCAAATGCACCTTTTGCCGAATCGGGACCTACCACCTCCTTAAAATACTCCAACGGTTAACAAAAGGGGAAGGCCTTGACGGTGACCTGGAGCTGTTGGAAACCTTGAGCCGGGACATAAAAGCCGGGTCACTGTGTGGTTTGGGTAAAACCGCCCCAAATCCGGTGCTCACTTCACTTAAATATTTCAGAGAGGAATATGAGGCCCATATCAAAGAAAAGCGCTGCCCTGCCTTGATGTGCCGGGCGTTGACCGCTTTTTATTTCGATTTGGATCTGTGCGCCCGGGGATGTGATGCCTGTGCCACCTGCTGTCCGGTTGACGCGGTATTTACCACCAGTAACCGCAAGAAAGGGGTTGACCAGGAACTTTGCGTAAAATGCGGCGAGTGCTTGGTGGCCTGCCCGCCGGAGTATGATGCGGTCAGAAAGGTATCTCCTCCGAATCTGGTTCCTTTTATAGAGAAGATTCCGGAAAAAAAAGAAGAAGGACGATAAGACATGCCGAAACTCTGGGTGGATGGTAAGGAGATCGAAACCAAACACGGGACGACCTTACTTCAGGCCTGCCTCGACAACGACATCTATATTCCCAACCTTTGTTTTCTGGAAAGCATGGAAGATCCTTCGGCGTCCTGCAGGATGTGCTTTGTTGAAATTGAAGGCGAAAAACAGCCGATAACATCATGCACGGTTAACGTCAAAGATGACATGGTTGTCAAAACCGACACTTTGGCTGTGAGACAGTTGCAACGAACGGCCCTTCGACTGCTCCTTTCGGTTCATCATGTGGATTGTAAGCATTGTCCGGCCAATAAAAAATGCGAACTTCAGCGCATCGCCAAATTTCTAAAGGTCGGCTTAAAGCCCAAGGGTCTTGAACGATATCTTAAAGAGACAGAAATCGACCGGAATCACCCTTTTTTAAACCACTATCCGAATCGATGTGTTTTGTGCGGCAAATGTGTGCACATTTGCCGGAGAGAGCATGGTCAATCTGCTTTGACCTTTGCCAAACGGGGGTTCGATACCGTAATCAGCGCGTATGGCCAAGGGGAAGCGTCGTCGCTGAACTGCGAAAAATGTGATGCCTGTGTAAAAATATGTCCGGTGGGAGCTTTGACGTTAAAGGATGCCCAAGAAGGCGTTTAACGAATTGAACTGCAACAACTCGCTCGGTTGAATTTTATGGATTTGAACCGGGCAATCACATGGCCTGCAGAAGTCTTTCTGCAGGAAGAATCGATTTTCAACAGAACACCCCATTTATGACTGCTTGATGATTCTGATGATTTTCGGCTGGTATTCGTCTTTTTTGGCCAGCTTGTTTCCCTTTGATCGAACGAATAGAAGTGTCAACCCAAAAAATGAAAAACCCATAATTGCAGACAGCATGGACGTGTCGAAATTTAAAGAAATGGCCATCTTCTGACCGATCAAAGCGCCGACGAGCATGGCTATTATCGGGAACACGTAAAGCAGGAACGTGGCTTTTAGCAATGGGGATGTGTCGAAGCTCAGCACCACCTTCTGACCCACTTTCGCACCTGCACGATTAATAGCTTCCACCTCCATTTCCTTAGCTCCGCCCAAGCTGTGGCAAGAACTCCTTGCAGCACACGCCTTACATGCACTGGTTTTCGTGGTTTTCACCCATGCTGTTTCGGAATCGATTTTAATCACAATACCTTCTTCAGTGGCCATAATATTACCTTCTTTGCTGATTTATGCTCAGAATCAATGTTGTTTATACCACAAAATAACACCTGTTTTTAAAAAGTCACGACCGTTAGAAGAAATTGGGTGTTGAAGATATTCAAGTTAGTTCGCTTCGCTCCGCCTGCCATTGCAAGCTCGCCCGCCAGCCAAGCCCGCCCGGCATTCGCCTGAGGCGAAGCCGATGGCGGACGGGCAAGGCGAGGCGGCCTGGGGCACGAGCGGGCAGGTCACAATTGGAATAATGGAACGATGGAATAATGGGTTACTGAAGGAATCAGATTGATATTGTTCCTTCGACCCAGCATTCCACTATTCCAATATTCCATGGAAGTAGCATAAAACAGAAGCTATTAAAAGATCCTTAATTTCAACCAATTGTAGAATTTCCGAGACGTATTAATACTCTTTGGGCATCTGATTCAACTGGTCCAACGTAAAGACCGGACCGTCTTTACAAACGTATTCTTTACCGATGTTGCACCGGCCGCATATTCCGATGCCGCATTTCATGCGCATTTCAAGGGACATGATAATATGATCATGGGCATAGTCCAGCGTATCTAAAACCGGCTGGGTAAACTTAATCATGATGGGAGGTCCGCAGACAATCGCATAGGTGTCCGGGTTGCCGGGGGGGGCCTTCTGATCGGTAATGGTGGGGACAAAGCCGATATTATATTTCCAGTTTGGATCGTTCGTAGCATCCACCGTAATATGCATGTGGATATCGTCGCGTTTTTCCCATTCGGCCAGTTCGTCCCTGTAAAGAAGCATGCCCGGGGTGCGAGCGCCGTATATTACATGGATATCTTTAAAATTTGGTCGGTTGGCCGGATCCAGCATATATATTATGGAAGACCGAAGGGTCGTAAAAGCAAATCCGCCGCCGATAATGACAACACTCTTGCCTTCCATGATATCCCAGGGGTACCAGTTTCCCAACGGTCCACGGACGCCCATAATATCTCCGGGCTTCATGTTGTGAAGACAGGATGTTACCAGCCCCACCTTGTTGACGGTAAACATTAAAAACCCTTTTTCCGTTGGAGAGGAAGCGATGCCGATGGGGATTTCTCCTTTTCCGGCAACCGAGAGCTCGGCAAACTGACCGGCCTGGTATTTAAATTTTTCTTCGTCCTCCGGGTTTATAAAGACCAGTTTAAATGTTTTCAGATTTTTATCTTCGGTTTCAGTGATGATTTCATCGATACGAACCGGATAGGGCAAATACGGATTTTGCACTTCTACTTCTCCTTTGGGAATTGACTTAGGATTAAGATTCAAAACTGTTCATCAAGTCGCAAACCTTACGTATATCGATATTCACCGGGCAGAGACGGATGCATCGCCCGCAGCCGACACATTGAATGCCGTTTGCATATTTGTCGACGTAATATTTCAGTTTGTGCATGAAACGCTGGCGGACCCGCTGCATTTTCATGTCCCTGGGATTGTGTCCGGATCCGTGATGGGTAAACAGCGGATACATGCAGCTGTCCCAATTGCGAATGCGAATGCCGGAAAATCCGAAGGTTTCGTCTTGAATATCGAAACACCAACACGTGGGACACGCATATGTGCAGGTTCCACAATTGATACAGGCAAA
>JAQBBE010000143.1:0-4450 GCA_032126435.1 Desulfobacterales bacterium | reverse complement strand
ATAGCAACAAAGCATTAGCCGGACTAAAGGGCATTTGCAGCGTTATACCCAATCCTTCAATCTTGGTTAACTCTATTATTCTTCAGGAAGCTAAGGACAGTTCACAAATAGAAAACATTGTAACAACGAACGATCAACTTTACGAAGCTTTTACTGCCACAAGCAAAAATTATGATCCTTATACTAAAGAAGTTTTACGCTATCGTGAGGCATTATGGGAGGGTTTTAACCGCCTTCAAAAAAGAAAACTACTGACAACAAACCTATACATCAACGTTTATAATGTAATTAAAGCAAATTCAGCCGGCATTCGCAAAACTCCCGGTACCAAAATCGCCACTTCAACAGGGAAAACACTTTATACACCGCCTGAAGGGGAAAATATCATTAGAGATAAATTGAAAAACCTCGAAGAATTTATCCATAATGACCAAGATGATATCGATCCGCTTATTAAATTGGCACTTATTCATTATCAATTTGAATCAATACACCCGTTTACAGACGGAAATGGCAGAACCGGACGCATTATTAACATGTTGTATCTGGTCTTGAAAGGGCTTCTGGATTTACCTGTATTGTATTTGAGCAAATATATTATTGAAAATAAAGATCAATATTATAAATTACTGAGAAATGTGACCGCAGAAAACCAATGGGAGTCATGGATTGAGTATATTTTAGATGGGATTGAAACAACCGCGATGTATACCAAAGAAAAAATTATTCATATTCGAAAACTGCTTGATGACACCATTGAACAAGCTAAAGCTGAACTGCCTAAAAGGGTTTTTTCGAAAGAGTTAATCGAACTTTTATTTGCTCAACCGTACTGCAAGGTAAAACAATTGGTTGATGCCAACATTGCTAAAAGACAGACAGCCGCAGAATATTTAAAAGAATTAGAAAAAATAGGAATTCTAAAAAGTAAGAAGGTAGGAACCGCCAATTTATATTTAAACATCAAGCTTTATGAATTGTTGACATATTAATATGTCGACGTCATCGACACACAAACAACTATATGTCGAAATAAAGAAAATATTTCGACATATCCGTCTTTATATGTCGAAATCGCAGACAATACCCATCAATAAAGAGTTCATGATCAATTTTTTATGAAAAAAATTGCAGTGGAGATGTTGGTTCCAAAAACCTGCATTTCCAGTCAATACGTTGGTTCCCACAAGACCTGTTAACATTTGATTCCATAATGTGCCACCTTTAATAATTTGTTTTAATCATACAATTATGATAAAAAGCGATAGAACTTGGCTTTGTTACAGAACCCAGCTTCCGTCTGAAAAAAGTTCAAACGCTAACGAAGCATTTCACCAACAAACTTACAAAGAGGAGTGCCCGCTATGAAAAAAAGAAATATCGTTATTCACTGTTTAGTGCTTCTTATGCTGATCGCCACCTTTGCAGCCTGTGCATCGACACGCACTCAGGAAAGTACAGGCGAATACGTTGACGATTCGGTCATCACGACCAAGATCAAATCTCTGCTTGCAAAAGATGATTTTCTCAAATCATTCCAGATCAGTGTCGAAACCTTTAAGAGCACCGTTCAACTGAGCGGCTTCGTCGGTTCTCAACAGGCCGTCGATAAAGCGAGTGAAATCGCACGTAGCGTCAAAGGGGTCACCTCCGTAAAAAATAATTTGGTCGTGAAATAGGCGAACGTTATTATCTCCCGGATGGAACATAGCGACACAAGGATATACTGGGAAAGTTTTGGGCAAGGAGAACCTCTACTGCTGATTGCCGGAGTCAACGGTGGGACATGGACCTGGGAAGAGTTTATCGAAGCATGGTCTCCCCATTTCCGTGTAATTGTCTTTGACAACATGGGTGCTGGTCGTTCCAGCAAGCCGAACCGTCCCTATTCAATTAAGGAAATGGCTGATCACGCTGCAACTACTCTTGATGTAGCCAAAGAGAGGCAAGCGAACGTTGTGGGTCTCTCAATGGGTGGCATGATTGCCCAAGAATTGGCCCTGAGGCATCCGGATCGAGTCCATCGTCTTATTCTGGGATGTACCCATTGTGGCGGCAGTGTGCGCATTCCTCCAACTCCGGAGATCATCCAAAAGTTTGCCGATAACGCAGGTCTTTCACCTGAAGAGATCATCGATAAGAATCTTGAACTTTTGGTCACGCCTCAATTCCAAAAGAGCGGGTCGAATACCTTGAAGCGTTACAGAGATCGGCAATTGAGGGCTCCTTTACAGCCAGATTATGCCCTCATGCGACAGCTTGAGGCAATCGGTGGCTTCGACACCTGCAAACGAATCGGCAACATTCAGGTTCCCACCTTGATCCTCACAGCGGAGCAAGACGTGCTGGTACCGCCTGAAAACGGGCGTATACTTGCGAACCTTATTCCTGGTGCCGTCGAAAAATCTTTTGTAAATGCCGGCCATCTCATTTATCTGGAATGTGCTCAGGATTTCCAAGAGACCGTGATGCAATTTTTCCGTGCTCCCGATCATTTGTCCAACATTCGATAACATCATTGCCTTCATGGTGTCTATTTGACAATCAAGAAAACACCAGTTTATAAAAACAATCATAATGACGACTATCGGAGCGCCGATTGATTTTCGATTACACTTTGAGATTTTCAATCCAAGACCTGTGCTTCACTGCTATACACACACGTTTCATACCTAAAAAAATCGTGTGATATCGTTTTTCAAAAAGGGCAAATCCATTTCACAGGGTTTGGCTTTTTTGATTTTTTGTGGATTTTACGATATATTTAATCAGAGTCGATCAACCTTGGGTTGCTTTTCTGGCACCTTGTTCCATTTCGGTTAGAAATCTTGAATTTTAATAATTTTTCGTCCTGGGAACTTAATCTGGAATCGTCAAAAAATCGATTTTTACAATTCTCCACTTCTTGGATATCCCTATATTTATATATTTTTTTGTTTTAGATTATTTACCGCCACCTCCACCGCCCGAACCACCGCCCGAACCACCGCCGGAACTACCGCCGGAACTACCACCGGAGCCACCACCGGAACCACCACCGGAACCACCACCGGAGCCACCGCCAGAGCTGTCAGAACCGCTGTGGCCGCCATCTTTTCCAGATTGTGCGGGTTCACCCTTTTGGCTGTTATTAAGATCTTTTGCTCTTAGGCCTTGTTCAATGTCATAACCATACTGAATTGCAAGTTTGGCAGGGTCGATGTTCATTGAGCGGGATATAAATGAGTAGCGCATCTGTTTTATTTCTTGGACGCTGTATTGCTGCTCCAATGCTTTACATACCACGTCCGTGGCGATTTTAGATGAGACGCTGCGACGAGCCATGTCCCTTAGCAATGAAAAAAATTCCTTAGCAAAGGCTTCAGTGTTATTTCTGGTCATTTGTTGTGTGCTATTTTGCAGCCTTTCCATGATTTGATGGGCATCTGTGTTGTGAATACCGGCTGTAAGGCTTTCTGCAATAGTCTTAGCAATATCGTTTACTCGATCGGGGTTCTGAGTAATTGATCTTGCATGACGGTATGCGATCGAATAGCGTGCGCGTGTCTTTTCCATGGCTTCGACCACCCTATCCTCCTGTGCATTTTTGGCAATTCCTTCATAAGCTTTGTTCATAACGGGCTTATCCGGCAAACCTTCTTTAACAGTATCAATCATGATTTGTTGTGCTCGTAAGGTGTTTTGATACTGGTAGTTGTTTTGTATCATCAAGCGGGTCATTTTTATGGCGTCGTCGATAGGTATGCCCGCATTAATCATCGCCCGTGTATGAACTCTTATTTGCTCGTTACCGATGGTAGATAATCTGCTATCAACTTCATCTCCAAGGGCCAGGGAGGAACAAAGGCAAATACCTAATATGATAATTAAATATCTTTTCATGATTTCTTCCTATATTAAGGGCTTCAATCTTGTAATACATTTAGAAAAAAGGTTACATGTCCGGAATAAAAATACAATTTTCTGAACCAAAATCGTCCTTTTCCTTAAACCGACAGGACGGTAAAAATGAGGTGCCGTCAACAATATAAAAGTATGTAAATTCCAACCCTTCCGGCACCGTCACCATCCAGGTCTTTGAATCTATTTTCTTTGCGTGATGAAGCTGATATCCATCCTCCGAATATGCAAAGGAAACCGTATGGGCTTCAGGGCTTTTAAGGTAAAGATTCAGCGAATTTTCTTTAACACGGTAAAAATGGCTTTCACATCCGATGATACCCATCGTCAAAAATAAGGCGACTATAATGAGCGGTTTCATGCGTTTTTCCCTACATAAAAGATGGCATTCTCAGTGCCGAAATCATCGGGTTCGCGGGCAAGTATTGTCGGATCGGCAAAAGGCTGCCGACCTTCCAGAATATAAGTGAAACGATGCTCCCCTTTCATCAGTTCAAAACTGATTTCCCAGTAACCACTATTACTGATTCTTTGCATAGGAATTCGTTTC
>JAQBBE010000142.1:0-6264 GCA_032126435.1 Desulfobacterales bacterium | reverse complement strand
GGCAGGCAGAGGACGCAGAGGGTTTTTTTTCTTATTTCTTTTCGTTGAGAGGACGGAAAACAATAAGAAGCATGCCCTTTGGGTAGGTTTAACAGCCGAAAGGACGTAGCCGTCAAAGGTAGACGCCACGTATATCATCGGCAGTAGATTGGTACGGAAGATGTCGACCACTTGCCGAAGGCATGATGGTTTTCTCTGCGTTCTCTGCGGGCTTTGCGAGAGAAAAAAATATCAAGGTTCTTTCAGGAGTGGGAATTGACTTTAGGGGCGACATGAAATACAGAGGCTTTGTCAACGAAACCTGATTTGCCCCCTTGGTTGGGGTTTTAAACACTGGAGAACACTGTGCCGGATTTGGTAACAATTCTAAAAATGCTTGGGCCGCTGGTGGCGGCCATATTGGTGGGGAACTGGTTTCTGGTTGAAGTCAAGAAGGCACGGTCAACCAACCAACCCTGGTACCGGCCGTATCTGTCGACCCCCGGACTCCTGATCATTCTGGCGGCCATCCTGATTCCGATCATCCTGTGGATCATTAAAAAATGAGGTTTTTTTTCCCAATTCGTTGGGAGAAAGGGTTCCAGGGTTCAGGGGTTCAAGGGTTTGTTTTCTGACAGGATTAGCAGGATTGACTTGATTTTTTTCACGGCTTCCGCCTGCCCGCTATCGCGAGCTCAAGCGAGGCGGGCGGGGATGAAGCCGAGAAAACGCAATTCCGCTTGAGCGGAAAAAAGGGCCGAAGAATCGACAATGGATGGTTTTTTCCTGGCATTACTGTTGTGTTGAGGTAATGAGTGAAAGATTTCCCTCGAAGAGGGAGGATGCTTTTTGCCTTTCTTCCGGAAAGGCAAAATTATCTTGTTTATCCTGTAATCCTGTCTAACCATTAATTTTTCTGCGTTCTCTGCTTAAGTAAATAATGATTTGCGCTGAAAGCGCTTCCCTCAAATTTAGGCACTTTAGGCATTTTAGCTCACTTTAGGCACTTTATATGTGCAATCTCTCGGACCTTAAAATATAGGCCACGGCGATGCCGACCATGAAGCCGACGGCCAGGTTCGAGGCCAGGGTGATGCCCAGCATCAGCAAAGCAACGAACAGATCCTTTCGCGCCTGCATGTCCAGGATGGTCAAGGCCAGTTGACCCCCCGCAAAAACCAGCAGCACCCCCAGAATCGCCATGGGCAGAAGGTAGACCACCGACAGGGCATGGGCGCCGAGAAACAGGGCAAGGGCCAGAAACAGGCTTCCGATAAACAGGTTGGAGCCGGCCGTGCGGGCGCCGAAGCGGTAATGGGCCGCCAGACCCCCGGCGCCGTGGCACAAGGGCATGCCCCCCACAACAAAGGCCAAAAGATTGGCCAGCCCCATGCTGATGGCCAGGGACCGGTAGGTGACTTTTTTGGAATCCTCGCCAAAGTACTCACGGGACAGGTCGGCGTTGGCCACGACGGCGTTCCCGATGGTCATGGGCACTTGGGGGAGGGTGAGTGCAAAAAATGCAAAGGTGAAGTCCGCACCGGCGGGAAATCCGAAGGGGAGCAGTTCCGGAAAATAGATGCCGATCTTCAGTTTGTCGAATCCTTCGTGGGTCCCGAGTATCAGCCCCAGGAAAAGCCCGCTCAGTATGACCACCAGCCCGGCCGGAAATTTTCTGTTTTCCAGCAGGAGCAGCGTCAGGAACGCGCCGATAATTCCAATGATGATTCCGATGGATACGGGTCCGATGTGCTGCACGGTCAAATAGGGTTCGGCCATGTTTCGCATCGCTTGAAATTTCGACGTGCCGATCATGAATTTGACGCCCTGGGCCATTAAAAGGGTGCCGGTGGAAAGCTGGACGCCCCGGACCACCGGTTTGGGGATATATCTGCCGATGAGGGTGATGGCGTTGGTGCCGCCGATGATCAGCAGAATCAGACCCATCAAGACGACGGACGCCAGAACCTGGGAGGCGGTCATGGCCGTTGCGATGGCGTATGCGCCGATGACCTTCATCGGCTGAACCGGGACCGTTATTCCGTAGTAGATTCCCGACAGAATAAAATAAATGCCGATGGAAAAAAAGATCCCGATGGGGCTCAAGCCGTTGATTAGGATCATGCCGATGGCAATGGGAAGGAGGGTTCCCAGATCACCCAGGGAACCGGCAATTTCCATTCGGTCGAATCGGTAGGGGGGGCTCATGGACGATCTCCTTGGGTCTGCATTTGTAAGTGTTCAGGGGGTGTGCCTCCCCGTTTCACTTTGGTGTCTACATTTCGTCTGAAGAATTCAAGGTTAAGGCGCTGTGGAATTTTTCCTCGAAATATCTCACCGCTTTGATCCGCCGGGGGTCGAGAAATCGTTTGTACAAGGGTTCGGTGTTATCGACGGGCGTGTCCAGCAGTCCTTTTTCCAGCATCCATATGGCTTCGATGGACTTGTCGCACACCGGATAGCCTTTGTCGTCCAGAACGATGTCAGGGCCGAACGAGACCTCGGAGATGTTGTTGATGTCCACGAGTTTTATGTCTCCCTGTGCGGTGACGAGAAGGTTCGCCACACCGGCAAAATCAGGGACGTAGCGTGTTTCCAGAATCATTTTTTTAGCGCCGTCGATGAACGCCCCGGCCTTTTTCTGAAATCTTTGGATCCGCTGCTCGGTCGTCATTTCCGATGCATGGCGTCCTTCCGAGACCATACGGGAGAAAAGATCCGCCACCAGATTTTCATCGGTCAGATCCCATGGGTTCAGGACTTCACCGTCCACGTACTCCTGAAGACCGCAGAGGATGATGTCCCGGATTCCGTCCCGGATGTAATCCACGATAAATTCGTTAGACTTTGCATAAGAATCCTCCGGGAGATAGGTTTCGACGATTCTTAACTTTCTGATTTCGTCGAACGCTTCTTCGAGGGAATCGAATTTCGTTCTGAAGATCCTCAGCATTTTAAGGGGCTCGGCCCAGGGGAAAAAACGCGTCCCATCCATGACCACCCCTTTATTCTGTTTTAAAACATCGTCCGAATTCAAAACCTCCATGATGTGGGATCGCAACCCCTGCTTGTGATATTGACGGAACACATAGGCGCCGGACCTTCGGATAAAGTTCAATCCAGTGACGTCGTCATGGGTGACAAAGGACTTATGTCGGATGTCTGATATCATTTTTCAGCATCGTGCAGTGGTTAAAAGATGCCGGGCCAGGTTTTCTGCCTGCGGAAAACCGCAGGCAGAAAACAAAACGTCCCTGAAAGGTTACATGTCGAATTCCAGGGGCGTTACGGTTTTAACGAGTTCCAGCCGGTGCATGTCGTCGATGACACTCTGAGGAATCGATACATTGGTTTTGAGAAAAATGATGTTCATGGTGCCGGATTCTTCCTGCCCCACCTGCATCTGATCGATATTGATATTGTTCTTGCCCAGAAGGGTTGCGAAACTCGCGATGGCGCCCGGCTTGTCAAGGTTGTATATCAAAGAGATATGGCCGTTGGGGATCAGCTCGAGCCGGAAATTGTTGATTTTTACGATTCTCAATTCGTTTTTCCCGAATATGGTTCCGGACACCGTATTGGTGAATTCCGTGGTGACGACGCTGACGGTGATCAGATTGATATACTCTCTGGAATCATCGCTCTTGGTCTCGGTGACCTTTATGCCCCGATCTTTGGCCAGGGCCTGAGCATTGACAAAGTTCACATCATCTTTGACCACGTGTGTCAGCAGGCCTTTCAACACCGCTATGGAGACCGGAGACAGGTCGAGATCCTTGAAATCACCGGCATACTCGATGACCACCTCTTTGATGGCGGCTTTGCCGAGCTGGGCGTGGAGGCTCCCCATCTGGGCCGCCAGGGTCAATAACGGTTTCAGCTTTTTGAGCAGGTCGCCGGTGACCGAGGGCACGTTGACGGCGTTCAGAATGGTACCGTTCTTCAGGTAGTCGATGATCTGACCGGCCACATCCACGGCCACCTGGGTCTGGGCTTCCTGGGTGGAGGCGCCCAGATGGGGTGTGCAGATGAGATGGTCCAGTTCGAACAGCCGGCAAACCCCGGGAGGTTCGGTTTCGAAGACGTCCAGTGCCGCTCCGGCGACCTTGCCGGACTTCATGGCATCATAAAGATCATTCTCGTCAACGATTCCGCCACGGGCGCAGTTTACGATCATTACGCCGTCCTTCATCTGATCCAGGGCATCCTTGTTGATCAAACCGGTGGTGCTTTTCAGCTTTGGGACGTGGACCGTGATATAGTCGGATCTTCGGTACAGATCTTCCAGAGAAACACTTTCAAAGCCGGCTTTTTCAATCTGATCCGGGGTCACAAAGGGATCGTGAACGATCACCCGCATTTTGAGGCCCCGGGCCCGGTCTGCAACGATGGAACCGATTTTCCCACAGCCGATGACGCCGAGAACCTTGTTGTATATCTCCCGTCCCTGGAGTTTCTTCTTGTCCCATCTTCCGGCCTTCAGCGACGAGGTGCCCTCGGGGATGTTGCGGGACAAAGAGAGGATCATGGCAATGGCATGTTCCGCCGTGGTGACCACATTGCCCCCCGGCGTATTCATCACCACCACGCCCCGTTTGGTGGCCGCCGGTATGTCGACGTTGTCGAGACCGATGCCGGCGCGACCCACAACCTTCAATTTTACGGCGGCATCCAGAAGATCCTCCGTGACTTTTGTGGCACTCCTGATGACCAGAGCGTCATAGTCTCCGATGATTTCTTTGAGTTCTTCGGGGGTGAGACCGGTCTTGACATCAACCTCGATCCCCGCTTCATCTTGAAACATCTTGATCCCGGCTTCACCAAGATTGTCACTGACCAACACTTTCATTATTTTCCTCCTGAAAACACATCTTATTATATAAATTTAATATGTTATATGGTTATTGGGTTTTGTATGTCTCCATTGGGACAAAAACGATTCGATTACTATAACGCTTTTTATTTCGATTCAAGCCATATTTTATATTCGTGTCTACTTTCGCGTAAAGACCGCCTTCAAGGTGTTCAGCGAGAGGCCTTCCATGAGCCCGTACAACTGGGACAACAGCATGCCTGCAAGCATCAGTGCACAGCCGACAAGACCTCTGACACTGAGAATTTCATTTAGTATGAGCCATCCTCCCAGGGCTGCGAACACCGATTCCAGGCTGAAAATAATGGCGGCATGGGCGGGGTGGGCGTCCCGCTGCGCCACCACCTGGAGGGTGTAGGCAACGCCCACGGACAGCACGCCCCCGTACAAAATGGGTATGGCGGCCTGAAAAATGGCGCTTAACACGATGTCTTCCACAAGAAAAGCCGTGACAAGGCTCAGGAAGGAACAGGCAGAGAATTCGACAAAGGCGAGTTTTATGGGATCTATTTTGGGTGAAAGCCATCCGATAATAAGGATTTGAGCGGCCCATACGAATGCGCCGATGAGTTCCAGAAAGTCGCCCAGGGAAATAGTGAAATCGCTCGTAATACTCAATAGATAAAGCCCGGCTGCAGCCAGGAATGCACCGATCCAGGTTCCGGCGCCGGGCCGCTGCCCCCAGAAAAGGCCGAGGATCGGTACGATGACCACATAGAGTCCGGTGATGAAACCGGCATTGCCTGCGGTGGTATACACCAGTCCCACCTGTTGGAGAGATGCCGCCGTAAAGACCGTAATTCCCAATAGACCGCCGCCGAATATGAGCATTTTTGCGGAGGTGTCTGTTCGGGGTTCTTTCGAAGTATCCCGGTGGGATCTTTTTCTTAGAATCAGCGGCAGCAGAACCAGGCTTCCCAGGGCAAAACGGACGCCGTTGAAGGTGAACGGCCCCACGTAATCCATGCCCACCCGCTGGGCCACAAAGGCGAATCCCCAGATGACCGAGGCGAGCAGCAGCAGTGCGTCAGATTTCAGTGCCCGTTTTTCCATGGATGTGCGTTGTAAACAACCTCCCCTATAAAAACATCCGAAAATACACAAGAGGCGATTCCAAGTCAAGGTTTGTCTGGAAGCCATTCAGGGCAACCCACACCGTACGGCGGCGATATCGGTGCCCAAGGACAGACCAAAGCCGAGCTTCTCCCGGATATTTATTTCAACGATTCCAGCTTTTTTTGATAAGCGGATGCGGTTTTAAAATCGTTCAGTGCATGGTAGCAGTGGATGATCATCTCCAGGGCCTGGGCAGCGTGTTGAAATTTCAACAGATAGGAAAGGGCGGTTTCAAACGACCCCAAATTCATGTGGCTGACCGAAAGGCACAGGTTGATCTGCTCGTTTTCGGGAAA
>JAQBBE010000141.1:0-2802 GCA_032126435.1 Desulfobacterales bacterium | reverse complement strand
AAAAATGGCCGAACTGTATGCCACAAATTCCCCGGCGGCATTGCTTTACGCCATGGGGATTACCCAGCACACCACAGGCGTGGACAATGTAAAATCCTGCTGTAATCTGGCCATGCTCTGCGGGAATGTGGGCGTCAAAAGTGGTGGTGTGAATCCCTTGAGAGGTCAGAACAATGTTCAGGGTGCCTGTGATATGGGGGGATTGCCCAATGTATTTCCCGCCTATCAGCCGGTGGCGGTTGAGGCCAACAATAAAAAATTTGCCAATGCATGGGGAAAACCGCTTCCGGATAAAATCGGCTATACCATCACAGACATGATTCAGGCCATGATCGATGGTAAATTAAAGGCCCTTTATGTCATCGGTGAAAATCCGAAAATGAGCGATCCTGATCAGAACCATCTTGACAAGGCCCTTGCAAATCTTGAGTTTTTGGTGTGTCAGGATATCTTTCTTACTGAAACCGCACAGAAGGCAGATGTGGTTTTTGCTGCGGTTTCGGTGGCCGAAAAGGACGGGACATTTACCAATACCGAACGACGCTGTATGAAGGTGAATAAAGCCATCGATCCCATCGAAAATACGCTTAACGACTGGGAAATCATCTCCAGATTATCCACAGCCATGGGTTATGAGATGAATTATGAGAGTCCTGAAAAAATCTTTAACGAAATGACCAAGTTGACGCCAAGTTACGGCGGCATGACGTACGAAAGGTTAGGTCTTGACGGACTTCAATGGCCCTGCCCGAACGCCGAGCATCCGGGAACGCAGTTTTTACATAAGGACCAGTTCACCCGAGGAAAGGGACTTTTCCATGCCGTCGAGTATCTCGATCCTGCTGAGATGCCGGATGAAGAATATCCCTATTGGCTCACCACCGGCAGAATGTTCGCCCATTATCATACCGGCACCATGACGCGTGTCTCTAAGCATCTGGATACCGAGCAGAAAACCGGATATGTAGAGATTAACCCAAAAGACGCCAAAACGCTGGGCGTTAATGACGGTGAAACGGTGCGTCTTGCCACTCGAAGGGGTGAAACGGAAATTCCTGCCAGGGTTAGCAATAAGGTTGTACCCGGCCTGCTTTTCGTGCCGTTTCATTTCGTAGAAAACCCGGCCAATATACTCACCAATTCCGCTTTTGACCCGATTGCCAAAATTCCGGAATATAAGGTCTGTGCGGTAAAAATCGAAAAAGCCGTCTAATTTCAGCGGACAGTTTGTTTTTTAAAAAAGGCCTTTGAAAAATTAACCGTTTTTCAAAGGCCTTTTCATTTTGAAAGCGGGCATTATGTGTCGAACGTATCTCCGGCTTTTAATCCCTTTTCAGCGGCAAATTCAGCAGCCGTCATTTTTCCGCCTTTTACCGGCCTGACCTTGCCCACAATGAGTATTCCCCCTGAAAGGGCGATATGAATCCCTTTATCGTCAACATTCAATAGGGTCCCCGGAGCATCCGCTACGGTTTCCTCGATTCGTTTCGCGCCGTAAAAACGAACCTTTTCACCTCTTAACACTGCAAAAGCGCCGGGTTGAGGATCACAGCCGCGAACCAGATTGTAAAGCTCATCGGCCGGCTTGTTCCAATCGATACCCGCCACCCGATCATCACATGGGGGTTCGTATGTTGCACCGGCTTCGTCCTGAGTAATTTTGGGCGCATTGCCTGCTTTTATGAGGTCGATGGATTCTAAAACGGCATCAACGCCCATGGGAAAGAGATAATTGAAATAGAGCGAACCGGTGGTGTCATCCGGACCGATGTCGATTTCTTTCTGAAGAAGAATCAATCCGGTGTCGATTCCGCCGTCCGGCCAGAAAATGCTCAGCCCGGTTTTGGCGTCTCCCATGATTACGGCCCAGTTTATGGCACTGGCACCGCGATGGCGCGGTAACAGTGACGGATGATAATTGATGGTGCCGTGGGTGGGAACTTTAAAAAAGCGCGCCGGGATAATATCCGTGACAAACGCCATTACGGTAAGGTCCGGTTTGAGTTCAGCGTACTCGGAAAAAACCCGATCATCTTTGTACGTTGTCGGCTGGAAGACGTCGATGCCTCTGGATACAGCGGCGTCTTTGAGTGGATCCGTCCGCCCGCCCGGTCTGTCCGGCGGCACATACACCGCCACAACGGTTTCGTTCCGTTCCATCAACTTTTCCAGTACATTTGCTCCAAACGCCGCCTGTCCTATCAGTAGGATACGCATATTTTACCTCCCGAGGTTAATGGGTTCGACAACTTTTTCGATTCTAAAAAATAGTACGTGTTCAGGGGGTGCGCTCCCCCGCTTCACTCCGGTGTCTACGTGTCTGGTCATTTCAAGGACTTAGCCGCGGGGGCATTCCTGCCCCCTCCGCGTTCTCCCGCAAAAAGCATGCGGGAGCCGCGGTCTCCCCCACAGCTAAGTCATTGAAATAACGAAGCCACTCCGTCAACCCGCCTGCCATGCAAGGCACGAGCGGGCAGGTATCGTTACTCGGGGAAGCGCACCCCCTGAACACGTACAAGAAAATGGGAAAGCGCTTGACAAATGTATTTTACTTAGATAGTTGGAGATATTCTTTTAAACCGTTTAAACATGTAATCCATAGTCAGAGAGAAGATCATGAAATTTGAACTGTGGTGCTGGTGGTGGCACAGATTATGAAGCTTGCTCACCACCTTTGAACACACGATTAATTGATTTCAGAGCTGTGAGCGGCTTCGTCAGTCGGCGTTGAAGAGGTTCATGGCTCTTTTACTATAAGCCAGCACTTCTTCAAAAAGTACTGGCTTTTTTGTTCCTTGTAAT
>JAQBBE010000140.1:0-9126 GCA_032126435.1 Desulfobacterales bacterium | reverse complement strand
CGCCATATTGTCGTCGATATTCCTCGTAGTGGTCTTTCCAGACATCCGAGATGTATTTCACAAACAGCATGGCCAGGATGTAGTCCTTGTATCCGGCCGCATCCATCACCCCGCGGAAGGTGTCGCAGACAGCCCAGGCCGCGTTGTTGATGTCTTTCTGGTCGATTTTTGGATTCATTTCATCTTCCTTTGAAAAATCAATTCATATCTATTCGTGTCCAAGCGTATCGCCGATTGCCAGCTGCATCAACTTTGTAGAAATGTAGTCGCTACGACAGCAGGCAATTTTTTTTACCAAGCGCTGTTCATCATTGGCCAAGGCAGCCAGCTCGGCAATCACGCGCTGCTTTTTGATTGGAGGAACGGTTACTTCAAAACTTTCCAGCGTTTGCTTGCTGATCATTTTCAGGGAGGTGCCTTTAGCTCTGCTCGCCAGAAGGGCTTGGGAAGAAGGGTGATTGATATACCAGACCAGATAGTCCGGCAACACAACATTTTGATCGACACGGATTCTCAGAAGGGGTGCCGACACAACGGCCGGTCCCGGATCTTCGATCAGAATTGCAGCCGTGGTCACCTGGCCGCGGGAACGAAAAACAATATCTCCGGGCCTCACAAGGTGATGCTTCTTGACGGTGTTCATGCCCACCCGAACCAGTTCTTTACAGTCGACGCGGTTTTCGTCGTTCAGGTCCTTCATTTGAACAACCGAGATTTGCCCCTGATCCATAAAAGCCAGGCGCATTCGGAATGAATAACCCATTTGAATCGATGCAATTTTTTTGAGGTTAAGCTTCATCTCGCCCCTAAAGGAATAATTGTTGCAATGTCATTACAGCGCCAACATAATTCAGCACAATCCCTTTCTCAAGCTAATTTTTGCTGTAAAGCCATTCCTGCAATTTAAAATGGTGGATGGGGGAGCTTGTCACACCGTTTGGAGACAGAAGAGGGTCGCCCTTAAGATGTTATGTTTCTAAAAAATTGAAGTCAAACCATACCAATTTTTGATGCCATGCCTTCTTGAGATACCTCTTAGAGATCACAGCCACACCCAATCCTTTGATAAGAGAATAATCACAAAAACCGTCAACAGTAAAAACTCATATGGAACAACCATGCTCAAATTTATTCTTCCAAATTATCCGATCTACTTGGAAAAACTCGTATAACCGCTGGAATACTGATTTAAGAACGGTATTCATTTGAAAGAATGAATAAAAATATGCTTGTTACCGCCAGGGGCCAGGTGCGGTCCAGATGCCATGAAATTTTTGTCGATCGACAATAGAGGCCACAATAGGCTCAAGAAAAACCTTGACGGCCGCGGCAACATCCTCGAAGGACCCCGGTTCGTCGGCAATCTTGGCCTTCTTGATAAATCCCAACCACTGAATCTTTTTATCCCCATCCTTCGTGAAAGAAATATCGAAAACCATAGGGTTGACTGTAATCGGCGTGTTTCGGTTCTCGAATGTTTTCTCAATCGCTTCGACTAACGTTTCGCCCCTGAAGTCAAACATGCGGGATAAAAACCAGATATCATAGAAATCTTTCATCCGGCTGTTCAGGACTCCCAGCTTGACCATAGCCTGGAACTTCTCGGCGATGGTGCTTTCTTTGGTATAGCCGTTCAACTCAGGAGAAGGAAAATCAAGAAGCGTAGGATACGTGAATTTGTAGGGACCTGGAACGATCACATCCCCGAATCCGATGTCGATCTGCAGGGAGATCCGTACGTTGCCGAGGCTGCCCCGTACGCGGCAACGCACGCCCTCGTATTCAGTACCTTCGGTAATCCTAACGGCTGTCACCGTCTCCGAATGGAAAGCCATGCCATCAGGTTCGACTTCCATTTCGCAAGCATCTTTCATCGCGGCGACAATTACTTCGAGGCTGTTGTCGATTTTTCCCAGGAGATCGATGTCCATGGTGGGGCGTGATTCCAGTCCAGTCCATGCCAAAAACATCAAGGCGCCTTTCAGGAGGAACCTGTCCGCGTGGGGGCTCTTGGAGAGCCGGTAGATAAACCGTTCGATGGCGAAGTGCTGCAGGAGTTCATTGAAAGGCCGGGTGGTATCCTTGGCCTTGTTGAGAAGTCGTTGATGTACTGACGCGGCTGTGTTTTTAATGCTCTTCGCCATTATAGAATTGCCTCGAGATAGGGACGGATGATCTTTTTCACGCGGCAAATCCCTGCATAACGCATAAGGTCGTCCACTTTGACGTTTCTTCGTTCGCGGTAAAAACGAACCGCTTCCATCACCGTATCAAGACCGACCTGGTTGCGGAACTTGAAACAGTCGGCGAGCGTCTTTTCCGGGCTGTAAATGCGCACGCTTACGCCGTCGACTTCATGGACCCTCACCCCCTCCGTAAAAGCCTTGCCGGTAAAGCGATACGTCTTGATCGGCGGATGATATAGGCGGGGTTCTTCCGCACCGCGAGGCAACGCTACATGCACCTCGTGGGGTATCTGGGTGGTGAGTTCGTAAAAGGCCAACGCGGAAATGAGGCAGATCACACCGCTCGGAACCCGGGTTGCAACAGTCACTATGTCTGGATTTCCCAGGGGCGGGCTGTTTGCAAGGCGGTACACACCGCGGCTTATCGCCTCCAGCGTCCCTGAGTCCCGCATGGCATAGAGCGTTCCGGGATGAATGCCTGCCCGAAGTGCCTGCGCCGTACGAAGGATTCCGCCATGCTTCTTGAAGATACCGACTGCTCTGTCGAACCGGGAACCACGGTTTTTCGTATTTTTGAGATTCATGATAATTTTACCTTCACATGTTCATTTCTGTTGGTAATTTTATCAATTTTGAGTGTCATGTCAAGGGAAATTATCTGCCCGCGGCAGTCCGGCCGGCTGGGGAATTCGGTTATCCCGACACCGTGCGTTATATACGGAAGAGCGAAAAAGGGGGACGCTCCCAGGGGGCCAAGTTTTTATAAAGTTGAAGTCAAACCATACTTATTTTTAATACCATGCCGGCTTGAGATAACTTTTTAGATTACAGTTTCACCCCATCTTTTGATAAGAGAATAAAAGAATCATGAAAACCCCCTGGGAGGGCAGCCATTGAGAATACCCCAATCATTGGCTGAATATGTGATGTGCTGAGTTAACAATACTTTGCATGCTACTTCGATTCCGACAAATTCGACAATAGTGATGATATTCTTCAATTTCAAGACCATTCTAAATGTGCGCCCTACTTGCCACAGTATTCTAATATGAATATCAGCAAAACAGTTTAGCATGCAATAGATAGTGTCGATCTTTAGAAATTATAGTGAATCCCATATGTAGTGATTCGACCAAAACCCAAAAATTAAAGATCTATTGAGAATATGCTGTTGAAATTGGACTTGTCAAAATCTTATTTATCTTTCCGTATGTTAGACATCATGATGATAAAGCACCTTTACAACCGTTGTTAGGTATTGTATTGAACTTAAGGGCTTCGCCCCAATTGGAATTAATAGATTTAGATCTGATATTGATTCGAAAAGATGCGACCAACCAATTTGGAAAAAGAGAGTCATACCGTAAATGTCGCGTCCCACCTGAAAAGGGTGGCCGAAATAACGCCCTACAAAAGGGCGGTTGTTTATCCGACAGGCCGGGATAACTGCGGCCGGGTCACCTATTCTCATCTGACATTTCTGCAGCTGGATCGGGAATCCGATTGTCTGGCGCATGGGATGCAGAGCGCCGGTATCACCCGCGGCACCCGGACCATTTTAATGGTCAAACCCAGTCTGGAATTTTTTATCATTATTTTTTCTCTGTTTAAAACCGGTGCGGTTCCGGTGGTGGTGGATCCCGGAATAGGAATTCGCCGCATGGTCGCCTGCTTCAAAGAGGGGCGTCCGGAGGCGTTTATCGGCATCCCCGCCGCCCATGTGATTCGAACACTCTATCCCAAATTTTTTAAACCACTCAAAACATGGGTAACAGTGGGCAGGCGCTGGTTCTGGAGAGGGTTTACCCTTCGCCAGATGCGCCGGTTGCCCTGGACGCCCTTTTCTATGGCCCAAACCCGAAAGGACGATACCGCCGCCATACTCTTTACCACCGGCAGCACAGGTCCTGCAAAAGGTGCGGTATACACGCACGGAAACTTCGACGCACAGCTGGCTCATATAAAATCCCATTTGAAGATATCTTCCGATGAAATAGATCTTTCCACATTCCCGCTTTTTGCTCTATTTTGGCCGGCCCTGGGGATAACGTCGGTCATACCGGATATGGACCCCACGAAACCCGCCCGTGTAAACCCAAAAAATATTATCGAGGCCATTTTGAACCAGGGCGTCACCAGCATGTTCGCCTCCCCTGCCCTTCTGAATCGTGTGGGCGAATACGGTAAAAAGAATCGGATAAAGTTGCCGTCCTTGAAACGGGTCATCTCCGCCGGAGCACCGGTATCACCATCGATCATCGAACAGTTTTCGTCCATGCTCTGTGGAGATGCCGAGATACATACGCCGTATGGGGCCACCGAAGCGGTCCCCATCATATCCATCACCAGCAACGAAATTCTGTCTGAAACCCGAAAGCTCAGCGAGCAGGGCTACGGTATCTGCATCGGCCGTCCCATTAACGACCTGGAAGTTTGCATTATTAAAGTCAGCGATGGCCCCATCGACAAATGGTCGGAAGACCTAATGGTCCCAGACGGTGAAATTGGTGAAATAAGTGTAAAAGGCGACCTCGTGACCCGAAATTACTTTGGAAGACCCGAATCGGATGCGCTGGCAAAGATAAAAGACCGAGATTCCTTTTGGCACCGGATGGGGGATGTGGGATGGAAGGATTCAAAGGGGAGGATATGGTTCTGCGGCCGAAAAAGTCATCGTGTGGCGACGGAAAACAGAACACTGTTTACCATACCCTGCGAGTCGATCTTCAACAATCATCCCAGGGTGTATCGCAGCGCCCTTGTGGGAATCGGACCGCTACATCGACAAAAACCGGTCATCTGCATCGAACTGAAACGTCACAAAATTAAATATAACAAAAAAACGCTTAAAAATGAACTGCTGGGGCTTGCACAACAGCATGAATTGACCCAGGACATCGAAACCGTATTGTTCCACCCGTCGTTTCCGGTAGACATTCGGCACAACTCAAAAATTTTCCGGGAAAAACTGGCTATATGGGCTGAAAAGAAACTAAGTTAAATAGGACACAGATTTTCACAGATAATATTGAATTAAGGGGCTTTGCCCCCAATTTAAAAATCTTGCTAATCTGTGTTTATCTGTGTCCAATAAAAAAAATCAAGACGTTAAATGAAAAACGATGAATCCATTACAAACAAGTCTCTCCATAAAGTTCTGGTCACCGGCGGCGGCGGATTTTTAGGGGGCGCCATCGTCAGACAACTGGTGGATCGAGGCGATAATGTCCGAAGCTTTTCCCGCAATTTTTACCCTGAACTTGCGCAGTTGGGGGTCGAACAGATTCAGGGCGATATCGTTGATAAAACTGCCGTTGAACAGGCATGCAAGGGGGTGAAGCTTGTCTTTCACGCTGCAGCCAAACCCGGTGTTTGGGGAAATTACGCTGATTATTACCGAACCAATGTCGCAGGGACTCAACATGTGATCGACGCCTGTAAAAAGCATGGCGTTTTACGGCTTGTTTACACGAGCTCCCCCAGTGTGGTCTTTGACGGCACGGACATGGAAGGCGTGGACGAATCCGTCCCTTATCCTGAAAAATTTCATGCCCACTACCCGAAAACCAAGGCAATGGCAGAACAGCTTGTCATAAAGGCCGCAGACAAAGACCTGATGACCATCACATTGAGACCCCACTTGATATGGGGCCCTAAAGACAATCACCTGGTGCCGAGGATTATTGAAAGAGCCAGACGTCTTGTGAGGGTCGGCAGCGGAAAAAACCTTGTGGACACCATCTACATAGACAACGCTGCCGAAGCCCATGTTCTGGCCGCTGACCGGCTGAAGGAGAACCCCGGACTTTCGGGGAAGGTTTATTTCATAAGCCAGGACAACCCGGTTCCTTTATGGGACATGGTCAACGATATTTTAAAAACAGCAGGGCACCCTCCGGTTAAGCGGGCAATTCCCCGAAAAATAGCATGGCTGATGGGCGCTCTGTTCGAAGTTGTCTTTAAAATGTTCAGGATCCGCGGAGAACCTCAAATGACGCGTTTTCTTGCGGACGAACTTGCAACAGCCCACTGGTTCGATATCCGTGCCGCCAAAAAAGATCTGGGGTACGCGCCAACGGTATCCATAAAAGAAGGGCTCAGCCGCCTTGAACAGTGGCTTCAGAACAGATACTGAGTGCCCGATGAATTGCTTACGCTCACAATTTCAGTAAGCCGCAGGATGATTCCGTTTTGATCGGGAAGCTGTCTGAGCAAATTAGAGCGCGTTAAAGCGAACAGCATGGAGGTTGTCAAGATTATTGATAATTATCAAATTCCCGCCGTGCAAACTTAACACCTTAGATCTGTTCGCTTTTACGCGGTTTTATTTGCGAGTTCTTGCCGATCAAAACGGAATTGTCCTGCGGCTGAGACGGAATGTTATTCTGAGAAAGGCTATAGAAAGGAGTTTATCGACAATGAAACTGACCGATCTTTTACCACTTGAGAAATGGAAAGCGCTCGAGAAAGACGTCACCCGAAGATCCAACCTCGATGCGAACGTTTTCAATACGGACGGCATCCGGATAACAGATTATAAAAATTGGGCAAACAGGCTTTGCCCGGCCATTAAGGCCACGGATAAGGGACAGAGTTATATCTGCGCGGTTGCCCACATGAATCTTGCAGCCCAGGCAAAGCAAACCGGAAAAAGCCTGATAGAAGAATGTGATGCAGGCCTGTTAAAGATCGTTGTTCCTATTTTCGTAAAAGATGAATTCCTGGGCGCGTTTGGCGCCTGTGGGGTGTTGCCGGCTGAAGGCGAGGTCGACCCGTTTCTGATCAACATGACCACCGGAATTGATGAACAGGAAATTGAAATGCTTTCAGCGGATATCGCGACGATGACATCTGACAAGGTTCAATCTATTGCCACGTACATTGAAGATAAAATCAACGGAATTGTCAGCGATTTTGTAAAAAACACATGAATCTTCCCGATGTCCTGAAAAGCTGGATTTCCGCTGCCCGCCAACACGCTGCAGGGCAGTCAGGCGAATCCAAATAAAAAAGGCATCCCATCCTTGTTTCGATGAAATGCCTTTGATATTCTGATGTTTTGGAAACTAAGCTTTTTGGACGTTCTTGGCCGCCGGTCCCCGGTCGCTTTCTTCCACTTCAAAAGTCACCCTTTCTCCTTCAGCAAGGGTCTTGAACCCATCCATACCGATGGAAGAAAAATGTACAAAAATGTCCGTCCCGTCCTCGCGTTCGATGAATCCAAATCCCTTTTTATCACTAAACCACTTCACAATCCCCTCCGCCATAGTTCTGACCTCCTTCTATATACTTTCAATGTTAGACCTAAGCTTCAGGTCGTCACGCTGGCAAAGGTGAAAGTTCCTTCAGAGCGAAATCGACCCGTAAAAAACCGCATGGCCCCCAACTAAAAAAACGATCAGTTTTTCTCATCTCAAACGACAAAGCAAATGTCAAGGCAAAATAGTTTTTGGAACGATTTTTGGATAGGACTCTTTTCAAAACCGGAGGATCTGATGGTAACACTGTTTTTGCGGGGCGTTCATGGGGTGGGCGCCACTCAGGAATCAAACCTTTGCATCGGATTTTTCTTCCGGATCATATTCCAGTTGAAGGGGAATATGATCGGTTTTATCGTACGCCAACTGCATGCGGTATTTTTTGATTTCCGTCTGACTGTCTATGGTTTTTTTGGCCAGAAGATACCTTAAATATATCATCCATATGATCAGACCCAAAAAAATGACGGCAACAGATAAGAAGATCCACTTGTATCGGGTCAACGTTTCGGTGCCCACTCGACCCAGATAGACGATTAAATCGGGGATGATCCAGTATAAAAATACCGTCAGGAATATCAGAAAGCCGATGGCAAAGATGTTAAATCTGCTGATGGCCGCAATGATCTTTTCAAACCGGTATTCGTATTCCTTTTCTTTTAAATCAGGATCAAGAGGGATTTTTTCTTCTTTATAAAAAAGAGACTGATATGTGCGGACAAAAAATGCAAACAGAAGCATTGCACCGACAGGTATGCCCACAGCCGCAACAAACCAGGCTCTGAAAGGAAACGGGCGATCCTTGGTTACCAGTTTGACCTGATAGTGTTCGAATGGACCAAATGTTTTTTCAAAATAATATTTATTGAACTCGCTGAGATTTTGACCGTCTGTTTCATGTATCACGTTCCCCTTGGCATCGAACACTTGCAGCCACGATTTCCGGCCGGATTTCATTGCCGCAACCGCAAAAATTTCGAGCTCAATTAAAAATAGAACCACTAAAATAATGATAAAAAGCATCCTGTTTTCTCTCAGGAGAGCCATTGTGTTCTTTTGTTTTGACATCTTATTTTCCCTGTGAGGCCATACAGCTTCCGGATAAAATTAGGCCCTAATTGATCGCAAACAAAATGAAAACTGAAATAAGTATTTCAGGGGTCGGGGAGTTTTTTTATAAGGTTTTATCGATCAGCGGAATGGACGATCTTTCTTAAAAAGCGTGTACTGTTTGAGTGTATTCGGAATCGATAGAAAGAACAGACCCATGCCGAAATACTGTCGTTGTAAGAGGTTGCCTGTCACGAAACGAATTTGAGACCATTGCTAAACGCCCCTTTTTGCCCAATTTCTGCGTCAGTCTCAAATTGTAATCCTCGAAATACTCGATGTATTCCTGTGGTTAAAATTTTCGCCTTCCTTGAACTTGAACAAAAATGAACATTTTCCAAAGGTCTCCCCCTTTAACCCGGATTTCTCGATTTAAAACTGGGCGGGCAAAAATGAACATTTTTCAAAGGTCTCGGATCTATGGACCGTCAGCAAATTACCCTTTAACCACACCGATGGGTTTTAATCGGGCCACTTTTTTGGAGATACCGGCCCCATGGACCGCTTCGACCACCTGGGAAACATCCTTGTACGCCTCGGGCATCTCTTCGGCGAGGGTGGACCTGCCGGTC
>JAQBBE010000139.1:0-5304 GCA_032126435.1 Desulfobacterales bacterium | reverse complement strand
CCGGAATGGACAATGCTTCGCTGACCTGGCGTAAAGCGTCGAAAGGATCTTTACCTTCCATCTGCTCGTCGATGGCGCAATGTACCGACACATAGTCGGCCCCAAAGTCCTCGACCTGCTTTGCTCTGGACAGAACATCATTCACTGCGATCATATCCACCACAATTTTTGCGCCATAGTTTTTTCCGGCCTGAATGCACTCCCGGATGGTTGCATCGCTGGATGCGCCCAGCACGTCCACGATATTGGCACCTGCTTTGGCTGCAGTTTCGACCTCGGTTCTGCCGGCATCCATGATCTTCATATCTGCAACGATGGTGCTGTCAGGAAAAAGTCTCCTGAGTTCCCTGACGGCATGCAGACCTTCACTCTTGATGAGCGGCGTGCCGGCTTCGAGCCAGTCTACGCCGCCGGCGATACCGGCCTTGGCGCTTTTCAGAGCCCGTTTCAAATCTACAAAATCTAATGCCAATTGCAGGATTGGTTTCATATTTCCTCCTTTATTCGATAACCGCATGTCTGGATGAAACGCTTCCAACAGCGTTTTTTCTGGTCTGATAAAGCTTTAATACCACCGCTTCAAAGAAAAGAAACGCGGATTGTTCAAACAGAGAGCCGGCCATTTGCAATGAGGTCGGCTCACCATTTCGGCACAGTTTCGTGGTTCCTGGGATATGTAGGCTTTTATCCACCAAAGACGCGATTCTGGATTCCATATTCCCCAGGATACCGAATGTTTCGGTATGGTGCTGTTTGGCACTTTTCACTGCTTCGAGGGTCGAGGGGGTTTCCCCGGACCCGCTCAATACGATGAGCAGGTCGTTACGGGTAATTGCCGGCGTAACGGTTTCGCCGCAAAAGTAAACGCTGTAACCCAAATGCATTAGGCGCATGCAAAAACAGCGCAAAATAAAGCCGGATCTCCCCTGTGCGGAAAAAAAGATAGATTCCGCATTCAGGATTCTCCGGATAAAATCCTCCGCAATTTCATCACTGATATTTTGCGCCAGACAGCGGTTCTCTTCCAAAATAACGTCGATCATTTTCTGGAAGGTCAACGGGTTGTCTTTTTCGGCAATTTTGGATGTCAGATGTTGTTTCAGAACAGCCCCTTAATCATAAAAATTTGAAAAATATTTCTCCGAAGGATTCATGCGAATCGGTTTTTGAGTGAGCCGTGTGAATCCGATACGGTTTCATAGAGCAAAATGGTACAAATGTTAAAAAAAACTTGCTGTTGAAATATGGAAGTATGACGAAATGGCTCCTGCGTGTCAAGAAAATATTCGGCGCCTCATACATCAAAAACTACCGACCGCTTTGGGTTGACAATCGCCGGTTAGCCATTGTAGTCACTTTAAGCACCATCAGCGAGTAAGGAGAAAAGAATGAAACCTTCATTTGCCATTGTCGGATGCGGAAGGGTGGGTACGGCCCTTGCCATTTTTTTAACCCGAGCCGGATACAGGGCTGTCGGATTTGCCAGCAAAAGCATTTCATCAGCCAAACGGGTCGCAAATATGGTCCATTCCGACCATTTCAGCAATATCCCATGGGAGATAACACCCGGGGCGGATATCGTTTTTATTACAACACCGGACAGTGCCATACCCGACACGTGTAACGACATATCCCAAAATATCGGGTTTGCCGGTAATGCAGTTGTGATGCACTGCAGCGGCGCACTGGCGTCATCGGTTTTATCCAGTGCCAAGGACTGCGGTGCATGGATAGGGTCTATGCATCCCTTGCAGAGCTTTGCTTCGGCCGACTACCAAACCAATCCTTTTCAAGATATCGTTGTGTCTATAGAAGGTGAAGAACGTGCACTTGAATCTGCAAGGAAGATTTCCGCCGATCTCGGCGGACTGGGGGTTGAGATTTTGACAGAAGCCAAAACCCTTTACCACGCATCAGCGGTGGTCGCATCAAATTATCTGGTCACTTTGCTTGACCTTGCAATTCGGCTCATCGGTGAAGCCGGAGTCGCCCGTCAGGATGCGTTTAATCTATTAAAACCTCTCATTGAAGGCACGTTATCCAATATAGAAAAAGTCGGGGCTCAAAACGCGCTCACCGGTCCCATTGCCAGGGGGGATGTCAAAACCGTAGAAAAGCATATCGAAGAAATCGGGTTAAAAAGACCGGAGCTTCTGACTCTGTATAAAGCACTTGCTTTCTATACCATAGATATTGCGGCGGCTAGCGGTTCGATCCCGGAATCATCTGTACAGCAGCTTAAAAGCATTGCCAGGCCATAACCCCAGTTGTGGCAAATCACTTTTGGCTGGCTCCGAAACGTTGGAGCGTTTTTGTTCGATTGATATTAAAGGAGGACTATTTTATGAAAAAGCGTCTACTGATTATGACCGCACTCGCCCTATTTTTTTATTCAGGATCTGCCATGGCCGTTATCGGGATCAAGTTGGGCGTCGTGACCAAACCGGGTTCCGCCCAAAATATTGTGGCCGAAAAATTTAAAGAATTTATAGAACAGCGCTCAAACGGTAATATTCAGGTTCAAATCTTCCATTCCAATTCCATCGGCAATGAAACCGAAATCCTTCAGCAGATACAAATGAACACGGTTCAGATGGGAATTATTACCGGCGGCCCTTTTGATACATTCGACCCGATTGTAAGAGTGATCAATTATCCTTTTCTATTTAAAGACTATGAGCAGGCGGATAAAATCCTGGATGGTCCTCTGGGTGCAAAGATATTAAAAAGTATAGAAAGAGCCGGCTTTAAGGGGCTGTGTTTTTCAGAAAACGGATTCAGGGACCTTACAAATAACAGACATCCCGTGAAAAGCCCGGATGAGATAAAGGGGCTCAAAATCCGGGTCATGGCCTCTGCTCTCCATAAAGCGATATGGCAGGCTCTGGGAGCGAACCCAACGCCAATGCCCTGGCCAATCTACACCGAGTTGGAACAGGGCGTTATCGACGGCCAGGAAAATCCTCTCTGGGTTATGGAGGTCTACAAGTTTTACGAGATTCAGAAATATATGACCCTGACCCGCCATGTCTATTCTCCGCACATTGACGTGGTTTCTCTCAAATGGTGGAAGACGTTGGATTCCAAAACACAGGACTTGATTCAAACGACCATTTATGACGCTGCCGTGTTTCAGCGGAAAGACAATCGCTCCAAAAATGCCGCGCGCTTGACCTTCCTCAAAGAAAAGGGCATGCAGGTTGAAGAGAATCCGGATATCGACGCCTTTCGTACCAAAGTGGCCGGACTAAAGGACATGGATCTTTACAGCGAACCCAGGGTTCAGGCATTGTTAATAGAGGTATTAAATGCAACCCGATAGTTTCATCCATCAACGGTTGTTTTTTCCATGGGCATCGATATCGTTCATGTCCGTATGCCGGCGTCACTTCAAAAAATCTCTGCCATTTTTAAAAAACCATATCAGCCCATGGATGTGATGTGCCTTAAACATTTCGCAATAATAAGGAGTGTTAAATGAAAATTAATGCAGATGATTACAGAAAGTTAAATCCGGGTGAACGCATTCTCATGGGACCCGGACCCAGCAATGTCCCTTCACAGGTTCTTCAGGCTATGGCTGCACCCTGTATCGGGCACCTGGATCCGTACTTTTTATCGATTATGAATGACGTTCAGCAGTTGCTCAGATATCTTTTTCAAACGGATAACCCTTTAACCATACCGATTTCCGGGACCGGAAGCGCCGGCATGGAGACCTGTCTGGTCAATCTGGTTGAACCCGGTGATGAAGTTGTCGTTTGCGTTAACGGCGTATTTGGTACGAGGATGGCCGACATCGTGAATCGCATTGGGGGCAAGCTCATCCGTGTAGATGCCCAGTGGGGAAGAACCATCGATCCCGAGGCGGTTCAAAAAATCGTGTCGGGCTGCAGCCCCAAAGTCATCGCTGTGGTGCATGCTGAAACATCCACAGGCGTATGCCAGCCATTGGAAGACCTCGCTGATATTGCCCACGATGTCGGGGCCTTATTCCTTGTGGATGCCGTTACCTCTTTGGGCGGCATGGACGTTGCGCTGGACAGAACAAAAATCGATGCCGCTTACAGCGGAACCCAGAAATGCATATCGTGTCCGCCCGGACTTTCACCCGTTTCATTCAGCGAGGCGGCCATAGATGCCCTTGAACGACGAAAAACGCCGGTGGTGAGTTGGTATCTGGATATGTCCATGGTCAGGAACTACTGGGGAGATGAAAGGAAATATCATCATACGGCACCCATTAATATGATTTACGGTTTTCGTGAAGCATTACGCATTATTGCCGAGGAAAGCTTGGCGCGGCGTTTTGAGCGACACCGATTAAACCATAGCGCGCTCGTCGCCGGAATTGAAATAATGGGGCTTTCGATGCTTGTACCGGAATCTGAACGGCTGCCGATGTTGAATGCGGTTTGTATTCCCGATGGTGTGGATGATATCAAAATACGTAAAGCCCTCCTCAATGACTTCGGTATCGAAATTGGTGGCGGATTGGGTGAATTTGCCGGAAGAATTTGGCGGGTCGGACTCATGGGGCATACCAGCCACCCGAGGAACGTTTTGCTTTTTCTGTCTGCCCTTGAAACGGTTCTAAAAGCTGAAAAATTTAAGGTTCAGCCGGGTGCGCTGGATGCGGCCGCGGCAGTGTATCAAGAAAGATAGCTTAGTTTCCATCCATAAATGGCCCTTTTTCCTCTGAGCCGCGTTCTCCGCGGGTTTTGCGCCTGCGACGTACGAAAAATACGCCTCGGCGTAAACCCCTGTCCGCCATCGGCTTCGCCGTCAGGCGAGGCGGGCGGGCTTGTGCGGCCTTGCTCAGAGAAAAAATTTCTCATTTATGAATTGGTAACCTACGGAGTGCCCATTGGTCTTTTTGTTATTCGTGGATGGGCACTAGTGAATGAATAGAAACACACATATTGTAGAAAAGCTAGCTGCTAAGCTGATATCTACAAATTATGAGAGGCAAAAAGCATATGAACAAGGGCTATCTGAATGAAAGGGCAACTGTCTTTTCGAGATGACTGAAGGGAAGCCCTCGTCATTTGACGGTGTCATGGAATAGCGAACCCCCTGACTCCTAGCGAAGACGGGGGCTCATGTTTTCATCAAAACAGGCAGATTTGTCCTTCTCTGAAAAATCCTCCTGTTTCGGAGAAGGACACTGCCGAGGGGTATCTTTCCTAATTAGTCTCTATGCGGCTTTCTTCAGGCCACTCCAGACCTAGGGTGTTTGTCAACTTGCCTATGCCGCTTAATATCCTGAATTGAGAGTACATTTCATCGTACCGGGCATTTACG
>JAQBBE010000138.1:0-7339 GCA_032126435.1 Desulfobacterales bacterium | reverse complement strand
GTCACCATGGTGACTCTCGATCAGTTCTGTGACAGCGCGCTCATGCAGGAGATGGCGTCCTCCGGCTGCCTTGGCGTGGCGGTCGGGGTTGAGTCCGTAGACGACGACAACTGCCTTTCCGTGGGCAAGCGCCACAACGTGGGCCAGCCGTTCCCGGAGGCCGTCTGCCAGGCAAACGAAAAGGGAATCCAGGTGTGCGCCCTCCTCATGGTGGGTCTTCCTCACGACACGCCGGAAAGGCTTGCACGCACCCAACGGTACCTGGAAAAGGTTCCGTGCTCCCTGTACGACCTCCGCATTCTGCGCATCTACCCGGGCTCCCGGCTCTACGACCGAATGCTCTCCCGGGGCAACGTGACCGACGCCTGGTGGTTGGGAAATGAACTTGTGTCGACCAACCATTTCCTTCCCGGGCACCTGCGTGTGCACTTTAAGCATAGCCACTTCAGCCCGATGCAGCTTCAGTATTCGACGCTGACACTCATCCGCGAGTTGGACCGGATGAACCGCATGGCCGTTGCTCACGTGCTGCGCGTTGGCCGCCGAGGAGACGCGCTGAAGTTCGCAGCGATGATCCTGTCCGCCCGCAGCCTGACCGTGAAGCAGGCTCGGACGTTGCTCGATCGAGTGGAGCAGGCCATGGCGGCGAACGATGGGGAATGTTCTTGACGCAAGCTCAGCCCACGGGATCCTGTTCGGCCGTGATCCTCCTTGGTACACTGCTCCGGTGAGGAAATTTTCCGGACGACGTCCCTGGAGTCCAATGCGGACTAAACCGCGTGGAGATTACCAAGGAAGATGCAGACATATGGTGCACAGGGGACGACGTTCCGCCACCGCTGAACCGGAACGTTACGGATACCTGCTGAGACTGTCGGAAAACCCAAAATTGACAATTTGCAGACTTATAAGTATTTGATAATATTATATGCGAATTTCACAAAAATGTAGAAATCAGACTTTTTCGACAGTCTCGCTATGAAAACGTAAATATCAGAGCCTTGAAACTGTTGTGATATCATTTTTAAAAAGGGCAAATCCGTTTTACGGGGTTTGCCTTTTTTGCAACTTTGTAAGAAATAAGATATATGTACTGAATGAGACTCGGTTTTAAATTGTACTTATGGCAAGAAATCTGTAATTTTTTGGTTTCGGTTATTAACCGTCACTTTTTGGGAATTGAAGTTTCAGGCACGAAGTCACACATCAACGACTCAACAAGTCGACCATAATATAAAGATTTGAAACCCATTTCCCACCGGCTATTTTTTTCTCTTTTGGGATCTTAAACCTCATTTATTGTTCAATACCATATCCTTTCACGCCATTTTCTTTCGTAACTCGATGTTATTAACTCAATGACTGTTTTATAGGACAGAAAAAGGGTGCTAAATTTCCGGTAGAGGTACTAAAACAGGCTTTGTAATAAAATAGTACGATTCCATTAAGTTTCTTAATTTGCAGTTGCACAATATGTGGTAATTTAATTTAATAAACTACAATATGTTCTAATTCAATAGAATTATATATAAATTACATATAATTTTACTTGACATTGTAGAATGGCAAAATTATGAATAAATATAAATTTTGCGGGTTTTGATATACTAATATTTAAACAGCAGTAGTGAACGCGCCAAGCCTGCAGCAAGACTTCGGCGAACGCCGTCGAGTCGCTGCAGAGTTCGGGCGTGAACGTTTAATCCGATAGTCAATAACCTCATTATCGCAGGTCGATACCATGGAAGAAAAGACTGTCATGAACCACTCCGCTGGAGAGAGATCTGAATCAAGAAACGTATTGAACAAATACTACAGCGTACAGTTTCACTTAAATGGTATGGATGTGGCATACCTATTCAAGTTGCGGGACATTCCTTTAAACGGTCTGTGTATTCTGGTAAAAGAAGATTCCCCGGTACTCGAAGAACTGGAAGTCGGTGATATATTGAACATGGGATACAATCCGCCGGAATCGCCAGATTCTCCCAAACTATTGAAGACCCGGGTCACCTCAAAAAGCGCATACGATTACTTTTCAGGTCATTCTCTCGTCGGGTTGTCTATCCTCGATCAGGACGGGCATTTGTGATTTATCGAAAAACAGAACAAAAATATCCGCGGACTTTCCATAGCGGATCGGTTTTTAAAGATGGCTTCTCTGGTGTGCGTGCATCTTATTCTTCGGCCGTCTGCATAAAAATTCAAAAAGTGATGTGCACCGAGTCTAATAACGGCATTTAGGGAAGCTTTTATATTTGAACATATTTTGCTGGTTCGGACGACTCCACACTCCATCGGATTGATGGCTCACCGAACCGGATGATGTCTTGAAACAAAAGAGGCTTTCAAGACGGACAGGGCAGGGTCAGCAATGACCCTGCTTTTTTCTTCTAAGTTCGTAGACCTGTGCCGGGCTTTTTGATAGCCATTGAAACTGTTCTTTTCCTTGGCTTGCTTTGGAACCCACTCAACGCATCAGTAAAGGCAATTTAGCAACCTCATGACACTCGGATTATCCTTCCTGTTTTCGGGCGTTGTTTTTGGCCTCAGCGCCGGGCTGACCCCGGGACCTTTGCTGACATTGGTTATTTCCGAAACGCTAAAACACGACGTAAAGGAAGGGATTAAAGTCTCCATTGCACCGATTCTGACAGATCTCCCAATTGTGATGTTTACGATACTCGTTCTTTCCCGGCTATCCAACATGTTGCCGTTACTTGGAGTGGTTTCTTTACTGGGCAGCGCATTTCTGGTCTATCTGGGTTACGAAGGTATATCCTTCAAGGGCGTTGATATTGATGTGGAGCAAACAAAGCCCCAATCGATTAGAAAAGGTGTCATCGCAAATTTTTTGAACCCGGCGCCCTATTTGTTCTGGTTTACCATTGGGGCACCTCTGGTGCTCAAAGCGCTCCATATCGGTATTTTTCCGGCATCTGCTTTTATACTGGGTTTTTACGTATTCCTTGTGGGTTCGAAAGTGTTGGTGGCTGTTGTGGTGGGAAAATCCCGGTTCTTTCTGAAAAGCAGAAATTACGTTTACACCATCAGATTGTTGGGGATAATACTTCTGGTGTTTGCGGTTCTTTTTGTTAAAGACAGTTTGGAACTGTTAGGGGTTATCGGAAAGGCTGTTTAGTTTCCAACCATAAATGGCCCTTTTTGCCCGGCTCTGCGTTCTCCGCGGGTTTTTGGCTGCGGCATACAGGGAGTATGCCTCGCCATAAACCCTTGTGCGGCCTTGATCCGGACAAAAGATGCTCATTTATGAATAGGAAACGCACGGTGCCCATTTTACCATTGTGGATGGGCACTGTTTAGTTCGGAGTTCTTCCGAAAAAATTTCGTGACATATACCGAAAGACGTGGTATGGGATCACCCAGAATGAAAGGAAATCCAAGATGATGCAAGCTTCCATTTCCAGGGTCCAAAATGCATGCCGAGCGACCGGCGCTGCTGCGGCAGCCGCTGCCGGCGGGCCTGTGGTCCTGGAGGGGAGCAGATGATCTGATTTCCCTATAAAAAAAACCGGGGCTGCAGGCAATCGACCGCAGCCCTTTTTAGTTTAGAGGGCTGCAAAGTAATCCGGCAGCCCTTTTTATTTGAAGAATAAGGAGGATTATCTCTCATGCGGACAGGAATTGTACACATTGGCGCAGAAGAACTGAATTATGAAATCCGAAATATCGTGCGGGTTGCCGATAAACTCCAAGAACTGGGAGTTCCCGTCTATCTGGAAAATATCGGCGATCCTGTGGCAAAAGGTGAAAAGATCCCCGATTGGATGAAAAAGATTGTTTCCCGGCTGGTTATGGAAGACGATAGCTACGGTTACTGTCCCACCCAAGGACTGCTCGAAACGCGAGAGTTTCTGGTCGCCATGAACAACGGCAACGGCCATTGCCGCATCACCCCGGACGACATCATTTTTTTTAACGGTCTTGGAGATGCCATTACCAAAACCTATGGATTTTTACGCCGTACCGCCCGTGTGATAACGCCGTCACCAACGTATACGACGCACTCTGCATGCGAAGCAGCTCACGCCGGTCTGCCGCCGGTCTCTTATCCTCTCGATCCGCACAACCACTGGTATCCGGACGTCCATGAACTGCGGCGACGGGTCAAGTATAATCCGGCCGTGGCCGGTATTTTACTGATCAACCCCGATAATCCGACAGGTGCTGTTTATCCGGCAGATCTGCTCAGGGAAATTGTTGATATTGCCTCAGAATTCAACCTTTTTATCATCGCCGATGAAATTTATCAGAATCTGGTTTTCAACGGCCAGAAGACCGAACCGCTGGCTGCGGTCATCGGTGAAGTTCCGGCTATTTCCATGAAGGGGATTTCCAAGGAACTCCCCTGGCCCGGTTCCCGGTGCGGTTGGATCGAAGTTTACAATGTTCAGAGAAAACCCGAGTTTGAAACGTATATCAAGAGCATTCTCAACGCCAAAATGGTTGAGGTCTGTTCAACAACCCTCCCCCAAAAGGCTCTTCCGCACATCCTGAAGCACCCCGAATATGCGGCTTACCTGGAAAAACGACGCCTGCGTTACGAAAGGTTCTCACAGATCGCCTTCGATCGGCTCAAAGATATCCCCGGTGTGCTGGCAAACCGGACCAACGGTGCGCTGTATATGAGTGTGGCTTTTGAAGACGGCCTCCTGAACCATCGGCAAACCCTACCCATTTCCGATCCCTCCGTTGCTGAACTCGTGAAAACACTGACTTCCGGTCCGCCTATACATCCGGATAAGCGGTTTGTATATTACCTGCTGGCTGCCACTGGAATTTGTGTGGTTCCCCTGACGTCCTTTAACACGAACTTGCAGGGCTTTCGGGTCACCCTTTTAGAACCGAATGAGGATCGCTTTCGCACGATGATCGATACAATTAGAAAGGGAATCGATGACTATATTAAATCGGAAGAAAGCCAATCCGGATAGTTCGTGAAAACAGCCATTCCGAATTTCTCGAGTACAACACCATCCAAATCAGCACCTGAATCATTTAATTTGTTGATATTTTGACAGACACATCGTAATTAATACCTGACGAAAATCGAATAGATGCTGCCGGTAAGGACGTATGAAGAATCGGGTAAATGAATTTATCGGTTTGACGGTCATCTTGCTTTTGTTTACAGCCTGCAATCCGTTCAAACCCCAGATAAGACAGTCGCCGGCCGGTGAACTTCCGGAAACTTTTTCTCTTTATACCCAGGAATCCGAGCCGTTGGGGCGGTGGTGGGAACAATTTCATGATCCGGAACTCACCGGGCTGATCGAAGAAGCCTTGGCCGACAATTTGACCTTGAAAGAAGCCTGGTCGCGCCTCAATCAAGCGCGGTCATTGGCCGTTCAGGTCGGTGCGGCACTTTATCCGGACCTGACCGGCACTGCCGGTGCTTTTTATGAGCGTCGAAGATCAGACAACGGATCTCAGAAAACCGAATCGAACGATGACTATTCTCTGGGTCTTATCAGCAGCTATGAACTGGATCTCTGGGGACGTATCCGGTCCGATCGGGAAGCCGCATTGCTGGATGTGACCGCCGCCCGGGAGGAGGTGAATACGGCCGCCATGACACTGGCGGCCGAGGTTGCCCGGCGCTGGATATTCATTATTTCTCAGCAGATGCAAAAACGACTTTTGGAACATCAGCTTCAAGTCAACCTGACATACCTGGAGCTTATTGAGCTAAGATTTCGAATGTCTATGGTGTCGGCCCTTGATGTTTATCAGCAAAAACAGGTTGTTGAAGACATCAGGGCTGAAACCCCACTGGTTGAGGCCGAAGAACAGGTGCTGAGATATGAACTGGCGCTTTTGCTGGGAAAACCGCCACAGGCTCAATTGAAAGTCGGCCGGGTCGGCTTGCCTGAACCGACCGAAATCCCGGCAACCGGACTGCCTGCCGATCTCCTCTCATCACGTCCGGATTTGCGAAGGGCTGGAATGCGTCTGCAGGCGGCAGAATGGCAAGTGGCGGCCGCTCGGGCAAATCGCCTGCCGGCAATCAGCCTGACTGCCGGAGCCCAATACGGGAAAGGCGATATGGACGTGCTTTTCGATAACTGGCTCCTCAGCCTGGCGGGCAATTTAACGGCACCGATATTCGATGGAAATCGGCGGGCAGCGGAAGTGGACCGCAGGCAGGCGCTTGTGGATGAAAATTTGTCTGCATACCGACAAGCGGTTTTAACGGCCATAAAAGAAGTCGAAACTGCGCTCGTCAACGAGTCCAAGCAACGGGAACACATCAGAGGGCTCGAAAAGGTTGAGGCAGCAGCGCGCAAAGCCCTCGAGGAGGCAGGGGTTCGCTATCGTAACGGGCTTACCGATTACCTGCCGGTACTGACCCAATTATTGGCGGTTCAGCGGCTTGAGAGGGATTTAATCCGGCAGCGGGCAAACCTTCTTAATGCACGCATCAGTCTCTATCGAGCCCTGGGCGGAACATGGACGGAATCGCTGACCCCTTGAGGAATAAGGCTTGCCTTATTAAACAGGAATGAAAATAGTGGATGACAAGCAAAACAATCAGTTTCCGGAAAAACAGCCGAACCCTCCTCCAAGGCGGCGACCCATTGTTAGGATTGTCCTATCGCTGCTTATACTCGCCGGCGGCGTGGGGATGGCATTTTACCTGAAAAACAGTGCGCCCCGAACCCAGAAGCGGCCGCCGGTTAAATTGAGTCCCACGGTTCAAGTCCTAACGGTAAAACTTTCCGACTATCAGATTGTCGTAACGGCAATGGGAACCGTAATTCCTGGCCGGGAAGTACTGCTGAAATCTCGTGTGTCCGGAGAAGTCGTAGAGATCCATCCCGAGTTCACGGAAGGCGGGTTTTTAAAAAAACACATGAAAGTTCTCCAGATCGACCCGCTGGACTACGAGCTGGCCCTGGCCCGCAAGCGGAGTGCGGTGATTGATTCCGAGTATGCCCTGAAACTGGAGCTGGGACATCAGGCAGTGGCCCAGCGCGAATGGGAGCTGTTAAACGAGGGCAAACCGGCGCAAGATATGGAGAAGGAACTGGCGCTTCGCCAACCCCACTTAAATAAAGTCAGAGCAGATCTTGCGGCAACCGAGGCTGAGCTAAAGACGGCAATGCTCGATCTTGAGCGAACCCAAATCAGGGCGCCTTTCAATGCCATGGTGCGTTCCAAGTCAGTGGATTTCGGATCTCAGGTGACGCCGCAGGAGCCCTTGGCCGAACTGGTGGGAACCGATACTTACAGAATTCAGGTGTCCATACCGGTGGATCGCCTTGAATGGATCCAAACGCCCAGTCAAGCCGGTGATCCGGGTTCCAAAGCCCGGATC
>JAQBBE010000137.1:0-9895 GCA_032126435.1 Desulfobacterales bacterium | reverse complement strand
TCCGTGACCGAGGTCTCCATGAAAAGGTCAATATTATGGCCGGAATTACGCCCATGAAAACCGTAGGAATGGCCAAATACATGAAAAACAGGGTGCCTGGAATGGATGTGCCGGATGAAATTATTAAACGTATGGCCGGTGTTCCCAAAGAAAAACAGCCCGAGGAAGGAATCAAAATCAGTGTGGAAGCCATCGAGCGGTTGAAAGAAGTGAAAGGCGTAAAAGGATTCCACGTTATGGCCATCGAGTGGGAACAGAAGGTCCCGGAGATTGTGGAAAGAGCCGGGCTTCTTCCGAGGCCCAAAATTGATCTTTAATTTAATTGTTCATGATAAGAAAAAAACGAGCAATCAATTTCAATTATAAAAGGAGGAAAAGCAATGAGTGATAAGCAGCATATCTTAGTGGTAGACGATGACCCCGATCTGGTTGAGTCGATTACCATGAAGCTGGAAAGCAATAATTTTCGGGTAACCAAAGCGTATGATGGGGTTGAAGCTTGGGAACGGATTAAAGAAGATCGGCCGGAGCTGATTATTCTGGATGTCATGATGCCGAGAAAAGATGGGTATGTGGTATGTGACGAGATTAAAAAGGACGATCAATACAAAGATATCACGGTGGTTCTTCTTACCGCGGTGGGAGATGCCGTAACAACGACCCAATATACCCATTTTGGCGGCAAAACAACATTGGCTGAAGATTTTATTCCAAAGCCCATCGATTTGGATAAACTGATGGGCATTGTGAAGGAAAATCTCAAATAATTCCAACGGAGCTTGAAGAACGCCGGATGCCTTATCGAGATTCCAGGGCAAACGAATGTTCAACGGATCAATGGACAATCCCGAGTATTGAAATGATGGAGCGATAGAGTATTGAAACGATAAACTTGACAAACTCGTTAAAAGTTTTTTGTGAGCGATATCTGATCATTTGGGGAGCCAGCGTTTCAAGTGGTGATGCGTAAAAAATTTCAAGCTGTTTGAGAAGCTTGCGACGAGTTCTTGAAATTTAGCAGCCCTGCTTGAAACGCCCCCAAATGGTCACTGAGCGAGCAAAACCGATTTTTTACGAAACCTTCAAGATTTCTTCTGGAAAACACATTAACGCTGCCCTGTTTAAGAAAAATGCATGCACATTTTTAAGAGTTTCTCCATCTAAAAATCGAATGGTTCATAAACCGGTTCGTTTTATACATACTAACGAATCCCTATTCGGGAAATTAGAGTATTTTGTTTTGTCTGAAAAATTTTAAAGTCGTGTAACTAAAGTCTTGAAGATTATGCAGGAGGGGCACGGGAAAAAAATTTACATGTTAAAATACGTGGTGCAATTAAATTTTTATCTATTATAATTATAGAAATAAATCGGGGAGTTAAAATGACCTGATATGTATCACAAGTTGAAAAATCTGAATTATCATCAACAGTATCAAAAATAAGAGAATTATCTTGGAAGCTCCTATTTTCAAGATGATGGTAATTAATAAAAAGAATAGAAACAAGAAAGATAAAGACAAAAAAAATAGATAACCGCTTCAACTTCAATAAATTCCTCTTCAAAAAGGAGGCAACTAATATTTTGTAAATTCTCTTAATCTTTAAAATTCATATAGTTAGATTATTTTAATCAATTTCAATCAGTTCAGCAAATTGAAATAGGATCAGAAGTGTTAAAAAATGAGAATTAAATCAAGATAGAGGTCCGATTTGACTTTTCGCATTCATATATTAAATTTCATCCATATTCTAAAGAAATTTGCATGTCAAATTATAAATGATTAAATATATCAGGATGTTATATACCACATTGTGGCATTGGCGAATAGGGTGCATTGAGGGAAAATGAGAGGTGGAATGGATTGCAGATTACTTGCCATTAAGCCATTTTTTTACCTGTATCAAATTATTGTGATATGTTCAATTCCTGGCAGACAGGCAAAATGTGATATCCATTCCTTATCACAAAATGTGAAGATGTAAAATTTGGTCGAAGCTTCAATTTGATAGCTGCAAGATTAAATCTTGGTTAATGCAAATAGGTAAGGGTTTACAATTAAAACTTCCTGACCCCTCAATTATTTAAGGCGTAATATCGCTCCGCATTTATCCTGGGTTGCGACATCGAGACGCGCCTTGCAGCGGGTCAGGGCCTGACCGATTTCATTGATGGCTTTCTGGGGTGTATTGTTTGTTTCGCTGAGGTGAGCCAGCAGGACATGCTTTAGACCGTCATGTTGGATTTCATTGAGGAGGTGTTTTGATTCCGCGTTGGACAGGTGACCGGTTCTGCTTTTGATGCGCTGTTTGACGGGCCACGGATAGGGACCGTTGACGAGCATGTCTTCATCATGGTTGGCTTCAAGGATCAATAGACCGCACCCTTTGAGATGTTCTTTGACCATAGCGGTTGCGATGCCGAGATCGGTTGCAATTCCGATGGTTGTCCCGTTTTGATTTACGGTAAATCCCACCGGATCTTCTGCATCGTGGGATATGGAAAAGGGATGTATCGACAGATTATTGATTCGAAAGGTGGAACCGCACTCAAAGTTTTTGACGTCACGGACGTTTCCAAGCTGTGAAAAGGCGGCTTGTTGTGTTTTTGAGCTGATATAAACCGGCAGATCAAAACGGCGCGAAAGAACTCCGACGCCCTGGATATGGTCGGTATGCTCATGGGATACGAGAATGGCATCGAGATCCTTCGGGCTAAGTCCTCTGGACTTCAACCGCCGTTCGATTTCGATTCCTGAAAGACCGGCATCGATCAGTATTGAGGTGGAACCGTTGGAAACGAAAATGGCGTTTCCCTTGCTTCCGCTGGCCAGTATGCAGACTGAAAGGTTGTAATCGAGCTTGGCTTGACAGGGTTCTGAAAATGGAGCTTTTTTCATATTAACGCCCGGTATGTCCGAATCCGCCGGTATTTCTGTCGGTTTCATCGAGCTGTTCCACAACCTTTAATTTCGCCTGATAAACCTTATTAACCACCATCTGGGCAATTCTGTCCCCCCGGCGAAAGGTATATTTATTTTCTCCGAGGTTGATGACCGCAATCTTAATTTCTCCGCGATAGTCGGCATCTATGGTCCCGGGGGAATTAATAATGCCGATACCATGATTTACCGCCAATCCGCTCCTGGGACGGATCTGGATTTCAAATCCTTCTGGAATGGCAACTGCGAAACCGGTGGGTATCAAAGCAACCGCCCCCTTTTCCAGTATAAAATCCGTTTCTATTGCAGCACATATGTCCATCCCGGCAGCCCTGGGCGTCATGTAGCAGGGCAGGGGAATATCTGCATCCGAGTCAGGTTTTAAACGAAGGAATTTGATGGCGGGGGGTGTGTTCATAAATCAGAGGACCAGCATATCATCGAATACATTTTTATCGGTTACGGGTCCCAACAGGGTCAGTGCAAATCGATTGGCCGGGAAAAGACTTTCAGCCAGATGGCGGATGTCATCTCCGGTCACCGCTTCGATTTTACTTACAACATCTTCCAGAGGGATATAACGTCCGTAGTGCGTCTCATTCTGTGCCATTCGAACCATCTGATTGTCGTTACTTTCCGATGCAAGCATGAGGTTGCCCTTTGTGAATTCCTTTGCATAACGCAGCTCGTCCGGATCGATCCGCACTTCTTTAATCTTTAAGATTTCTTTCAGGATCAGTTCAACGGATTTATAAGCATTGTCAGGATTGACGCCGGCATAGACCCCGAACATACCGGTATCGACATAAGATGATATAAAAGAGTAGACCGTGTAAGCAAATCCCCTTTTCTCGCGGATTTCCTGGAACAGCCTGGAACTCATGTTGCCGCCCAAGATCGTGTTCAAAAGGGAATATTCATATCTTCGCGGATCGGTTATCGACATCCCTTTTGTTCCCCAACAGATATGAACCTGTTCCAGATCTTTGTAGTGCACATCGATCTGGCAGCGTCCGTCAGATGTAATTCGATCGGGGAAACCGTTGCCTGGACGAATCGATTCAAAAACCGGTCCGGCAATATCGACCAAGTGGTTGTGCTCCAGGTTTCCTGCAGCTGAAATAATAATACGTTCAGGCTGATAGAAGTGGCTGAAAAACCCTTTAAGGGCATCTGAATCAAAATTTTTGATGTTTTCACGATTACCGAGAACCGAGCGGCCCAAAGAATTTTTACCCCAGAAATTACTTCCTGAAAGGAAGTGAATATAGTCATCCGGGCTGTCTTCCATCATTCCGATTTCCTGAAGAATAACCGCTCGCTCATTTTCGACCTCTTTTTCATTGAACATAGAGTTTAAAAAGATATCTGAAAGGATGTCGACCATGATCTCCAGATGCGTGTCCTTGACTTTTGCATGGTAGCACGTATTTTCAGTACTGGTAAAAGCGTTGGTCTGACCGCCGATGGAATCAAACTCTTTGGCAATCTCAAAGGCCGTCCTTCGTTGGGTCCCTTTAAAAATCATATGTTCGATAAAATGGGAAAGACCGTTTTCTTCAGGCGATTCTTCACGGGCACCGACATTCACCCATACGCCCATGGATACCGAATGAAAATGCGGCATTTTTTGGGTTACAATTTTGATGCCGTTATTGAGGATGGTTTTATGAACTTCACAATGCATTTTATTCGGCCTGTTTTTCTTCTTCCAGAACGGCTTTGTAGCTCAGGCGGATTTTCCCATCTCTGCTGATCTCGAGAACCTTGACTTTAATTTGGTCTCCTTCCTTAACAATATCCGTCACCTTGTTTACGCGGTGCTCCGCGAGTTGTGAGATATGTACAAGACCGTCAACGTTGGGGAGTATCTGGACAAAAGCCCCAAAGTCCATGATTTTTACCACGGTGCCTTCGTAAATCTTTCCAACTTCGGGTTCAATGATAATTTCATTGATCATCTTTAAAGCGGCGGCCCCTTCTTCTTGGGATAAAGCAGCAATTTTGACCAGGCCCAAATCATCTATTTCAATTTTTGTATTGGTTTCAGATTGAATGGCTCTGATGATTTTACCACCCGGTCCGATGATTTCGCGAATCTTATCGGGATTAATCTTGATGGTAATTATTTTAGGCGCATACTGAGAAATTTCCTCGCGAGGCACATCAATGGCTTCTATCATTTTTTCAAGGATAAAAAGCCGGCCGACACGGGCCTGTTCAAGGGCTTTTTCCATGATATCTCTGGTGAGTTCAAGGATTTTGATATCCATCTGGAGCGCAGTTATGCCTTCGCTTGTGCCGGCAACTTTAAAATCCATATCACCCGAGTGATCTTCATCTCCAAGAATATCAGACAGGATAACGATATCGTCTCCTTCCTTTACGAGTCCCATTGCAATGCCGGATACCGGCGCCTTGATGGGAACACCGCCGTCCATGAGCGCCATGATGCCCGAACATACGGTACCCATGGACGAAGAACCGTTGGATTCCAAAACCTCCGAGACAAGGCGGATGGTATAATCGAAATCTTCCTTGTCCGGCAGAACTTTTTCTATGGCCCGAGTGGACAGTCCGCCATGGCCGATATCTCTTCGGCTCGGTCCCCCAATTCGCTTCACTTCTCCAACCGAAAATGGCGGAAAATTGTAATGGAGCATAAAAGGCCTGAGTTCTTCTCCGATTAAGGTTTCCACCCGCTGCTCGTCCCGACCCGATCCAAGGGTCAGCACGCTGAGCACCTGGGTTTCTCCCCGCGTAAAGAGGGCACTGCCGTGGGGCCTGGTTAATGTGCCGACTTCACAGTCAATGGGTCTTATTTCATCGAATTTTCTGTTATCGATACGGCGTCTTTCTTTAAGGACAATGTCCCTGCTAAATTTTTTCAGGAGGTCGTTTAATATGTCATTTACTTCGCCCCTCCGATCCGCGTAGGCTTCTCCCAACTCTTCGAATATATCCGATTTTGCGGCGCGAAGCGCGGCATTGCGTTTAATTTTGCCGGATGTTGTCAGGGCATCATATATCCTTGAAGATGCTTTTTGTTCAACTGTTTGGACAAGTTCTGCATCTCTTTCAGGCGTTATAAAGGGCCGTTTCGGCACCCCATGGGTCTCCTTGAGGTTTTCCTGCATATCTATAATCGGCTGCATCGCTTGGTGGCCGAAAAAGATGGCTTCCAGCATGTCTGACTCACTCACAATATCACCACCGCCTTCGACCATAACGACACCGCTTTTTGAGCCGGCAACGATGATGTTGATGTCAGAATTTTCGTATTCGTCGACGGTGGGGTTGACGATTAATTGACCGTCTATCCGACCGACACGTACACATGCAATCGGTCCTGCAAACGGAATGTCTGATATTTCAAGTGCGGCAGACGCGCCGATCATTGCCAGAATGTCGGGATCGTTTTCCTTGTCCATGGACAGTACCGTTGCAATAATTTGAGTTTCACAGCAATACCCTTTGGGGAAGAGCGGCCGGATGGGTCGGTCGATGAGACGGGCGGTCAGGGTCTCTTTTTCACTGGGTCTGCCGATTTCACGCCTGAAATAATTCCCGGGAATGCGGCCTGCCGCATAACCCTTTTCCTGATACTCAACGGTGAGGGGTAAAAAAGTCACCGGGCGTTCTTCATAAGAAGATACGGCAGCCACAAGTACCATGGTATCTCCGTATTGAACCACCACCGAACCCGAAGCCTGTTTGGCAAGTTTGCCGGTCTCGATACTCAGAGTTTTGCCTCTGATTTCTGTTTTAAATAAAGTTTCCATATATGTCTCCTTAAAGCCAAACAGCTTCAAATCTGTTACCGTACAGCAACTTGAGCCTTTTCTTTCAGCAGAAAAAGACTGCAAAATTTTAGCACGGATTTCTCATGAGTTCTACGTGTTCATTTCCAGGGCATCGTAAAATTCTTCACGAAAATTTTTCGTTCCTTCGATTGCCGATGGCAGGGTTAATAGAACTTGTGCCGTTATAACGGTAAAGTTCTATGATGCTATCTTGTGCTTGATTGAAAATGCAGGCATCTGCCAACCTGAACCGTTTACCAATTGCTGTTGAGATATACCGGCACATAATTATGATTTATCTTCTGAGTCCCAGAGTCTCGATGATTGTACGGTATCGTTTTACATCTTTATTTTTTACGTAGTTTAAGAGTCTGCGTCTTCTGCCAACGAGAATCAAGAGCCCTCTTCTGGAGTGATGATCTTTTTTGTGAATCTTTAAGTGCTCTGTAAGGTAAGAAATCCGATGGGTCAGGAGTCCGACCTGTACTTCGGGCGAACCGGTATCATCTTCGTGCAGTTTGAATTGCTCAATCAAATCCTTTTTCTCTTTTGATGTCAAAACCAATTTATTTTGCCTCCTCTTTTATTGTTATGGTTTTTCTTAGCGTTGTTTTCGCTTATTTGGCATTGAGTACGCAGCGATACTTGTATCTATTCTCGTCTTTTGAATACTTTAATACGGCAATAAGATCATTGTTTGTATCGAGGATCTTGATAAAAATTTCCGGAATATCTATGGTTTCATGGCTTAAATCATTTTTTGTTAGGATATTGCCGTACATTATTTTTTTTTCTAAAACCTTGTCGGCAATATATGCCGGCATGCCCTCCAGAGCGTTTGACATCCGTATGATCCGGTCGAATAATTTCCCGGATACGGCCAGATCCTCAAGTTCTTGTAATGTTGCCGCTTCCGAAAGGGTAAATCCGCTACTTTCGATCCGCTTTAATTCTTTAAGGTGGCCCCCGCACCCAAGGGATGCGCCGATGTCTGCACAGAGTGTTCTGATGTATGTTCCTGCCGAGCAGGCGACCTCGAAACGTATGAGCGGCACTTTAATTTCAAGTATTTTAATATATAGTATAGAAACACGTCTTGCCGGTTTCTGTACAGGCCTGTTGCTTCGGGCAAGCTTGTAAAGCGGAATCCCTTTAAATTTTAAGGCCGAATAAACCGGCGGAAATTGCTCTATGGTTCCCTCAAACCGCTCAAATGCCGATCGTATTTCTTTTTCAGAAAATTTTATATCATCACACGTGGCCGTGATATTCCCGGTGGAATCCTGTGTATCTGTTTCAATGCCGAGGTGAAGAACACCCTCGTATTTTTTTTTGCCGTGCAGGAAAAAACCGGAAAGCTTTGTGGCACGGTTGATACAACATACAAGTACACCGGTCGCAAACGGGTCGAGTGTTCCGGTGTGTCCTGCTTTTCTTGCGCCGAGCAACTTCTTCACACGGGCCACAACCATAGCGGAGCTCATATCTGCAGGTTTATCAACAACTAAAACCCCGCTTAATTCTCGGTGCATATCTCCAACCCAAGCCCGTAAGAAATACGGTCTAAGACCCGCGTGCATTTTAATTTAATGATATAAAAATTTCCTTTTTTTTATGCCCCGCTTTAAACGGAACGTATAATAAAAAACCTTCCAAGATCGTTTGTTCGGGTTTTAAATCATATTTCATCTGCCAGGCGTAAAATTTGTGATTTAATATCGGGAAGTGTCGATTCAATGCTAAACCCGGCAGCACTGGAATGGCCGCCCCCGCCGAACGAAGATGCGATAACCGCAACATCGATGGTTCCATCGGAACGGAGGCTGACATGAAACCGGTTGGAATTTTGTGATTTTTCTAAGCCGTTCCGGTTCTCCTGTATGAGAGCTGCGACTTTAACATCCTTGATGCGTTTTGCATAATTAATAAGGCCGTCCACGTCTTCAGGCTGCGTATGGGTTTCGTCAAACATGTTCTGGGTCAGTGTCATGATTGACAGCTTCCCGTTTTTTGAAATTTCAATGGAGTCAAGGGCTAGATTCAAAAGCTTTATTCGACTCAGTGAATATGTACCGTATACATGCTGGGCGATGTCGTACGGATCGACGCCCAATCCCACCATTTCTTGGCTGATTGCAAAAGCCGCTCTGTTGGTATTTGAAAAGCGAAATGAACCTGTATCCGCAAGAATGCCGGTATATATTGAAGTGGCTATTGCTCTGTCAATGGGGATGTCCATTTGTTTTATCAGTTTGTATATGATTTCCGCCGTGGCACATGCAGATGTGTCTATGAGTTGAAGATGGCCGAAACCGGTGTTGGTGATATGGTGGTCGATGTTGGCAATGACCGGTATCCGACTGACTCCCGAAGCAGCTGTTCCGATCCGTTGCAGGTTTCCGCAATCAAGAATAACGGCCAGATCGTAATCAGCGCTGTTTATGTGATGTGCGACACGATGAACTTCCGGAAGAAAACGGTACACCGCCGGTATGGGACTTTCACTGTATAAGGTTGTTTTTTTATTCAATGCGTTCAGAGAAAGCCCCATGGCGATGAGAGATCCGATGGCATCGCCGTCAGGGTTCGTGTGAGTGGCAACTAAAATATGGTTACTCTTCTTTAGATGACGTATGATTAAATCCATTATCCGCTTTAACATCCTTCAGAATTTTATCGATATGTGATCCGTAATCAAAGGATTCATCGTAAAAAAATTTAAGCTCCGGCATATAACGCAACCCCAGCTGACCGGCCAGCGTGCGTTTTACATATCCAATGGCGCTCTTAAATCCTTCAAGCGCTTCTTCGGCACTTTTTTTATCGCCGGTTGTCGTAAAGTAGATCCGAGCGATCCTTAAATCTCGTGACATCTTTACGGTTGTAATAGTCGCGAATTCAAGACGAGGATCTTTAATTCTTTTCAACAAGATATCAGACAGCACTTTTTGTATGTGACCGCAAACTCTGTCAGATCGTGCAAATGGTTTCATAGATTGATAATTTCCATTTCACTGTCGATGACCTCCGCCAGATTCAGCGCGTCCACCAGATTGAAAATTTTGTCTATTTTGGAGTTGATGACCCCTCGATTATTTCCCACCATGGCAAATCCTATTACAGCCCTTTGGTGGATATCGTTTGATCCGAC
>JAQBBE010000136.1:0-3119 GCA_032126435.1 Desulfobacterales bacterium | reverse complement strand
CCCACCACTTTTTCGGACAAAAACCAGTAGGGATCGGCTTCCCGTTTCTCATCCAGCAATTTAAGTTCGGCAGGCCGTTCCAACCAGTATTGAACCAGAGTATTTAAAATCCGTTCGAGTGTATAAAAAAAATCATATTGCCATCCGTACAACTGATGCAGATAGATAAACAGGCGTTCCCACTCCCTATGGAGTCTGTTTTTAAATTTATGCCATTCATACGGTGCCTGCTGAAGCTTAATGGCAAAAGTCTTTTCTACTTCGGGAAGAATGCGATTTAGCGATTTCCTGGCCTGTTCCGGTCCCCAGTCATATTCTACCATCATTTATTCCTTTCTATTACGATCCTTTCTTTTAATGGTTTAACGGATCCAGTATCAAAGCAGTACGGGATGGAATATAAATACTGATAAAATGGCGATGAATGTGATCGTTAATGGTATGATGGACAACTTCCAAGTCTTGGCGATTAAAACCACCGTAAACCTCACGGTCCATATCCAAAATAGTGTAATATTGTATCCGCCTTTCAGTCTTCAAACTTTTAATATTTGAGAATAACCGATAACAATCGGGCGAGCAAAAACTTTGATAGCTTGCAAGTATCTATTTTCGCTCAAAATGAGATACGATAATGATATCTCAACAATTATTCCCCCCTTAACTCCTGACATACCAATATCACCTGTATTCAAAATTGACAAACTCGTAAAAAGTCTTTTGTGAGCGATATCTGATCATTTGGAGATCCGGTGTTTCAAGCGATGATGCGTTAAAAATTTCAAGCTGTTTGAGGAGCTTGCGACGAGTTCTTGAAATTTAGCAGAACCGCTTGAAACACCTCCAAATGGTCACTGAGCGAGCAAAACTGACTTTTTACGAGACCATCAAAATTCGATCTTATTAACAGATATCGTATAATGGCCAATGTTAATGACTTTGAGAAATGACGTTATTTTCGCCAGAATTCGGGCACCAGAAGGATGATCACCGTATAGATCTCGAGGCGTCCCAGAAGCATGCACCAGATGAGCACCCATTTGCCCAGGTAGGGCATCTGGGCAAAATTGTCCGTGGGACCCACCATCCCCAGGCCGGGCCCGATATTCCCGATGGTAGCCGCAACCGAAGAGATGGACGTCACAAGATCCACTCCCATGCCGGCGATGAGCACCGTGGAAAAGACGAACAGGCCCACGTAAAGTCCCATAAACCCCAGAACGCTCCGGACGACATCTTCGGGAACCGCTCTACCCCCGATTTTTATCCGCTTTACCGCACGGGGATGAACCATGGAAAAGAGTTCTTTGTAGCAGTATTTGAGATACAGCATGACCCGCAGGCATTTCATGCCCCCGCCGGTGGAACCTGCCGACGCCCCCAAGAACATGCACAGCAGCAGGATAAACTGGGACATGGCCGGCCATTGTTCGTAGTCGGCCGTGGCATAACCGGTGGTGGTCACAATGGAAACCACCTGGAATGCGCCGTACCGGAAGGCCCGCCCCACGGTCTCGTACACCGTCCCATATATATTGAACGTCACCACGACAATCAGCAACAGAACGGTGCCCAGGAAAAAACGGCATTCCGAATCCCGCCAGAAGGCCAGCGGCTTTCCCCTGAGAAACTGGTAATGAAGCGAAAAATTGATCCCGGCCAAAAGCATGAAGACAATCACCACCGTATCGAAATAGACACTGTCAAAATGGCCGATGGACGCGTTTTTGGTTGAAAATCCGCCGGTGGGCATAGTGGTGAAGGCGTGGCACAAGGCATCGTAAAGATCCATGCCCCCCAGCAACAGAAAAAAGACCTGGGCCAGAGAGATGAGCGCATAGACTTTCCACAGGGTCTTGGCGGTGTCTCTGATCCGGGGCTTGAGCTTGTCCGGTACCGGACTCGGAACTTCGGCCTTGTACAGCTGCATCCCGCCCACACCCAAAAAAGGAAGGATGGCCACCGACAGGACGATGATCCCCATTCCCCCCAGCCACTGGATAAAGCTGCGCCAGAAAAGAAGCCCTTTGGACACGGCCTCTATGTTCGTTAAAATCGACGACCCGGTGGTGGTAAACCCGGAAACAGATTCAAAAAACGCATCCACGAAGGTGCTGAATTCAGATCCCAGGTAAAACGGGAATGCGCCGAAAAACCCGATGGCCGTCCATCCGACGGCCACGATGGCCATCCCTTCACGGTGGCTGATATGCTCCACCTTTTCCCGCCGGAAGACAACCATGAGCGATACTCCCGACGCCAGGGTGATTCCCATGGACTGGGCCAAGGGGATGACGCTCTGATCCGCGTAGTAAAGGCCGAAAAAAATTGGAAATATCATGCACATCCCCAAAAACAAGATCAACATCCCGATGATGTTCAGGATAAAAGACCAGCGCATTTAAAAATACTCCAGTTTTACGGCGAGGATTTTTTCCACCTGGGGGATGGCCTGCTTTTTGGCGAAGATGATGATCCGGTCATTGGGCGCAATGACGCTCTCCCCCGTGGGGATAATGATCCTGTTCTCACGCATAATGCCGGTGACCAGGGCGCCTTTGGGAATGGCGATCTCCTTTAGGGGTTTGCCTACGATGTCTGATGTTTCCAGGGCCACGGCCTCCATCACTTCAGCCTGCTCGCCTTTGATGGATTTGGCCGCAAGCACCTTGCCCATCCGGATGTGCTGCAAAATGGTGTTGATGGCAGAAAGTCTCGGACTCACCACCTGCTCTAAGCCGATCATCGACATCAGGGGAAGGTAGCTGAACTTGCTGATCTTGGTTATGGTCTTGGGCGCACCCATCCGCTTGGTCAGAAGGGAGGTCAGGATATTGGTCTCCTCATCGTCGGTGAGGGTCACCACAACATCCATATCCTGAACATTCTCTTCTCTGAGCAGCTCTTGATCGGAACCGTCGCCATGAAGCACCACGGCCTTGTTCAGATTCTCGGCAAGGATGCTGCAACGATCCGGATCCTTTTCGATGATTTTGGTATGAACGCCATCCCCCTCGAGCAGGCTGGCCAGCCGGAACCCGATGCTCCCACCGCCCACAATCATCACCCGATTCAGCGGCTCCGCCTGCTTGTCAAAAATCGACAGCGATTCCATAAGG
>JAQBBE010000135.1:0-11091 GCA_032126435.1 Desulfobacterales bacterium | reverse complement strand
TGTCGTTTCTTTTTTATCTTGTCAGAGACAAAGACGATGACCCAGATTATAGCCAAGGAACGGTTCCATTCTGTTCTAAACTTAGATATCATTCATCTGTAAGATATAATCTGGAAAAAAATCCTAAACTCAAAGATTTCGATATCCCTGCTTCGTTCATGCAACTGACCAATGATTTTGAAAACGAACTGAATATGGTCATAGAAGAGCATCCAGAGCTTCAAGAACAATTTCTTTGCCCATACATTCCTTATGGAGAACCTCCAATGGGGCCTTACTTTTCAATATGGTGGTTCAGGGAGGATCAGATAGATGATCTGGTCAAGATTGAAAACGATGAAGAATTGAGAATATTCCCGCGCTATATCCACAAAATCTTCGAGATTGAATATATAGATCGATTTTGCTGGGATTATTATCTTCCTGAAGAGCAGCTTCATAGAGATAAAACCAGATTGCCATATGATTTTGTTAATATTCTAACTGCTGAACCCTCTCCTGTTGAACTTCCTATCTCCCATTTATCATCATATGAATTTCTATGGAAAACGCCCCATCCATTCGAAGACAAGGGCGTCCCAAGAAGTTTGATTGATGTTGATCCATCTCAGTTTCAAAAGCCAAAAAAAACATTTGTATTTGATGAAATCGCCGGTGAGGTCCGAGGCTATTTTGAAAAAGGTTACGGGCTGAATTTTATCAATGAAAACTATGAGGAATTTATTAAAGAATACATTGAGTTGGCTCAAAGTTCATTATTTTCTTATGCATTGATATGGGAATTAAAAGAGAAATATTTAAAGCTGTTACATGATCAGATGTATAAAGAAGTACGCTCGAAAGCTCGATATGCATTTTATTCTGAACCTCCTACTTGGACGATTACCTTTGATGGAAAAACACTCCGAGGGCTCAAAAGCAAGGGGTTTAAATATATCCATTATTTAGTCAAAAATAAGTTTAGAGATTTTGGTCATATAGACCTTGAGCCGATTGATGGCATACCTGTTCTTGATACCGGACAAGCTGAAGTTGATTTTACCAAAAATGATTATCAATCTGATAAAAAAGGGGGTAAAACAATTGATGCTAAGGCCATGATTCATGGAAAAGCTTTTAAGGAGATTAAGCAGGAATTTAAAGATGTTAATGAATCATTGGAGGATGCTAAACGAGGGGAAAATCTGATAGAAATAGAAATAGCACAGGAGAAATATGACGAATTTGAAAAATATTATTATGATTATTTCACTAAGCATGGAAGGTCAAAGAAATTCAAAACCGAACAAAAAAATATTAGGGATAAAATTGCAAAAAACATAAAGGACGCTCTGGCTGAAATCGACATTCACGATGTTACAGCCCAAAAAAAAATCTGGAACCATTTTAATGATGCTTTAGGAGGATTATACAGCAAATCTATAGCATACCGCCCCAACCCAGATGTTGATTGGCATATTTAAAAATTTGAAATCCTTTGTTCATTATCAAAGATAAGCAATTTTAATTGCTTACTTCCAAAACCTATCGATTCAACTCGCCAAAAAACTTCCATAATTTTTATTACTACCCATTTTATAGCCTTACTACTCGTTTCGTAGCCCATTCAAGTTAGAGACAAAAATCATTACCAGATTTTTTTACATTTAATCAAAGGATAATTTGACTGTGGCTGGAGAAAAAACTATATTAACCCCCGAGGAAACAGCACAGTATCTGCGCAAAAGCTTGAGTTGGGTCTATAAAAATGCGGAGATATTGGGCGGTAGGAAGCTCGGAGGTTCTCTATTTTTTCCAGCAAAGGAGGATCTCTATGAGCGTATATTTAGTAAAAGGCAAGGGCTGGAGATACGACTTCACTCTCCAGGAAATCAGGTACACGGAAGCCTGGTTCAAAACAAAAACAGAGGCCAAACAGGCCGAAGCAAGAAAAAAGGAGGAAAAAAAGAATCCGCAACCGGAACCGGAGACTCCAACCGATATGGACTTCTTAACCTTGGTCAATAAGCGGTTGGATCATGTAAAACATTATGATTCTGAGGGTCACTTTAAAGATGTTCTGTACCATTCCCGTAGATGGATCAAGGAGTGGAACGGTTTGACATGCAGAGAAATATCAAATGATATGATTGAAGCATTCATTATCAAACGGTCTGATGTTTCTACCTATGTTGCTAACAAAGAGTTGCGGTATCTTCGGGCGCTTTTTAATTATGGCAAAAAAAGAAAATTTGTTGTCGGCAATCCCACGGAGGACATTGAATTTTTTCCTGTTGAAAAACGGAAAAAATATATTCCTCTGAAAGAAGATGTCCTGAAGGTGATTACAGTCGCTGATCCTGAAACCCAACAATACCTTTGGACAATATTATTAACAGCAGGCAGAGTGGGCGAAATCAACGGATTAACATGGGATGATGTGAATTTCGCTGACTGCCATGTAACTCTCTGGACACGAAAACGGAAAAGCGGAAATCGAGAACCGCGTGATGTTCCAATGATAACCAAGCTAAAAGATATACTGCAATACCGTTATGAAAACAGAAATCCAGATATACCTTGGGTATTTTGGCACACCTACTGGAGCCGTAAACACAAGAAATGGGTTCAGGGGCCATATGGTGATCGCAAAAAGATTATGAAAACCCTTTGTACGAAAGCCAAGGTCAGATATTTCAGGTTTCATCCATTCAGGCACTTGACCGCTTCGATATTGGATGATTTGGGAACCCCAATTGGTGTCATTCAACGGATACTTGGCCACCAAAATCGGCGAACAACTGAAATATACCTACATTCCGTCGGAGAAGCTGAACGCGATGCCATGAACAGACTTGAAGATCTCGATCTCTTTTCGGCAAGCATCTCGTTAAATCAGAATGCCCCTACCAACATGCACAATGAATACTGGCAGAGAAAGGTTGAACGGCCGCCTTACAAAGTTCTGAAAGAGGAGGCTGAGAAGCTGGGTTATTCTGGAACAGGCAAGAAGTATGGAGTTAGCGACAACGCGGTTAGGAAATGGTTGAAATTCTACGAAAATCAGCCTGAAATCCTAAATTAGAAAATAGATGCCAAACAGCTCAAAAATTTGTTTTTCTCACACAGAGTCTCACACAAAACAAAAGAGGGATTAGCCACTATTAGCTAACCCCCCGTAATAATTGGTGGAGCTGAGGGGGCTCGAACCCCTGACCTCATGACTGCCAGTCATGCGCTCTCCCAGCTGAGCTACAGCCCCATAAAAAAAGTAAAAATTAACAAAAGAGGATATAGGTGTCAATAATTATTTTGCGCGAAAATTTACGACGAGAAGGTGTTGACAAAAGTGACGATGAAAAATAGTATAGGTGTTTTACAAATTACAACTTACTGAACATACAAGTTTTTACCCTAAATGCGCGTCAACGCTATTGAGACGATCTATTAAAATAAATATAATATAAGGTATAACAATGGATCCGAAATACTTTATGAAAATACCAAAAACTTATACCTCACAGACCAAAGATAACGGAATTTTTAGTGAGTTTGATGCCACTGAGCTTTACTGTCCAAAGTGCAAACGCCCGGTCCCGGTTCGCAAACGCCTTCTGCTTGTGCTGCCGGAAGGCGATAAATATGAATATCTGTGCGGGTTCTGCTCCGAGTCTGTTGGATATAAAATCGATCGGCAGTTGAAGCCCTCAACGGTCATTGTCTAAACTGAACACAATATCTAGGTAGAAAGGAATTTTATGCTCAGGTTAATGCGGGAACAAGCGGGTAGCTGGCTAATCAAAGTACTTTTAGGTGCTATTGTTATAGTGTTTGTATTCTGGGGTGTCGGAAGTTTCAGGTCACAAAGAGGTGACAGGATTGCGACGGTCAACGGTGAGCCGATTACCCTGAACGAATATAGAGAAACTTTCGACAATCTTCTTGCTCAGTTGCGCAGAAGATTCGGGAACAACCTGGATGAAGATATGATCGAAAAACTTCAGGTAAAAAAGCAGGCCTTAAATCAGCTGATCAACAACGCGCTGTTGCTCCAGGAAGCCAAAAGGCTTAAATTTCGAGTTTCCGACACAGAGCTTACCAGCGCAATTTCGGAAATCACGGCTTTTCAGAGAGCCGGAACGTTTGATAAGCAACTTTATAGAAATGTTCTGGAGCGTCTGAGAATGACTCCTGAAGAGTTTGAAGTGTCTCAAAGAAATGTGATGTTGATTGAAAAATTATCGACCCTCGTTACAAGTGGCGTCAAAATTTCAGACCAGGAAGCCATGGAATGGTTCAACTGGGCCTATGCATCTGTAAATATCGATTTCGTACTATTCGATCCCGACCATTACAAAGATGCCAACCCTTCCTTGGAGGAAACAAAAACATTCTTTGAGAGTCATAAAGAGAATTATAAAACGGAAGCGACGGTGAAAGTCCGTTACTTGCATTTCAACCCGGACACATATCGTTCTAAAGTGACAATTTCCGATGAAGAACTGCGTGGATATTATAACGAAAACCAGGAATCGTTTAAAACACCGAATACTGTTGAAGCCAGACACATTCTGTTAAAAGTTGATGAAAGTGCCACCCCAGAAGCTGTGAAAAAGACACAAGAAAGAGCTCTCGGCATATTGAAATTGGCCAAGGAAGGCAAAGATTTTGCCGAACTGGCCAAACAGTATTCAGAAGGGCCGACACGAGACAGTGGCGGATACCTTGGCACATTCAGAAAGGACGCCATGGTTAAACCGTTTGCAGATATGGCCTTTTCCATGAAGGCCGGAGAAATCAGCGAACCGGTTCGCACGCAATTCGGATGGCACATCATTAAAGTTGAAAAGGTAAATGAAGCATCTATTCTTTCTTTTGGCGAAGCTGAAGAGCGCATAAAAAAGAAACTGACCGAAGAAAGGGGAAAAACTCTTGCTTACGACGAAGCAGCGGCGGTATCTGAGGTTTCCTTTGAAAAAGACGATCTTTTACAATTAGCAAAAGAAAGAACTCTGAAAGTTTTAACCACGGATTTCTTTTCAAGAAAAGGTCCGGAAAAAGGGATAAGTACGCCTTCAAAATTTGCATCGATTGCGTTTAATCTCTCGGTTGGGGAAATTAGTGATATCCAGGAATTCGAAAACGGATATTATATTATCCAGCTTATTGATAAAATCCCGCCGAAGATACCCGAATTCACCCAGGTAACGGAAGCGGTCACGGCTGACTGGGTCAAGGAAAAACAGGAGGAAAAAGCAAAAGTGGATGCAAATTCATTTCTGGAAGCTTTAAAAAGCGGCAAATCCATGGACGCGGAAAGCAAACAGTTTAATTTAACGCCGGCATCTACCGGTTTTTTTAAGCGCAGTGACTCAATTCCTAAAATTGGGCCTGAACGCGAAATTGCCGAGACTGCTTTTCAGCTGAGCAACGAAAAAAAATGGGCGGAAAACGTCATAAAAGGTGCCAAAGGATATTATATTATTCAACTCAGCGGCAGAAAAATATCGGAAGCTGAAAATTTTAACAAAGAAAAAGGAGACATTGAGAAAAGACTGTTCGCGCAAAAGGAATCCAGAACGCTGGATGCGCTGCTGACACAAATTAGAAGCAAAAGTGATATTTCTATTAAAGAGGGGTTTTTGAAATAGATTTTCAGATACCAATGTATTTTCATAACGCTTTGACATAATGAACTAATTTGAGGCGATCATTTTATAGGTTGAACAAATCAGCGAACTGGAATAAAATTAAACCATCAAACTATCAGGTAAAAATCTTATCCCTGCCGGAGAAATAATTTCCATAGGGATATATTGCAAGATAACATTCTAAAGGACAGTCGATGAAAAATGAAAGCTTCAAAGATCAATGCTCTGATATGACCAAAGCCTTCAGTATACAAATCCCCTGTAAACTCGCCGAAAGAGTCGAAGCCTATACATCTGCCAACAATACGACACACAACAGTGTCGTGATCGAGGCGTTGGATTCATTTTTAAGAAATCAGACAAACAGAGTGGATTGAGGTGGTGTTACAGTATGTGCCGGCTTCATTCATGGCACATGCCCATCATTTCAATATCAAGGGAATAACGAAGTGAAAAGAGAATATTTATTTTGAAAAAAAAAGTATGTCGGATTAAAATCGTCGGATACCTTTGGGAGAATCGGTTTTTCTGATCTGCTCGGTCAAACCGGCAAAATTTATCATTCTCCGATGATCTTCACAAGAACTCGCTTGCGTCGTCGACCGTCAAACTCCCCGTAAAATATCTGCTCCCAGGTACCAAAATCGAGTTTTCCATCGGTTATTGCAACCACCACTTCCCGGCCCATAATCTGTCTTTTCATGTGAGCATCCGCGTTGTCCTCTCCCACATTATGCTTGTACTGCGAAACCGGTCCGTACGGCGCCAGTTTTTCAAGCCAGACCTCGTAATCATAGTGAAGACCGGATTCATCATCATTGATAAAAACAGAGGCTGTTATGTGCATGGCGTTGCACAGGACAAAACCCTCTTTAATACCGCTTTCACGCAAACATTCTTTTACTTGGGGCGTAATATTAACAAAACCCCGGCGGGAAGGTACCTCAAACCACAATTCTTTTCGATAGCTTTTCATTTTGCCCCCCATTCGGCAATATTTTTCCGTTGGTGTTAAAGGGAATGACGCGTTTAACTGTACCGACTTTGTATTGAAAAGAACAAGGCCTTCTTTGACTCCACTCTTTTTAGAAGGCTTTTTTTGACCGAGGGGTAATATCGATAAACGCCGGCCGGATCGGCGCCTTAAACCACAGCGCTTCCCGATACGCTTTCATTGGCGTTCCCACTGTAGACTTCGTCTAATATTTGAGATATATTTTACTTTTTAATTATTATCAATCATTATCTAATTGAAACAACCCTAGTGTTTCATAAATACTAGGACCGGTCTGACAATAAAAGCCAGGACAAGGGGCAGGATGATGGGCAAAACAAAAAACAGTCCGATGAAACAGGATCACAGCAGAAAGAAATTTGTGACAGCCGTTGTCGCAAATAGTGCGGGAGAGATTTTTGACCTTCATGGATATGCAGCTGCAGGGATGGCGGGGTCTTCCCTGGTTCCCCTGACATTGGATAACACAATTCATATGCCATCCGGGGGAGAGCTTATGAGGATGCCGGACAGAAAGCCTGTTCTTTACAATATTGGAAATCACCGGTTTGAAATATTGGACAAAAATCCATACACCCCCGGAGAACCTATCTTTCCGGTTGCTGCATTTAATTCACCCGGTTTTGTAATTTCTTATGTGAGCGCCTACCGAGAGAACACGGCCGCCGGATATCTTCCCCTGTTTTCATACGGGGCAATCGGATGGCACAAGGGCAAATTCAGATCCGCAGTGATACGGGTGGATAGAGAACGGCGGCAGGATTTGCGATTGATGAAAACCGAAGATGTTGTTGCCGGGATCGCTGACATACAAAAGAAAATGCCGGAGAACCGACTGGAAACCCACCTTGAAAAATGCGCCATGGAATACGGCTGTCCGGCAGCCAAGAATTTCTTCCTGGGAAGGTATGAAGCGCCGCTACCGACGTCCCCCCGTTGCAATGCACGCTGTTTTGGCTGTTTGTCCCTTCAGAAAAACAGTGAAATTCCTCACAGCCAGGCCAGAATTAATTTCAAGCCGTCTTCTGCAGAGATTGCAGCGGTGGCCCTTTTACACATAAGGCGGGTAAAACGAAGCGTTGTCAGCTTTGGACAGGGGTGTGAAGGAGATCCTTTGCTGGCCGCCGACGTCATTGCACCGGCCATAAACAAGATTCGCTCCGTGACCGGTCGCGGTACCATCAACATGAACACCAACGGGAGCAAGCCACAAACTCTGAAAAAGCTGTTCGAAGCAGGCCTCGACAGCATCCGCATTAGTCTCAACAGTGTCAGAAAAGACTGCTATAATGCATATTTTCGACCCAACAGTTACAGCTTTTCGGAGGTTATAAAGAGTATTGAAACTGCACTGCAACTGGGAAAATTTGTATCCATTAATTATTTAAATTGCCCCGGATTTACGGACACTCCAAAAGAACTGGAAGCGCTGACTGAGTTTTTACAGCAGCATCCCATAAACATGATCCAATGGCGAAACCTGAATTTTGACCCAATGCGGTATTGGGATATTATGTCTGCTGTTGCTGACCACGGCACACCCTTGGGGATGCAACATATTCTCAATCGAATTAAAGAATCTTTTCCAAAATTAAAATGCGGATACTTTAATCCTCCAAAAGAAAAGTTTTATACGTGACCCTAATTGAAACGGTTAAAAATTATGAAATGGATAGAAGCAAAGGTTATTTTTGATTTCGAAGACACGCAATTGGCCACGGATCTTATTTCCAATCTGTTTTATGACCTTGGCCTGCAGGGTGTCGTCGTCGAGACGCCGGAAATCGAGTCTTCGGAAGATTGGGGGGACGATGCCGTAATGCCTGAACATTGGGCGGTGATCGGCTATTTTCCCGATGATGAGCAGTCTAAAAAACGACTCGAAACAATTGAAAAAAATCTGGAAAGGCTTGAAACAATAAACGGCGTAATATCCCATTCAGTTTATGGAAAGATCGATGAAGCAGACTGGACTGAAACATGGAAAGCTTTTTTCAAGACCGAGAAAATCACACCCAACATTGTGGTGAAACCCACCTGGAAGGAATATTCCCGGAATCGTGATGAAATCGTTCTTGAGATCGATCCGGGCATGGCGTTTGGTACCGGAACCCATCCCACAACATCCATGTGCATCACCACGATTGAAAAATATCTTAAAAGAAGCGGTTCTTTTCTGGATGTGGGAACCGGTTCAGGCATCCTTATGGTTGCGGCGGCAAAACTGGGTGCAAGCAAGGTATGGGGAACAGACAATGACAGTGTCGCTGTTGATATTGCGTGGAAAAATATGATTCAAAACAGAATATCGGAATCGACTTTTAAAATCCTAACCACCCATCTTGTGGACACGGTAACGGAACGGTTCGATCTGGTGGCTGCCAATTTAACAACAACGGCGGTTTTTAGCCTTCTCGATAACATCAAAAGGGTTCTGGCCCCAAACGGCCTATTGATCTGCTCGGGTATCATTGAAGCAGACGAGAAAAAAGTTTTGGAAAAGATGGCGGATTTGGGCTTTGAAGTCATTGAGGTACTTATCAAAGAAAGCTGGGTTTTATTTGTTTGTAGGCCAATGTAAAGGAATTTAAAAGCGTTCCGAATTGCTTTTAAATTTGATTCTTCTCAAATTTAGTTGGAGAAGAGGGTCCAAGGATTTGATGAATCAAGATGGCCGGGGTTTGTTTTCTAAAGATTTTATCAGCGCCTTTAACGTTCTGCGATGTCTTTTTTTAGTGTACCCAATTCACTTTTTTCAATTAAATCTAAATCCTCTGGAAAGAACTATTTGGGCAACAGCCCGTTAAGATGGGACCCCCTTGTTTTCTCAACTTATATTTCACCGAAACCGAAAATCGATGTCTGCATTCTTTTGACACCCGCAAGCGCTCTTTTACTAAGATTCATATATACTCTAAGATCGCCCTCTTTCTTTTTATATTCTCTTACATCCTCTTCTGACCAGAAGAGTAATGACTTCCGTCAGAATACGTCCACAATGCTTGGACTCTTTGTTTTTGCAAGAGGCACTAATGGTAAGCAGAACATAGGGTCGGATCCATCCAGTTCGCTGTCAAGTGCGATCTCTATCTGTCTACCGCTATTGGCGCATTCTGCCTGAATAGTAAAAGACAATTCCTTTTTTTGTAATCTCCCATACACGAAGGGCGTCGCAAAAGCGTCAGCGGCTCAGGCGGCAAAAAACTGCTCGCCGGAAGAGGCCGTCATTCTGAAACCTGTGTTCTCAAGAGAAAGAGGATAAGCCCAGTTTATTCCCTTTCCATCATCTCGATAAATGAATGTTTTTAAGTTTTCAAGCTTGTTAATAATTTGAAGCACCTGATCATTTGGCATCCCTAGTTCGTTGGCGATCAACGCTGTTGTAATAGGATTTTTGACAACCGCCATTTTCATAACGATAAAATGATGGACGCTACGCTCCTCTTTCGATAAACAATTTGCATTTGCCTTGGCACCCTCTTCGCCTTTCTTCGCCCCTTTATCTGAAAGCAGCGTCGGGATTTGCATCATAACACCGCGAAACCCCAGGTACAATTTATGTTTCAGATCATTTATCACGAGTTTATCTCCCATGTTATCAGTTCACCCAACATTTTTATAAACTCAAAATGGCATCAATATATTTCGTCAGTGATTTCCCTTCGACTCGTTCTTGAGCAGCGGGCGCGGCTCACCGCCACCGGGGGGCAGGACAATCTTGTCCTCCGAAGCAACCCATACAAAACGTGACTGCGATTTACTCCCCTTGTAGGCGGGAACCCGGAAACGGCGCACATGGAAGCTGCAACGCATCAAAAGCTGTTCGAATTTCTTACTTGGCTCAGCCGACCACACGGCCAGACACCCCTGTTTGCGCAGCGCGCGGCGACAGGCCTGAATTCCTTCACGACCGTACAGACGGCGGTTTCCTGAATCTGTCATCACGCTGGGACCATTATCGACATCCAGCAGGATCGCATCGAATCTGCTCTTGGAACGTGAGATCAGCTCGACGATATCGCCCGTCTTGACGTCAACTCGCTCGTCCCCCAGCGGCCGGCCGTTGAGTTCCCCGAAAAACTCACGATTCCATTCGACGACAGCACCCAACAGTTCACCCACCACCACTTGGGCGTTGGGGCTGAGCATATCGAGCGCCTGGCGCAAGGTATAGCCCATACCCAAGCCGCCGATGAGTATGCTGGGCGCCTTTCGACCCGCCAGATGTGCACAACCCAGCCTCGCCAGCTCCAGTTCCGACTCATGTTGGCGACTGAGCATCAAATCCTGACCATTGATCTTGATCGAGAAATCACGGCCATGCTGATAAAGCACCATCTCGCTTCCGTCCGGGGTCCGGGCTGTCGCTATTTTTACATTCGGTATCATGGTGGCATCCTATGGGTGACAAGTGGCAGAGATACCGGCGTCACGTTCCGGTTGTTG
>JAQBBE010000134.1:0-3418 GCA_032126435.1 Desulfobacterales bacterium | reverse complement strand
GGAACCTCAGGGCACAGAGGCTGCTCCACCAAGGGCACGTTTAATGAAATGCATATCGCTGCAACCGCTCAGGCCATTTGCGAATATCGGGCATCAAAAGGAATAACCGGTCCGCTATACCTGGGTTTCGACACCCATGCGCTTTCCGAAGCCGCATTCAGGACAGCTCTGGAAGTTTTTGCCGCCAACCAAGTCAACGTGGTGATCCATGCCAAAGACGAATACACCCCGACGCCGGTCATTTCCTTTTTAATTCTGGAATATAATCAGGGCAAAACCAAAGGATTTGCAGACGGCGTGGTGATCACGCCCTCTCACAATCCACCACGGGACGGCGGCTTCAAATACAACCCCCCTCAGGGGGGTCCTGCCGACGTGGAGGTGACCGGCTGGGTCCAGGACCGGGCCAATCAGCTGATGAATTCCAGCGGTTCGCATATCAAAAAGATGCCCTATGAGAAAGCACGTCAAGCCGGCACGACCCGCGTCCAGGATTTCATTACGCCCTTCGTTGACGCCCTTGCGCAGGTTATCGATATGGAAATCATTCAAAAGCAGGGCGTCCGTATCGGCGTGGATCCCATGGGAGGTTCCGGCGTGCATTTCTGGGGGCCCATTGCCGAAACGTATAACCTGAATATGGAGATTGTTAATACGGAGGTCGATCCGACCTTCGGATTTATGACGCTTGACTCGGACGGTGAAATCAGGATGGACTGCTCCTCTCCCTATGCCATGGCCAACCTGATTGCCATGGCGGACAAATTCGATATCGCCTGGGGAAATGACTCCGATTTTGACAGACATGGTATTGTCTGTCCCGACGGCCTCATGAACCCGAATCATTATCTGTCGGTGGCCATCTGGTATCTTTTGCAGAACAGACCCGGATGGCGGAAGGATCTGGCAATCGGCAAAACACTGGTCAGTAGCAGTATGATCGACAAGGTCGTCGCCGGGTTAGCAAGAGAACTTTACGAAGTTCCGGTCGGGTTCAAGTGGTTTGTTGACGGCATGCTCAGCGGAACCGTTGCCTTTGGCGGTGAAGAAAGCGCCGGTGCATCATTTTTGCGAAAAGACGGCAGCGTATGGACCACGGACAAAGACGGTTTTTGCATGACGCTTTTGGCGGCCGAGATATTGGCCAAGACAGGCAAAACACCGGATGAAATTTATCGGGACACACTGATTCCTGTATATGGAGAACCGTATTACAAAAGAGTGGACGGCCCGATTTCGGATGAACAAAAAAAGGTTTTAAAAGACCTGACACCCGACGCCATCAAAACCACCACACTGGCAGGTTTGCCCATTACGGCGGTGATGACAACCGCTCCGGGAAACAAAGCCGCCATCGGCGGAGTCAAGGTCGTGATCGCTGACGGTTCCTGGTTTGCCATCCGTCCGTCAGGGACAGAGCCCAAGATGAAGCTTTATATCGAAAGCTTTGGCGGAGAAGAACGCTGGCAGCAGATCCACGATGAGGCCATGCCGTTAATATTCGCAGGCTTTGAGGGACGGTGATACAATTTAACTTTTTACCTTGCTTGGGTACAGCTTTTGTGGATTTGGGGGACATAAGTTTATAAGTTGATAATGGGAAAAGCGTGATGCCCACTAAAAGGAAATTTAGGGCACGTTCTTAACATGTTAAGTTTTGGCTTTTAAAAAACTTAGATGTTTGATTCCTGCGGATGGATTTTATGAATGGGAAAGTGAGATATGAGAAATTACAGCATGAAAAACCCGTGGAAAATGTGTAAATCTATCATACCCATCCTGCTGCTTTGTATTATAGTTTCAGGTTGTTCGGGAACAGCGCATTCATCTGCGCAGGTCACTTTATTTGAGATACCGTTCGGTCATGCTGGAGAAGCTTTAAAAAATAAAAAGGTTAGAACAAATGCATGTGCGGATTGTTTTCCGAGAAAATTGGGTGAACTGAGGCTTTTCAAAGTTATTCTAACTGAAGAAGCAACCGGTGTTATTAATAAAATGCACGGCAGAAAGCTTGATGACTGTGAAAATTTCATTGCCCATTACGGCAGCAATGATTCCAAAAACATTCTTTACGTAAGTGTTTTTGAAAATGCTGAAAAGGCTGAAACGAACTTAATGAAAATGGCAATGAAAATGGCTGATGGATCATCTGCTTTTTTACCATTAGCACAAATTAAAATTGGGGATAATATTTATTTTGAGACAGATGGAATGGGGCCTAAGCATTATTTTTATCGTGCTGATAATATCTTAATCTGGTGGCAGGTCGAACCGGATAAAGCAGCAGCAACATTTCATGATTTGCTTGAATTTGATTTTACAGCTTTAAACAGCAGGGTAGATAAGCAATAAAATACGGTAGAGCCGTTTGGATTCGGGGGACGCATCGCTCTTATTTTATCGCTTTTTCCGTTACACAGTGGTATCAATATGTTGAACTCGATGTAATTTGACATTATGCAAATATGTGAAATCCTCACCAAAGTATTTTTAGACAATAAAGGTATTGGAAATGGCTGAAAAACCTACCTATGAAGAACTGGAGCAAAGGGTTAAGGAATTGGAGAAACCAGTCTTTAAGTGCAAGCCGGCAGAAGAGGCGTTGATAGAGAGTGAAAAACTCTATCGCCTTATTGTTGAGAACGTCACGGACATTATCTGGATCGTGGATATGGAAATGAAGTTTACCTACGTTAGCCCCTCTGTCACACAAATGCGGGGTTATAGTGTTGAAGAAGCTATGGCTCAGTCTGTTGAGGAAGCTATGACTCCTGCCTCTTTTGAACCTGCCATGAAAATGATAGCTGAGGAGCTGGATCTGCATAACAAAATGGAAAGAGACCCTACCAGGTCCAGGAAAATGGAAGCTGAACTTATCTGTAAAGACGGTTCTATGGTCTGGAGTGAAATTGAATCGAATTTCATATATAATTCAGAAGGTCAGCCTACTGGTATTCTTGGTATTACACGCAATATAACAGAAAGAAAAGAATCTGAAAAAGAACGCAAGCGGGCCGCGGACGCTTTACGGGAGAGCGAGGAGCGCTATAAAAATTTCTTTGACAATGCCTTGGCAGGGCTTTTCCGGTCCAGATTATCCGATGGCATGTTCATTGAAATGAACTCCAAAGCCGTGGAACTCCTGGGTCTCCCGGTTGAAGAAGTTGTCGGGAAAGTGTATTCCGCCGACCTGTATCGAAACCCCGGCCAGCGAAGAGAACTTATCTCAAAACTCAAACAGGATGGTGAAGTGCACGATTTCGAAGCAGACTTGAAACTTTATGACGGAAGAGATGTCACCTTCTCCATCTCGGTGAAAGCCTATCCGGATAAAGATTATATGGAAGGGGCTGTAATCGACATCACCGAGCGCAAGCAGGCGGAGGAGGCGCTGCGGGAGAGCGAAGAAAAATATCGT
>JAQBBE010000133.1:0-2800 GCA_032126435.1 Desulfobacterales bacterium | reverse complement strand
TGGATAGATGTAGGTGTTTCGGGTCAGGTATTCCTTTAAAATGTCGTTCTGAATGGTTCCGCCCAGCTGATCCTGCTTTACACCCTGCTCTTCGGCGGCGACGATGTACCCGGCCATAATCGGCAGAACCGCCCCGTTCATCGTCATTGAAACCGTTATTTTGTCCAACGGAATCTGATCGAAAAGGATCTTCATATCCTCCACGGAATCCACAGCCACACCGGCTTTACCGATATCCCCAACAACCCTGGGATGATCCGAATCATATCCCCTGTGGGTTGCAAGATCAAAAGCCACTGAAAGTCCGGTCTGACCGGCTGCCACGTTTTTCCGATAAAATTCATTCGACTCTTTGGCTGTGGCAAAGCCCGCATACTGGCGGACGGTCCAGGGCCTTCCGGCATACATGGTGGCCATGGGACCCCTTACATAGGGTGAAAAACCCGGAAGGGTGTTCACATGTTCCATCCCTTCAAGGTCTTCTTCGGTATAGAGGGGTTTGACCAGAATACCTTCGGGAGTCTTCCAGTTCAAATCTTCAAGGGGCTTTCCTCTGAGTTGCTTGGCGACAAGATCTTTCCATTTCTGCAAATCAGGATGTTCAGACATGGGATTCTCCTTTTTTTTACTTTTTAAAAGATCGTCAACGCGCTATTACCTTTCACACAATTCAACCAGAACGCCGTTGGTCGCTTTGGGGTGTAAAAAAGCAATTTTTGCGCCGCCAGCGCCTTTTCTCGGTTTTTCATCAATGAGACGTATCCCTTTTTCTTTTAACTCCGATAGGGCCGCTTCAATATTCTCTACTCGGAAAGCAATGTGATGCACCCCTGGCCCTTTTTTCTCGAGAAATTTGGCGACCGGTCCGTCAGGCGCCGTTGATTCCAGAAGTTCCACTTCGCTTTCTCCCACCGGGAAAAAGGCTGTGGTGACTTTCTGCTCTTCTACGGTCTCGGTACCTTCGAAAGCAAGCCCAAGGGCATCCGTCCATAAATTTTTACCATCTTCGATACTGTTTACCGCTATTCCGATATGGTCTATCTTTAATATTTTCATAAAAACCTCCTTTCAAATTATCTAAATTTTTCCATGACACGCTTAAACCCCGGCATGGCATTTATTATGGTATGATCGTCCACGCAAAACGCAATTCTGAAATAGCCGGGTCCGCCAAAACCGCTTCCGGGTACAACAAGAATCAGCTCCTCCTGAAGGGCCTTTACGAACCTTACATCATCAGAAATCGGCGTTTTCGGGAAAAGATAAAAAGCACCCGAGGGTTTGACGAAATCGTATCCGCAATCTGCAAGGCCATGGCACAGAAGGTCTCTTTTTCGGGCATAAACGGAAATGTCCACACTCGCCCCTTGAAGGGATGCGACAGCTCGCTGCATCAGGCCCGGTGCATTGACAAACCCCAGTATTCTATTGGTCAGCGCCATACCTTCTATCAGTTCTCCCTTAAATGACGCTTCGGGATTGATCGCCAGATAACCGATTCGCTCACCGGGGATCGAAATGTCTTTAGAATATGAGGTGGCGATGATGCTCTCTCGATAACTTTTAAAGATGCTGGGAACCGTATGTCCATCATAAACGATCTTGCGGTACGGTTCGTCTGCGATGAGATATAGGGTCCGATTCAGTTTTTCCCCTTTTTCTTTTAAAAGCGTTCCGAGTTCATCGAGACTCTCTTTTGAATACACCTGGCCGGTGGGATTGTTGGGTGAATTGATAAGCACGGCCTTTGTCTTTTCGCCAATGACAGCAGAAATAGCCCCGATATCCAGGGAAAAATCGGGTTTTGTCGGAGCGGTTCTTAGACTTCCGCCATGATTGTCCGCGTAATATTTATATTCGACGAAATAGGGCGCCGGCGTAATTACTTCGTCGCCTGGATCGAGAATTGCTTTCAGGATAACGTTCAGGGCGCCTGCAGCACCACAGGTCATGATCACGTCATTTCCCGAAACCTGAACCTGTTCCTCCCCGGAAAGAAAATCCGCCACAGACTTGCGAACATGCGGATAACCCATATTCGGCATATATCCATGGCCTTCCGAACTTGAAGACATTACGGCGTTGTTGAGCGCCGCTTGAAATTTTTCCGGGGGTTTCAGGTTGGGATTGCCGAGACTGAAATCAAACACATTTTCAACCCCGTGTTCGGCTTTAAGGCGTGTGCCCTCTTCAAACATTTTACGGATCCAGGAAGATCCGGATAATGTTGTTTTGATATGCTTGGCAATGGTCATGTTAAACCTTTATATTGATATCTCAATTATATAAGAACTCGAGTTTCACGCCTCTGGAAAAAACAGTGGTCCTAAAAAAACAATTATATCCAATGATTATCAAAAAATCCTATAACTTGCTTAATCCTTTTAATATATAAATGTTATAATAAAATTTGCAAGCTCTTTGTGTGAAAATTTTGAAGCGCCCCCAAATGGTCACTGAACGAGCAAAACGGATTTTTTAGGAATTTGTATTTCAGGGCCGTTTGTTTTGATAAAATTCTTTTTTGAAGGCCTCAAATCTGTCTTGGCTTATGGCGGTTCGCATATTCTCCATCAGGCGTGAATAGTAATAAATATTATGGATCGTATTCAGACGATATGCAAGCAGTTCTTTGGCCATATAAAGATGTCGCAGGTAAGCCCTGGAATAGTTTTGACAGGTGTAGCATATACATCCTGACTCTATCGGTTCTGTGTCATACTTGAAACGTGAGTTACAAATATTTATGGCACCGGATTTTGTAAACATCTGACCGTTTCTTGCATTCCGGGTGGGAATG
>JAQBBE010000132.1:0-22368 GCA_032126435.1 Desulfobacterales bacterium | reverse complement strand
TTGCTAAATTCCACTCTGTTATCTACGACGTCTGAAAAAACACCTGAAATTCCGAGAACAAGTTCACAGACTTCCCGCACTCCGTACTGTGACCCGCTGTTTGCACTGATATAATCACATAATCCTTTTTCTTTAACATATGTTTCGAAAAGTGGGCCGGCTCCTCTTTTAATTAGAAATCTCAGGCCGCAATGATTGGCTATGGAAAGGTCTAAAACATCATCAAAAACAAATGCCACCTGATCCGGCTGAAGGTTATATGTTATTTGAATATGCTCTAATGCCATTATTTTGTCCAATAAATTGTAATAGACAAAGTGAAGATGCTCTCTTTTGGAAAATTGAAATGCAGATGGGTTTTTTTGGCCGGTAATAATGCCAAACAAGGGAAGCTCGTTATTTTTTAAAAAGTGCCCAAACCTCAACAGGTTTGTCCCCATTGAGTCCGGTTCCGTATAAGTACTGCTTGTTTCCTCTCCTTTTATACCCGCATTAAATACGCCGTCCCAGTCGAACAGATAGGCTTTGATATGTCTCAGTTTTTCTATGATATCTATAAAAGGGGTGATAAATTCACCCCCCAAATTTGAAAAAATGTCTTCTATATTCATCAGACAATCAGATTCATTTTAATCAGGTCCTGAACATCAATCATACCGATAAGCTTATCATTTTCCAGCACGATGATATTATCAACCTTTTTCTGTTTGAATATCTCAACAGCATCGTACAGCAGACTATCTCCACTGATTGTAATCGGTTGGTTATATGAAAAATCCGACATTCTTTTGCTTAAGATGGTTTTTCCATTCTTTTCAAGCTGTCTCCTTAAATCACCATCAGTAAACACTCCCACCACTTTCCCACTATCAACAATGGCGACAGCTCCCAATCCGGATTCGGTCATCTGCACAATCGAATCCAACACCGTATCATCCAAGGTTGCGGCAGGATTTGCCTCTCTTATTACTTCTCTAACTCTGATTGTCATCAACTGCGTGTGTTCTGTGAATTGCCGGGTTCCTAAAGTTGTAAAAACGTTTTCAGTCAACAGTTTCATAACGTTCCAGGGTACCGTGCAGGTGTGTACGCCAAGATTTATGGCATTTCGCACATGTTCCGGATGCCTTACAGAAGAAAACATGATTTTTGTATTGTAACCGTAATGGTCTACAGCCTTCACGCACTGTTTTATCAGTTCAAGAGCATCATGGCCTTGGTCCTGCAGGCGGCCTACCAGAGGAGTCACATAATCGGCTCCTGCAGCCATTGCCATGTAAGCTTGTTGTAAGGTATAAACAAGATGGATGTTTACCTTTATACCTTCATCTTTGAGCATTTTACAGGCTTTAACCCCCTCAATGGAGACCGGTATTTTGAATACGGTTCTTTCTGTGTCCAATCCAAGGGTTAAAAGACGGTGTGCCTCTTTGTATATTTCATCGCATGTTTCCCCCAGCGCTTCAATCTGTAGCACCGGCATCATAGCGGCTAATTTCAGAATTGTACCGTCTATATCGGTTATGCCGTGCCGATGCATGAACGTGGGAGTGGTCGTAAGTCCTGCAAGAAAACCGAGCTGAAACGCCTCTTCTATCTCCTTTACATCTGCTGAATCTAAATATAATTCCATAATAATTCACTTTTGTTATTTATGGGTTTCTATATCTTACCTCTATCTCATGAATTTCCAGTAATGGTTTTAAAAACTCTTCAAGATCAAATACACTCAGCTGACTTGAGGCATCACATAAAGCCTTTTGAGGCTCAGGGTGAGTCTCTATGAAAATCCCATCTACACCTGCTGCAACACCTGATCTTGACAAAACAGGAAGAAACTCCTTAGACCCTCCTTTTGGGTCTGCACTGGGAATCCCGTATCTTCGTACAGAGTGGGTGATATCAAAAACTACGGGAAAGCCTGTCTGATTTAAATGAAAAAAACTTCTGGGATCCACGATCAAATCATTGTATCCAAACGAATATCCTCTTTCAGTTAATATGATTTGTTCGTTTCCGCTATCTATGACTTTCTGAACGGGTTTTGCCATATTTTCAGGGGCCAAAAACTGCCCGTGCTTTATGTTGATCACTTTTCCTGTTCTGGCAACTGCTTCCAGAAGATCTGTCTGCATGCATAAGTAGGCCGGTATCTGTATAACATCTAGAAATTCTGCTGCTTGGGCAACCTGCTGTGGATAGTGAACATCTGAAAGAATCGGAAAATTGAACTCCTGCTTTATCCTGCATAAGAGTTCAATCCCTTTGTCCAGCCCAGGTCCTCTGTAATTCTGGGCGGTACTACGATTATCTTTTTGAAATGAGGATTTATAAATAACAGGCAAATCCAGTTTTTCAGAGACTTGTTTTAAAACATCCGCTGTTTTGAGCATGATGAGCTCTTCCTCAATGACGCAGGGACCTGAAATGAGGAATAACTGATCAGCACCACAGGAGATATCGCCAACCTGAACAATTCTTTTTTTCATAAGATTTTAAAATAGTTTTAAAATTTTGTTAAACCTTTATTCATCGCCAGGAGTATGACCGAAAGACCATTTTTTGTCAATATTTAAAACACACTTTAAAACCGGTCGGCAACAGTAAAACAATACACCACCCACTATCGGGTCTGACCCATAATGATCCGGGTAACTGTCTCGATATCGCCTGGTCGATCAACACCAAAACTCCGGTATTCTGTTTTTACCACATGAATGGGTATTCCATTTTCAAGCAGGCGCAGTTGCTCGAGCTTTTCTGTTAATTCCAGATTGCTTGGTCCCATGGCCACAAATTGTTTCAGGATGTTCATACGGAATGCATACAATCCGATATGTCCGTAAAACTCGCCCTTCTGTTGATCACGGGGAAACGGGATAATAGAACGGGAAAAATAGAGTGCACGGCTATCTTTAGCTAACACAACTTTGACCCGGTCCGGGTTTTTAGCATCATCCGGATCGATTCTTTGGACCAGGGTTGATACTTTTATATTAGAATCAGAAAAAGGCAAAACCAACTCTGTTAGCATGTCAGTCTCAAGGGCAGGTTCATCACCCTGTATATTGACCACAACAGCGTTTTCCGGCACGTTAAGCAGTTCTGCAGCTTCGAGGACCCGGTCCGTACCACTTAAGTGATCGTTTCTTGTTTTAATTACCGGAACGTTCAGATCTTTTGCTGCCGAGATAATTCGGTTGTCATCCGTTGCGAGGATGGTCTTTGAAAGTTGCGGACACTGGCTGGCTCGTTTAAAAACATGCCAGAACATGGGTTTTCCCAAAATTTCTGCCAGAGGCTTGCCCGGGAAGCGTGTAGACCCATAGCGTGCCGGTATAATTCCGTAACATTTTGGAAGATTAGTCATTAGGTCTCGTTAAGTAACTTCTCGATCAGACGGCAAGCTTTGTTCGTGCCGCCCTGACGGTTTTTCATATACATAATAGCCGCTTTGCGTACATTTTCGCGGGGCGTTGTTTTTTCTAAACTTTGCACAAGAAAGTTGGCAACTTCCTTCCAGTTTGAGGCCACATGAACCAGACCCTGGTCTTCGATTTCCCGTCCTACCCAGGCGAAGTTTTCCCACGAAGGGCCGATGACGGGTATGACCCCGCAAGTCAGGGGCTCCAAAAAATTCTGGCCGCCCAGAGGCGCAAGACTTCCCCCCACGAATGCGCCTTTTGACAGACTATAGGCTGAAGAGAGTTCTCCAAAAGTGTCCCAAAGGATAACAGTCCCGTCTGGAACTGATTTTTCAATTTGAGATCGTAACATCCATGATGTCGCTATGCGATTTAACACCTCTTTCCAATACGTTATACGGTGCATGTGCCGTGGAAACAGTCCGATAACCGTATCAGGACGTCTGCGATGAATATCAAGTATGATTTTTTCAACCTCCGGCTCCTCCTCTCGTCTGGTGGATCCAAGGACAAGAAAAAGTGTTCCGGACCGGATAATTTTTCCGAGATGTTTTTCTGTTTCAAGCCCATGAGCTATGTCGCCGATATTATCGAACTTGATATTGGACATCACTTCTGCGCGTTTTTTGCCAAATATCGTGGCAAATCGTTTGACGTCGCTTTCTGAGATTCCAAGGATTTTATCCGGTCCGATCATACGCCAGAAGGATGGCCAGATCATGTACCGAGTCAGACTCCTGGCGGTGATTCTTCCGTTAATAATAATTGTGTGGCAGCCATGTTTTCTCAAGGCGGCTAAAAGACCCGGCCAAATTTCTGATTCCAAAAGAACCATTACACGCGGGCGGATGGTTTTTACCGCCGTTTCCATAATGGAAGGTTTGTCAAACGGGAAGTAGGCCGAACATACACTCACACCTCTTTGGTTGGGGGCAATATCAGTAATGGCTCGATCTATAATATCCACCCCTTGACGGGTGTTTGATGTTACGATAACTTTGACGGGCTTATGGGGATGTAATTTTTTGAGGATCGACCACGCCAGATAGGATTCACCGGAAGAAGCGGCTTGAATCCACAGATCCGCCCGGGTCAATGTCATCTGCTGAAGCGTCCGCTGCCTGAATCCATCGGCAAGGCGTTGATTCAGGCGAAGGGCAGGGATAATTAGATGCCAACCCAGGTTATAGAGATATAGTGTAGCTTTGAGTGTTATATTTTTCGACACTGTGGAGCTTTACCTCTACAGAATTAAGATATTATGCCCTCTAAATCCTTGGATCATTTTTTAACAAATTATCAAAATATCCAATTGTCTTTATTAATCCCTCTTCTATTTCGACTTTTGGAATCCAATCCAATTCTCTTTTTGCAAGGGTAATATCAGGTTTTCTTTGTTTTGGATCATCAAGGGGAAGTTTTTCGTATATGATCTTTGATTTAGATCCGGAAATTTCGATTATTTTTTTTGCCAATTCCAGAATCGTTAATTCCGTTGGATTTCCCATATTTACAGGCCCGGTTAAATGGTCGCCGGAGTTCATTAAACGAAGCATGCCTTCAATCATGTCATCAACGTAACAAAAGGATCTTGTTTGAGATCCATCTCCGTAAATGGTTATTGGGACTCCTTTAAGGGCTTGAATAATAAAATTTGAAACAACCCTTCCGTCATTAGGATGCATTCGTGGTCCGTAAGTATTAAATATCCTAGCTACTTTTATTTTTAAATTATGCTGACGATAGTAATCAAAAAACAGGGTCTCGGCACATCTTTTTCCCTCGTCATAACAGGCCCGGAGACCGATTGGGTTCACCCTTCCCCAATAACCTTCCGGCTGAGGATGGACATCAGGGTCTCCGTAAACTTCGCTGGTGGAGGCCTGTAAGATTTTTGCTTTAACTCGTTTTGCCAGTCCCAGCATATTGATGGACCCGTGTACGCATGTCTTGGTCGTCTGAACCGGATCAAGCTGATAATGTATCGGCGAAGCCGGGCAGGCCAGATTATAGATCTGATCTACCTCCAGATAAAGGGGGAAGGTGACGTCATGACGGAGAAATTCAAAATTTGGATGATTATTTAAATTAGCGATGTTTTGCCTGGTTCCTGAAAAGCAGTTGTCAACGCACAATACTTCATTTCCTTTTTGAACCAGTCGTTCACAGAGGTGAGATCCTAAAAAACCACATCCGCCGGTAACCAGAACTCTTTTGCTAAGATGCATAATCAATCCTTTTTATGGTAAAAAATTTTCTCAATCTAATTTTCCCAACTTTTTTTCAATAAAAATGCTGCTCCACTATACATAAGAATGTTAAAATTTCAAATCTTTTTGTTGGAGGCATGCTCGGGGTATTTAATTAGGAAAGTGTATATCATTTAAAATAGTTGAAAATTCTACGTTGATCCTTTATAAGGAAAACACGTTAAAGTAAAGGAGGAGATTCATGGCCATAAGTAAAGAACTGCTGGATATTCTTGCCTGTCCGAAATGTAAAGGCGACATATATTTAACTGATACAAAAGACGGGCTTATCTGTGATGCCTGTAAGCTTTTATATGAAATACGGGATGATATCCCAATTATGCTGATCGACGAGGCTAAGCCCTTAGACGTTTAGTCTGACGATTATGAGCCGACCTCAAATGCCAAAGCCTGCCAAGCTGGTGATCGGTTTTTTTCTTAAAGAAAAAAACCTGGCGGTTTCTGTGGTAAAAGCACTTATAGAAAAATTTGGTCCGGTGGACATGACAAGTCCATGGTTCCCTTTTAACCTTACCGCCTATTACGATGATGAGATGGGCACACCTCTTTTTAGACGTATGTTGGCATTTAAAAGGCTAATTAAGCAGAGTTCTCTGGCAAATATAAAGCTGTTTACCAATGATCTTGAGCGTGAGTATTCAAACGAAGGTGGACGATCGGTTAATATAGATCCCGGGTATTTGCTCCATGAGCGTTTTGTCCTGGCGACGGGTAAAAATTATAGCCATAGGATTTATATCGGAAGCGGAATTTATGCCGATCTAACGCTGGTCTACTTAAAGGGACACTTTAATAAAATGCCGTGGACGTATCCTGACTATGCTTCGGAAAATGTAATGAGTTTTCTTGAATGGGTGCGCAAGAAGTATGTAATCGATCTCGGTTAAAATTTCATGAAAAATGTCGAGGAAAGAATAAAATTATGAAAAGTATGACCGCCTATGCCAGAGCTGAAAAGACGGAGAAAGAGATTAACGTCTCGGCCGAAATCCGCTCATACAACAGTAGATATCTTGATATTGCCTTGCGTATTCCCCACGGATATACAGCTCTGGAGGAAAAAATAAAATCCTTGATCGGCGACAAGGTTGCAAGAGGCCGCATAGAGGTTAATCTTCAGATAAATGACGATTCAGACGAGGCATATGCTTTTGAAGTAAATATCAGTAGAGCCAGAGCATATTATGAAAGCCTTATTCAACTGAGAGACCAGTTCGATCTTAATTCCGAGATATCCATTGAACTTTTGGTCAGAGAAGGGGGTGTTGTTCGACCTGCTGAACATGCCCGGGATATGGAGAGTATCGGGTCTGTTGTTACAGATTGTATTAATGCAGCCATGGTCGATCTTATTGGAATGCGACAAAAGGAAGGAAATTTTATTGCTTTAGATATTTCCAGGCGCATTAAAAGCATTGAAAAAAGTGTTCATCAAATTGAAAAAGAATCGAGCGGCCTGTTGTTTTATTATCAGCAGCGCCTTAAAGATCGTATCGCGATTTTGACCAAAGGGATGGTGGAGATCGATTCTGATAGAATCGCACAGGAAGCGGCTTTTTTGGCTGACAAAAGTGATATCTCTGAAGAAGTTGTAAGGGCGACAAGCCACCTAAAACAGTTTCTGACAATTATGGATTCAATGGAACCTTCCGGCCGAAAGCTCAATTTTTTACTGCAAGAGCTTAACCGTGAATTCAACACCCTGGGATCCAAAACAGAAAAAGCCAGTGTATCTCACATGGTCGTAGAGGTGAAGTCAGAGATAGAAAAAATAAGGGAACAGCTTCAGAATGTGGAATAATCCCGGGATAAGGGCCAGTAATGAAGGAATCCGTTCAAATTGTTTAAAAGAGTTTTGTTTTATGAAGATGTTTCCTCTTTGAGTCAAAGCGATTATCGTTCTTTCATAATAGGCCCTAACCCACACAAAAAATTTTCATTTTAAAATTTAATCATACCTGAAGCTTCTTTGAAACCGGATTGTTTCAGAGAACTAAACTATTAAAAATTTACCCGGATTGGAGTGATAAAGATGGATCAGAATCTCTTGAATATCGGTTTTGGGAATACAGTAGTTGCAGAACGGGTTATTGCTATCGTTTCACCAAATTCGGCACCCATGAAACGGCTTAAAGATGAGGCCAGGGATGAAAAGCGACTTGTCGATGCAACACACGGTCGTAGGACACGATCTATTATTATTATGGACAGCAATCATATCGTGCTCTCCGCAATACAGGCCGAAACAATATCCCAGCGTTACACAACACTTAAAGGGGCGGAATAATCCAGCATGGGTACGAAAGAGATGACGCTCCAACTTGGACATCTTTTCATCATCTCAGCGCCGTCCGGGGCCGGAAAAACAACCCTTTCCAGAGCTATACTTAAGCGTTTTACGGATATGCTCTATTCGGTTTCGTATACCACGAGATCGCCCCGTAAAGGGGAGCAGGATGGCGTTGACTACCATTTTATTTCAAAAGAAGCGTTTAAAAAAGATATAAAAACGGGCCGTTGGTCTGAATGGGCTGAGGTCTATGGAAATTATTACGGAACATCCGCCGAATTTATTGAGAAGGGTTTGTCATCCGGACGTGACATACTTCTTGATATCGATGTTCAGGGCACTATCCAGATTCTTAAACATCATCCGGACAGTGTGACGATCTTTGTTCTGCCTCCGTCAATGGACGCCCTAAGACAGCGCTTGGAGATGAGAGGGACTGAAAGCGAGACCGTTTTAAAGCGGCGTCTTGAAAATGCAAAGAAGGAGATGGTCCACAAGAATCTTTACCGTCATGTTATCGTCAATGATCAATTGTTGTCGGCTATTGAAGAGCTGATATCCATTATTGAAGGATATCAACTTTGATGGTCTCGTAAAAAGTCCGTTTTGCTCGCTCAGTGACCATTTGGGGGTGTTTCAAGCTGTGCTGCTAAATTTCAGGAATTCGTCGCAAGCGCCTCAAACAGCTTGAAATTTTTAACGTATCACCGCTTGAAACACTGGATCCCCAAATGATCAGATATCGCTCACAAAAGACTTTTTACGAGTTTATCAACTTTAAATAACGAAAAAATAGAGATTGATTAAAAGGTCGTCGTGAAGACAGAGATACTTTACGGGATTCATCCTGTTTCTGAAGCCCTAAAGGCGGGCCGGCGGGATATTTTTACAATATATATCGCCAAAGAAAACATCTCAAAACGGCTTGAGAAGGTCTTAGCTCTTGCTGAATTCTTAAAAATACCCATTGAAAGGCCAAATTCTTTACACTTAAAAAATCTGTCCGGCACTTCTCACCACCAGGGAGTCGGGGTTCTGGTCGGACCCTATCCTCTGGTAAAATTTTCAGAACTGTTAGACGGAATCCGAGGCGCCAAGTCAAACCCTTGTATACTATTGCTCGACAATATTATGGATCCTCGAAACCTCGGTGCGTTGATTAGAACAGCCCTTTGTATCGACACAGATGCTGTGATTATTCCTAAGGATCGATCTGCCCAACCCACACCCATAGTGTCCAAAGCATCGGCAGGTGCTTTGGAGCATATTCGGCTTGTCCGCGTAACAAACATGACAAACACAATTAAGGCCCTGAAGAAAAGCGGCTTGTGGGTTGCCGGTATGGATAAAACCTCAGACAAATCCATTTTTTTTAATGATTTAACCGTTCCGGTTGCAATTGTTGTTGGCGGGGAGGAAAGCGGGATACGACCCTTGGTAAAAAAACATTGCGATTTTTTGATGTCCATTCCCCAAACCGGACCTGTAGATTCCCTGAATGCATCCGTAGCAGGTGCGGTTGTTATGTATGAGGTTTTCAGACAGCGACGATTATCCGTATGATAAATAAACCCATGCTTGACAACGTGTTGAACCGTGTGGGGGGTGCTCTGAAAGAGGCGCTTTTCCCAACACAATGCCTGGTGTGCGGATCTTTTTTTCATGCGGGTATGCAATGTATAAATTTAAAAACCCTTTTACGGCGGTTAAAAAGCTTAGATCAAGATACTTGGGATCCGGCGATATTGATTCACAAAAACTTTGTGTCGCTCGAACAAGCAAATAATTATCAAGGCAACTTTCAAAATAAATTTATGACACTTATGGTACCATTTTTATGCACCACCTGTTCGGCCACATTTTTGCCGGTTGAATCCCCGATATGCTCAAAATGCGGCATTGTATTTAAAAGTAGACAAGGGGAAGATCGTGTCTGCGGTGATTGTATCGAAGCGCCTAAAAACTATGGGATGGCACGATCAGCGGGCGTTTATGACCAGGCGCTTTTATCGGCGATCCACTGCTTAAAATATAAAGGAAAAATTCAGTTGACTCGACCGCTTGGGGCCCTTCTGTTTAACGCTTTCAGCCGGTATTGGGACAAAAAGCGTATCGACATTATTGTACCGGTGCCCCTCCATGAAAAAAAGCTCAGAATTCGAGGTTTTAACCCGTCATTTCTTCTTGTGAGGAACTGGCCCCGTATTTTTGAAATGTTAAATGGACATTTTCCGGTTATACCTGTTGTTAGAGATATACTTGCCAGAGAAAAATGGACAGCGTCACAAACCGGTTTGGGACGCAAGGAACGATTGCAGAACATTAAGAATGCTTTTGTCGTGAATGATACATCCAAGATCGAAGGAAAAAAAATACTGCTTGTGGATGATGTTTATACCACCGGAGCAACTGTCAATGAATGTTCAAAAATGCTATTGAAAGGGGGGAGCAAGCAGGTTGATGTTCTTACGCTGGCCCGAGCTATGTAATTGAACCCTAATTGAGCGCAAACAGTCAAATTTTTTTCAATTACCAATCCTAAATATTAGTTGATGGAAATATGAGATCTAAAATATTAAAATTAACCGATCTGATTCAAATGGTAAAAGATCTGCGTAAATCCGGAAAACAGATTGTTTTTACAAACGGGTGCTTTGATATTCTTCATGTGGGGCATGTACGTTATCTTGCCGCTGCCAGGTCTGAAGGGGATGTGCTGGTGGTGGGTCTAAATTCTGACGTGTCCGTGAAGTCGATAAAGCCGGGCAACAGGCCAATTGTGACTCAGGAGCAACGGGCTGAAGTCTTGGCCGGTTTAGCGTTTGTTGACTTTATAACGATTTTTGATGAATCTGATCCGTTGGCACTCATAAGTGCCATTAAACCCGATATTCTGGTAAAGGGTGCCGACTGGAAGGAAAAAGAGATTGTCGGAGCTGATGTTGTAAAGGCCTATGGCGGCAAGGTGGTGCGAGTTGAAGTTGTCCCCGGTATTTCAACTTCCCGGATAATACGACGGATCATAAAGCGTTTTCAGAAAGAAGATGGGGATTAGATTTTTAGAATCCATTTCAAACCGACGAATGGGAGGTTTTGAAACGGCTTTTAATAAGAAATTCGGGGTCGGGGACTTTTGGCGTGATCGTAAAACAGAAAAATGGGGTTTCATTTTTGGAGTTTCGGAAATTTTCGAGTTTTTCGGGTATCCGACATGGAGTTTTTACTCGGAATAGCGGCATAAGCATCGGGCCTTACCGAAGCCTGAATGTCAGTTTTGGTGTCGGCGACAAGGACCGGAATGTCATCGCAAACCGAAAAATTATCTCTCAATGCATCCATGGAAAAGATCTTGTCTTTTTAAACCAGGTTCACGGAAACCGAACCATTGTATTTGCAAAAAATCGGTGTTCTTATAAGGTGTTTGATACTGCTTCCGTCTTTGACGGTGAATGTTCTGAAATTTTGCATAATCCAATCGACAATTTTCATCCAGAATTTGAACGAAGACTTGAAGGGGATGCAATGGTAACGAATATTCCCCAAAAATTCCTTGTCATGCAAGTGGCGGACTGTCAATCTGTTTTAATCTGTGATCCGGTTCAGCAAGTGGTGGCAAATGTTCACTCCGGATGGCGTGGGAGTATAAACAATATTATCGGCCATACATTACAGGTGATGGAAAAGAGTTTCGGATGCCGTGTTCATGATATTGTGGCGGGTGTTGGTCCGTCTCTCGGACCCTGTTGCGCGGAATTTGTCAATTACGAAAAAGAGATTCCAAAGGTGTATTGGAAATATAGGGACAATAACAACCATTTTGATTTCTGGTCGATCAGTTGCGATCAATTAAGTGAAGCAGGGGTCCCGACTGAAAACGTGGAGTTAAGCCGTTTGTGCACTAAATGTGACCCAAAACGCTTTTTTTCCTATCGAAAAGAGGGGACGACCGGGAGATTTGCAGCAGTAATCGGTCTTAAATAATTCAACGTCTCGGAAATAGTATAACATCTTAAAAATAAAAATCTTTTAATGAAAACCTATTTATGCTATCCGAATGGAAAAATGGAATGCTGGAATATTGGGGATAAGGGCGGAAATAAACCATTCTAATTGTAAAAAACTCCTTCAAACCCATTATTCCATTACTCCATTATTCCATTATTCCAATTGGGGCGAAACCTCTAGGTTCTGATATGCATCAAGAAAAAGCTAAGGTTCTTTGGAACCGCAAAGTGGGACCGGAATATTTCCGAATCGGTTTAACCTGTGATGGTGGATATTCAAACGCAAGGCCTGGGCAATTCATCATGTTACACTTTCCAGGCCGAATTACCCCATTTTTACGTCGACCTTTTTCCATTCATCAGCGTATTCTGACCGATGGCCGTACAACTGGGATCGAACTCCTGTATAAGGTGGTGGGAGAGGGTACAAAGATGCTCTCTATGATCCAAACAGATGACGTTATAGATATTCTTGGTCCCCTGGGCAATGGTTTCTTCATTTCTAATACGTATAAAAATATTTATATTGTTGCAGGCGGGATAGGGGTTGCCCCCATGGTTTTTTTGGCTTCATATTTAGAGGAAAGGGGTTTTAATCCGTCACGATGCAGGGTATTTTTGGGCGGAAGATCAACGGATGACCTGTTGTGCAGGGATGATTTTTTACGCATCGGCATGAAACTGCATATTACCACAGACGATGGCAGTGCCGGGGACCAGTGTTTTGTAACGCATCCTCTGGAAACTGAATCTGAGAAGCGTCGGCCGGATATTGTTTATGCCTGCGGACCTCTGGAAATGTTAAAATGTGTGGTTGGAATCGCTGAAAAGTATGCGGTGCCGTGTCAAATTTCCATCGAAACAATGATGGCTTGCGGCATAGGAGCCTGTCTGGGGTGTGCAGTTGAAAGAAAAGGCGCATCAGACAATTACATGCATGCTTGTATGGATGGGCCGGTCTTTGATGCGGATATGATAACAATTTAACGAAACCGGTATATGGTAATTCAAAAATCGATAATTTTGCATTGACTTGAGGAAATCCATATGTTAGAGGCACAACGTCTTTAGGTGTTCCATTTTGTGATGGAGCCATCCTTGTTTAACAAGGCGTTCTTTTTCATGAAAAAGAAAACCATACGTTCCATAAAGGAACTGGCATACTTTAGTAGTATCGGCTTATCGGTAGCGCTTTCCATATTTATCGGGCTTGGTATTGGGGTGTACCTTGACAGACGGGTATTTAACTCAACACCGTGGTTCACACTTATTTTCCTCGGACTTGGGATCGTCGCGGGATATAGAAATATCGGCATTGCAATTAAAAAAAGCAGAAAACTATAACAGGATGTAACAAGCGTGGAAATTCAACAGCGTCTTTTAAAATTCATTACCCGTGCAAACTGGATACTGTTTTCTTTTGCAAGCATCATCGCGCTTATACTTTTACCGTCTGATTTTTCCCGGGGAATTATTTTTGGGGGCCTGATCGTTACCGTCAACTTCCATTTGCTGTACCGGACGCTTAAAAAAGCGTTTAGGCCGTCCCGCCTATCTTCTTACCGAGTTGTTTTGGCCAAATATTATGTTCGTTTCATTGTCAGCGGCTTAATTATATTTGTGCTCATATCAGGGCACTATGTTCATCCATTGGGTCTTTTTATCGGTCTTTCGGTTGTGGTTGGGAGTATTATGCTCGCTACCATGCGTGAATTAACCAAATATATTTTTAAGGAGGCGGTATAAGGTGGAACATCCCTATCTCTTTTTTGTAAAGCTGTTTGAAATGGTCGGCCTTGGACACTTTGCCAATACCTACCCATATATTATCTATACTTGGGTGGTGATGATTCTGCTGGTTTTGCTCGGAATCATCGGGACAAAGAGTATAAGTCTGGTTCCCTCAAAAATACAAAATGTTTTGGAGATCCTTATATCAGGACTCGAAGAATTCACGATTGATATAACGGGTGAAGAAGGCCGATGGCTCTTTCCCATTCTCGCAACGGTTTTTATTTATATTTTTGCCTGTAATTTAATAGGACTTGTGCCTGGTTTTTTCCCTCCGACCGCCAATCTGAACACAACCCTTTCATGTGCACTTGTGATTGTTATTTTTACCCACGTTATCGGTGTTAAATATCATGGTGTTAAATATATCAAACACTTTATAGGGCCGGTATGGTGGATGGTCCCTCTGATATTCCCCATTGAAATTATCGGCCATTTGGCACGCATCCTGTCACTCACTTTCCGTCTTTTCGGAAACATGATGGGCCATGAACTGGTTTTGGGTATACTTTTCGCTCTGGCCGGACTCTTTTTTGCGCCGCTGCCGATAATGGCGCTTGGCATTTTTGTTGCCCTGGTTCAGGCTTTTGTGTTCTATTTGCTTTCGGTCATGTATTTTACCGGTGCCTTAGAGCATGCACATTAATTTAGAAGGTTAACGTAAAAAGAAATATAAAAGAAATAAAAATTTGCTTTTTGTTTTTTAATGGGAAAATGGAAGAAGCAAAAAAAACCTAATAAAAGGAGGTAGAGTAGATTATGGAAGCAGGAGCATTACAATTTTTCATCGCCTGCGTAACAGCAGCTGGTTTCGGAGTCGGGATTGCAGCCTTTGGTTGCGGTATAGGACAGGGTCTTGGAATAAAGGGCGCTGTTGAAGGTATTGCCAGGAATCCCGAATCATCGGGTAAGGTAACGGTTACCATGCTGATCGGTCTCGCCATGGTTGAATCGCTGTGTATTTATGCACTGGTTGTTGCGCTGATTCTTATCTACGCTCATCCCCAGGCAGGCGCGATTGCCGCATTGTTTGGCGCTGGTCATTAAGAACAGACACATTTTTGTAAAACAGGGCTGTGTCATTTAAGACGCAGCCCTGTTTTACTTTAAACAGAATACACCGTTAATTATAAAACTTTGGCCAAGAACTGTCCGGTATAAGAACCTTTAAGATTTGCGATCTCTTCCGGTGTGCCACAGCCGACAACATGCCCCCCTTCATCACCGCCTTCAGGGCCAAGATCGATGATATGATCTGCGGTTTTGATAACATCCAAGTTATGTTCGATCACAATTACCGTATTACCCGTCTCCACAAGTCTTAACAGTACGTTGAGTAGTTTTCGAATGTCATCCATATGGAGTCCCGTGGTCGGTTCGTCAAGAATATAGACGGTTTTTCCCGTGGCCTTTTTGCCGAGCTCCCGCGACAGCTTGACTCGTTGTGCTTCTCCGCCGGACAGTGTTGTTGCGGGTTGACCGATATGGATATATCCTAAGCCGACATCGATTAGGGTTTGCAATTTTTGGCGGATATTGCGTACCCTTTCAAAAAATTTGAATGACTGATTAACGGTCATGTCGAGTATGTCCGCAATATTTTTCCCTTTATATTTGATTTCAAGGGTTTCACGGTTGTACCGTTTCCCTCGGCATACATCACAGGCAACATAAACGTCCGGCAGAAAATGCATCTCTATCTTTATAATGCCGTCTCCCCGGCAAGCTTCGCACCTTCCGCCCTTGACATTGAAACTGAATCGCCCGGGTTTATATCCCCTCATGCGCGCTTCAGGCGTTCTGGAAAAAAGTTCTCTGATATATGTAAAAACACCGGTATATGTTCCGGGATTGGAACGGGGGGTTCTGCCGATGGGAGACTGATCGATATTGATGACTTTGTCGACATGCTCAAGGCCCATAACGCTTTTATAGGTGCCTGCCGGCATTCTGGCATGATAGAGCTGCTGGGCAAGAACGCGGTAAAGGGTTTCCAGAACAAGGCTCGATTTCCCAGAGCCTGACACACCGGTAACACAGATAAAGCAACCCACGGGGAATTCCACATCGATATTTTTTAGATTGTTTTGTGATGCGCCTTGAATAATAATTTTTCCCTTGTGATTGCGTCGTCGGTTAGATGGTACCGGGATACATTTTACTCCTGAAAGATACTGTCCGGTCAATGAGTTCTCCGCGTTCAAAAGTCCTTGGGGTTGTCCGGAATACACCACATATCCCCCTTTAATTCCTGCCCCGGGCCCCATATCGACCACATGATCTGACGAACGTATGGTCGCTTCATCATGTTCTACCACAAGAACCGTATTGCCAAGATCGCGCATTTGAAAAAGTGTTTCACGAAGCTGTTGATTGTCTCTCTGGTGCAGACCGATACTCGGCTCATCGAGAACATAGAGGACGCCGGTCAGCTTTGATCCGATCTGTGTCGCCAAACGAATTCTCTGGCTTTCTCCACCGGAGAGGGTATACGCAGATCGGTCTATGGTCAGGTAGGAAAGGCCCACATTTTCAAGAAAGCCGAGTCGTTCGTTAATTTCTTTCAGAATCCTTGTTGCAACAATCCTTTTTTTGCCGGTCAGCTCCAGCTTTTTAAAAAAGGTACGGGCTTTTGCCACTGAAAGTTGAGTAATTTCGAATATGGTAAGACCGCCCACCCGGACAGACCTGCTCGCCCTGTTTAATTTGGCGCCCTGGCATTCAGGGCAGGGACGAAAATTCATATACTGTTTAATCTCTTCCCTGGACTGGTACGAATCTGTTTCTAAATACCGTCGCTCCAATTTCGGAATGATACCTTCAAATGGTCTTTTATATGTAAAACGACGGTTATTGCGTTCAAAATAGAATGTAATCGACTCATTTTCGGAGCCGAATAAGAGCGCGTTTTTAAATCGTTCCGGAAGATCCTTGTAAGGCGTGTAAATATCAATACCATAGTGTGTGGTCAGTGCATCTAAAAATTCAATGAAGTGGACGGTATTTCTATTTGCCCACAGGGCAATTGCCCCTTCCCTTAGGGACAACTCCGGGTTGGGAATAATAAGATCAGGATCGAATTCAGTGGTTGAACCCAGACCGTCACATTTTGGGCAGGCGCCCTGGGGAGAGTTGAAAGAAAAACTTGCGGGGGTAAATTCCGGGTAGCTTATATCGCAAGTTATACATGCCGATTTTTCACTGAAAAGAACAGGTTCTTCGCCAAGGATATCCACTGTGACAAGGCCATCTGACTGTGACATGGCAAGTTCCAGAGAATCCGCCAGCCGGTTTCTGATCTTTTCGTTCATAATCAGACGGTCCACAACCACATCGATGGTATGCTTTGTATTTTTGTTAAGCGAGCCGACCGCTTCGATCTCCAGAGTTTTTCCATCCACACGGACGCGGGAAAAGCCTTCCTTTTTAAGCTGTTTGAAAAGTTTATCATGGGTGCCTTTCTGGCCTGAAACAAGGGGCGCCAGAATAATAATCCTGGTATTTTCGCGCAACGACATGACCTTGTCGACAATCTGATCGAGTGTTTGAGCGGTAATCGGCTTTCCACATTCATAACAGTGGGGCGTGCCGGTTCTTGCGAAAAGAAGGCGGAGAAAGTCATAAATTTCCGTAACCGTACCTACCGTTGACCGGGGATTGTGGCTGGCTGTTTTCTGCTCAATTGCTATGGCGGGTGATAAGCCTTCGATGGTGTCAACATCCGGCTTTTCCATACGTTCGAGGAACTGACGTGCATAAGTGGAAAGGGATTCCACGTACCGTCGCTGTCCTTCAGCATATAGCGTATCGAATGCAAGTGTCGATTTTCCCGATCCGGAGAGGCCGGTGACAACGATGAGTTTATTGCGAGGCAATTCAACATCGATGTTTTTTAAGTTATGCTGTCTTGCACCCCGTATGATTATTTTCTCAGTTTTCATTAACAATGTTTTCAAAAATCTAAAGAGTTACTGTTTTTTACTTGCGTAAGCAGCCTGTTGCACCGCCATGTTTATGGCCGCGATCAGGCTTCCCGGATCGGCAATGCCGGTACCGGCAATATCATAAGCGGTTCCGTGGTCAACAGAGGTTCTTATAATCGGCAGTCCGATGGTAACATTTACGCCGTTGTTAAAATGCATCAGTTTGAAGGGTATCAGTCCCTGGTCGTGATACATGGATACGACAACATCATAACGTCCTTTTGCAGCGTGATAAAACAGCGTGTCCGGCGGTAGTGGTCCGACAACATCAACCCCTTCATTTCTGGCTTGGGCGATGGCCGGTGCGATGATATCCTTTTCCTCGTTTCCGAACATTCCGCTTTCACCTGCATGGGGATTCAGACCCGCAACCGCAATCCGAGGGGTTTTAACTCCGAATCGTTCCTGCAGGGTCTGCCAGGTCAGTTTTATGGTCCGCAGAATTTTTTGTTTCGAAAGTATTGACGGAACATCCCTTAATGGAACATGGATGGTTGCGAGGACAACACGAAGCCTGTCTCCGGCAAACATCATGGCATAATTGTCGGATTTTGTTCGTTCAGCCAGAAGTTCAGTATGTCCGTTATAGGGAAATCCGGCAAGCTGCATCGCAGTCTTATTTATGGGACAGGTCACCATTGCAGCGATACGTCTTTGAATTGCCAAATCAGAGGCGACCTGTATATAGTGGATCATTGCCCTTCCAGTCTGAACAGTGGGTTTGCCCCAGGATGTTTTATCCGGATCGATTTCTGAAAGGTTGAGTACATCTACCGACCCAAATCTATATGTTCCGCTGTTCGGATCTTTGACAGATTCGATATGTAGGTTGCTCTGTGTACATTGTTTTGCAGCAGTCAGAATTCGAAGATCTCCAAGCACAAGCGGCTTACAAACTTCATAAATTGCAGGGTTGGAAAGGGATAAAAAAATAATCTCCGGACCGATCCCAACAGGGTCACCCATGGTAATTCCGATAATCGGACGGGAATCGAACATTGCCATAACCTCTCAAAAAGTGAAATAACAAAAAGAGTAATTATACCACAGATTATAAAAAATATATCAAACAAATTTCAAAGAAATTTGCGATCAATGTTCTCAATGAAGTCGGTGATGATAAAAAATAAGGTGAAAAATTATTTAAAAAATAGAGATAATAGAAGAAAAATGGAGAATATCCAAATAAGCTTAATTGTGTATATTCTGTTGATAACTGTGGATATGCTTAGAATGCTTATAAAAAAATGACCGTTAAAAAAGATTGTATTTAAAAGCATTTGGCAGAAGAGTGTAAATATAAAACAATAAAATCAAATGGATAAAAATTGTTAATAACTTGTTGGCAAATAAATAATAAACGGGATCTATCGGATTTGACATGAAGGGGATGATACTTTAAATTAGCGACAACTTGCTCAGTGGCTTCTTGATAATCTTAAATAATACTCCCAAACAGATTGATATCCTTATTTTATCAACAGTTTTATCCTTAAACAACACGTTCATCCTATTTGCATAACCGAGAATATAGACCTGTATGAAAACAATCTGGGAAGAGATAAAAACTGCGATCAAATTACGTGTCCCCAGCCACTCTTTCAGGATGTGGATCGAGCCGCTGAGACTCAGCAAGTGCGATGATGACTGTGTTTATCTTTCTTGCCCCAACTTTTTTTCCAAAAAACGGGTTCTTGATCAATATGGAGATATCATCGAGTCTGAATTAAGAAAGGCCACTGGAAAATCATGTCGGTTTATTGTGAAGGTTCCGGAATCAAAGGACAGCTCGAGTAAAGAGGAAGATGAGAACCCGCAACTGCCGCTTCCTCAGATGAATTTACATCCGCAAAACGGACGGTTTTTGCGAAAGGATTTTACCTTCGATCAATTCGTGGTGGGCGGCAACAATGACTTTGCCTTCTCAGCAGCACTCTCGCTGGCTTCACGAAAAAATTCTCTCCAGAATTCCTTGTTTTTATTGTCGAGAACCGGAATGGGAAAAAGCCATCTTTCACAAGCCGTAGGACACTACATCCTATCCGAGCATCCCGGAGATCGTGTCTATTATACAACTGCAGAGAACTTTAGTAATGAAATGGTCAATGCGTATCGGAATAATTCCATTGATGCCTTCAAAGGAAAATATAGGAATCAATGTGATGTATTACTTCTTGAAGACGTTCACAATCTGACCGGCAAGGAACGAACACAGATCGAGCTTTCGTTGATACTCGACACCCTTTTTGAATCCAGCAAAAAAATCATTTTTTCCAGTTGTTACCTCCCTTCGGACATTCCGAAACTCAATGACGAATTGAGATCACGTCTTTCGTGCACGCTTATTTCAAACATTGATCCGCCGGAATTCAGAACAAGGGTCAGAATACTTCAGAAAAAGGCAAAGCATAACGGGTGTAAAATTTCCGAAGACGTCATCCATTACTTGGCCAGTGAACTTACAGAGGATGTAAGACAACTCGAAAGCGGCCTCATTGGAGTGACAGCGAAATCATCTCTTTTAGGAACACCGATTGATCTTGGACTCGCTGAAAGTGTTGTCAAGAATATCGTATACAGACGAAAGAATATTACCGCAGATGTTATTAAGAAACTGGTTTGTAAACATTATCGTATTTCCGTCAAAGAGATTGTTTCAAGTTCTCGCAAGCAATCGATTGTTCGACCGAGACAGATTGCTATTTATCTGTCGCGGAGATATACCGATGCCCCCCTCCAGGCAATCGGAAAAAGTTTCAACAGATACCATGCCACCGCCCTCTATTCCATCGGCGTTGTTGAGCGGGAATTAAAAGAGAATGGCGCTATTCAGAAGCAGGTGGAATTTCTCTGCCAAAAACTCGAAACCGGCAAATTTTAACACTCCGACATCATATATGGAATCGCGAAGCGATGCTATAACTTGACGACAAGCATTTGCCAACGGATGGTGTAAAATGGCCCTTACGGATACGACGTTCAGAAAACTCCAAGATATAGTGGGAAGCGCTTATTGCAGCAGGAAAAAAGAGGATCTTGTCTGCTATGCCTACGATGCAACCGCCGCCAGTTATCTACCTGATGCTGTTTTATTCCCGGGAAATACCCAAGAAATATCTGCCATTATAAACCTCGCCAATGAAGACGGTTTCTTTGTAATCCCCCGCGGTTCTGGTTCCGGGATGACCGGGGGATCACTTGCCGTCCAAGGAGGAGTAATCCTTGTCATGAGTCGCTTCAACCGTATTCTTGAAATTGACAAGGATAATCTCATCGCCCATGCAGAGCCCGGTGTTGTGACAGCCCGTTTTCATCAGGCCGTTGAAAAAGAAGGACTGTTTTATCCTCCGGATCCGTCAAGTTCCGAATTTTCTACCCTGGGCGGCAACGTGGCCGAGTGTGCAGGGGGCCCCAGAGCGGTTAAATATGGTGTTACCCGAGATTATGTCTTGGGCCTTGAAGCCGTCCTCCCAACCGGCGAGATCATACATGCCGGTGTCCGGACCGCTAAAGGGGTGGTTGGGTATGATCTGACGCGTCTACTAGTTGGATCCGAAGGGACCCTTGGCATCATTACCCGGATAACCGTCAGACTCCTGCCCCTTCCTGAAGCGATACGCGCAATGACGGCCGTTTTCGACAGCCTGGAAAAGGCTGCGGAAACAGTTTCTGAAATCATTGCTCAAGGCATCATACCGCGAACCCTTGAATTTATGGACAATGCTTCAATTCGGTGTGTTGAAAGCCATCTTAAGATGGGTTTGCCAGTTGAAGCCGGAGCTTTACTGCTGATAGAGGTGGACGGAAAATTCGAAGCGGTGGACATCCTCATCAAACAATTAGAAACAGTGTGCATGTCCCAGGGCGCAAAGCACATCAAGTTCGCCGAGACGAAATCGGAGATTGCAAATCTTTGGAAAGCTAGAAAGTCCATTTCTCCGGCTCTGTTCCAATATGGCCCAGATAAGATTAATGAGGATATTGTTGTCCCGAGAAGCAGGATTCCTGATATGGTCAGAAGGATAGACGCTTTAAAAGAAAAAACCGGACTTACCATGGTAAGCTTTGGACATGCCGGTGACGGAAACATCCATTTTAATATAATGCTCGACAAGAAGAATCAGGATGATCTGAAAAAAGCCGAAGCTGCGATAGACACTCTGTTTGAGTATACCCTCGAACTTGGCGGGACAATTTCCGGTGAGCACGGTATTGGCATAACCAAAGCCCCTTACATCACCAAGGAGATCGGTCCTGCCGAACTTAAACTGATGAAGAAGATAAAAAAGATTTTTGATCCAAATGGGATATTAAATCCTGGAAAGATCTTTCCAGATTGACAAAGAGAATTATGGGAATCATTAACGTCTAAATTTTCGTTTCATAATTATGGTTACTGAATTTTGATAAACATATCGCTATAAGTTATAAGATCTTCCAAAAACTCCATTTGAGTATTTCTATCACTATCTATAGCGCAACGCAGGCTTAAGGCACAAACCTTTCTGCAGATCGGATCCTGGTTATTAAAATTGCCCAGACATCCAAGATGATCATCAAGAGAAAGCTGATTCATAGACTCCTTTTTCATACCGTATCCTTTAT
>JAQBBE010000131.1:0-13965 GCA_032126435.1 Desulfobacterales bacterium | reverse complement strand
GTCAGACTGGCAAAGGGGGCGACCAGCGAAATAAGGAGCCATCCCAGCTTCTGATGCTTGAAGCCGATCTTTTGATCGTCCACTTGTTTGCCCCAGCCGAAACCTCCCAGAAAAAAGACGATGGTCCCCACAATATCCAGGTTGCCGAAGGGATTGAAATCGAAATCGGCCTCTTCCCCGGCAGGCTTTACATTTGCGAAACTTAAAGCGAAAAGTCGCGTAAAACCGGAGCTGAAAGCGACGATGGCGAGTATGGTTACACTGTAATAAAGAATTTCTTCTGTATTGAATATCATTAAGGGCAAGGCAAATCCTCCTATTTATGGTTTGCGGGAGTATAGAGAAAATAAGTCTTTGGTGTCAAACAAAAAAGGACATTAAAAAATGGATCGGACAAAGGACGGGGAAAAGCGGGTGGTTTTAGTCATCGACGGCGACCAGTCCGGCGCTGAGAAACTAAAGAACTCTCTTGTCGAGGGCGGCTACCGGGTCTATACTTCCGGTAACCTGGATGTGGCTTTGAAGATCGCCAGAGAGCAAAGGGTCGATGTGGCCCTTCTGGCCCTGGGTCGACCGGACCTTGACCTGCAAAACCTTATTAAATCCCTGCAAAAGAAAAAAGATGACATAAAGATCCCGGTGATCGTAATCATAGAAAACTTTTCAGAGGACCTGGTGGCCTCGGCCTTAAAAGCCGGAGCATCGGACTATCTCACAAGACCCATCGATTGCCAAGAACTTTTAAGGAGGACCGGAATTTACGCCCGCCTCGGTGAATGCAGTATCCATGATAATTCGGACGAAATCAATGATCTGCAGGTAATCAGGCCACCGTCCTCTTACAAGAAGCTTCTGGTTAGATTTTTGCCCGGGCTTGCGGACCGTCTTCAATCCCGATTCAGGGCCGAGGAGTTTCTGAGCCACCGTTATGAAAAGGTCGTCAGGCTGGGTATAGGGAGCTTTGGTGAAGTCTGGAAGGTCAGAGGCGTGGCGAATGTTCCTCCTGCTCTTTTTGTAGCCAAAATCCCGCTAAGCAAAAAGTTGAACCCCAAGATTGAAAAGGAAGCCCGGATTCTAAAACTACTGTCCGGTCATGCCGGTGTGCCTGAAGCTCACGAAGTTATAGAAGTAAAGCAAAAGAGCGTTCTCATCCAGGAGTTTGTTGAAGGCAAAACTCTTTTTGAGGTGATGGAACGCGAACTGGAAGAGAAAGAAGTTGAATCGGTCGTCATCCAACTTATAAACGTTGTCGCTTACGCCCACGATTTTGGAATCATCCACCGGGACATCAAGCCGGGAAATGTAATGATCCGGCCCGACGGCACCATCAAGCTTTTGGATTTCGGCGCCGCCAAGGAACTCAAAGAGAAGGATATATCCGGTACGGTAACCGGCTCGCGACCCTACATGTCACCGGATCAGATTATGGGTAAAAGCCAGCGGCGCTCGGATGTCTGGGCGCTGGGAGTTGTCATGTACATTCTTTATACCGGAATGTTTCCGTTCTATCACGAGGTGGAGAAAATTCTTATGGACATGATTCTGGAACTTCCAGTCCCCCCACCAAGAAAACACAATAAGGACCTAAATCCCGAAATCGAGCAGATCATACTGAAATGCCTTCAGAAAAATCCGGAAGAACGTTACCCTGATGCCAGAGCCCTCAAAGAGGCCATAAAAGCCGATTTCCCTGATTATGGCCACAAAATTTTGCCGCTTTTCTAACCTCAGTTTCTCATGGCAAAATTCTGCCGGCGTAAGCGGCCACATCCATTACCATAATTACCACGTCCAGATTTTGGCCATGGCGGTTTTTCATGAGTCCCTCAATCACGGCCCGGGGACTGAAGCCGACTTTTTTGAACATTGCCAGGGCTCCGTGAGCTTTAAGGGGGAGTTCTGCCATAAGTTTCTCCAGTCCGAATTCCTGGGCCAAATCGACCAGTTCGTTCACCATTAGGGTTCCCAGTCCCTTTTCGTGAAATTCTGGATCCACAACAATCCGGATAGTGCCCAAATGTTTCCGCCACCCGTAGGGCACGCGGTGCAGGGTTGCATTGGCTACCACCTCGTTTTTTACGAGGGCCAACAGAGGGAAGACCTTTTCGTAGTCCATGTTCTCGAACCATTTATCCAGTACTTGCGGGTCGGTAACGTTGCTGCGCACATACTGAAGCACCGCGGGCGTCATCCGACTAAAAAAATCTCCCAGCAGCTTGCGGTCGGTTTTGATCATCGGCCGCAGAATCACTTCGGTCCCGTCCTTAAGTTTACCTATCTTTTTTAGTTCCTGCGTGCCCGGCATTTTAGCACCTCCCAACGACAATGTTGTTTTATCAAGTCCCGTGTATCAGCCTGTTGGCAAAAAACTCAGGAAGATTGGCGGCAATTATTTTCCTCATGGTTGCGGTTCGATCATAGTCAACCTGCCTGAAGCATGCCGTATGGCTGGCAGTGTCAAATATCAAGTATGAGGATCTGGGATCACCGTTTCGGGGTTGGCCGACGCTTCCGGGGTTCAGGAGGTAAAACTCCTCTCTGTTGAGACGGATGACACCATCTGAAGGAATTTCAACCGGCGCCACCTTTCCCCGAACGTCCATGCGCCAAATTTTCCTTTTGTGAGTGTGGCCGAAAAAGCAAACGTTTGTTTTGCCCCAAAATCCATTTTTCATCTGCTTCAAAACGGCTCTGGCCTGAAAATGGAGCCCGATATAGCTGAGTGTGCTTTCGGGAGAACCGTGAAAAGCAAAGCTGCAGGTCGTTCTGAAATTTTCAGCCAGGTCGCACAAAAATCGTGTGTTCTCCCTGGTAAGAACATCCTTTGTCCATAGGATAGCCCTGTGTGCATAGATATTGAAACACTCGGCAATACCGGGGTTACATACAGCCTGGTCATGGTTGCCTTGAATGGAATCCATCCCTATTTTCATAGCAAGCTCCACACATTCGTTGGGACTGGCATTGTAGCCGACGAGGTCTCCCAAATTCAGGATCCTGTCCGCTTGATGCTCAAGATCACGAAGAACCGCTTGAAACGCCTCAATATTGGCATGGATATCCGAGAGAACCGCCACTTGCACGATCTGTCGCTCCAAAGTGCCAGGAATCGTACAAATAACGCTTTGCCTGGCCCAATTTGTTTAATTAAATTTGAAAATACTCTTTTCCACAGAAAGATGTGGGTCTTAAAAGAGTGGATTAAATTCCTATCAAATCTTGAAATTTTTTTCGAAGCCATTTTGAAGTCATGCCGCTGACATACGCACGCCCCAAAAGCGGTATCAAGATCAAGGCGTATAGATAAACATCCCTGACCTTGAAAATGGTTAAAATCGCGACCATAGTGATCATAATCAATGCTAATATCATACTTGAGGCCAATCTGCTGATTTCATTTATCTTTATTTCCATATATTCGTGCAGTTCAGCCTCCGTCAGCAACAGCTTTTTTCCTTTTCGTTGTATCTGCAGGACCATACCTTTTCCCATACCTATTTTTTATTTCCAAAAATGTTAACGCTGAATCTCACCGCGCAAAAAATTACAATAATTAAAGCATGTTTTCATAACTTTATTTTACCTGAATATCTTAACCACCTTTACGTGTCAATAGTCGTCGGCGGCTCAACATCGAAAAATTTTATCTATGTTAATATACTTATTATTTTTGAAAGCGAAAGGAACTGGAATTTTGAAACTGGAAACCAGAAGGATGCAGTTCAAACTTGACTCGGATTCCGGTTCGTCATATAAAATTGCAAAGCAATTATATATAGATGGAATTTTTTCGGAGCGGCGAAGCCGCGTTCTATAAAATCGCAAAACGATTTGAGACCAAGGTTATCATCATTGACTTTTTCTAAACTTTATATCGAACAACAAGTGGCTCATCTACCCGAGGTTGCTTCCATCCGCTCTCGCCTGAATATACCTTCGAAAATAGTTGAGGACGTGCAAAATGTTTTTGATTGGGTCTCTTGCGCCGATGATCCCGTTCGAGAGGGCAAGAAGCTCCTTTTTCTAACCCGGAACAAAGGTGCATTCATCAAGGATTGTCCCGGCACCCGGGTGTATACATGCTGCGGTTATAAAATACTTCACATCGGGACTTACTGTACCATGGACTGTTCCTATTGTATTCTGCAGTCCTACTTTCATCCGCCGGTCCTTCAATATTTTGTAAACCATGATGACCTCTTGGCAGAGTTGGATCGGTTGTTTCTGGAAAAAACCGTCTACAGAGTCGGGACCGGAGAATTTACCGATAGCATGATCTGGGAAGCATGGACCGAACTTACAAACCTGCTGATTCCTAAATTTGCAGCCCAGTCTCATGTCGTATTGGAACTCAAGACAAAAACAACGGCCATTGAAAGGTTGAAACTGATACGTCACAACCGTAAAACCATCGTTGCCTGGTCTTTGAATACAAGTCGAGTTATTTGTAACGAGGAACATTACACGGCATCCCTTTCCGCCAGAATCCGGGCGGCAGCAGCATGTGAATCATGGGGTTATCCTCTTGCGTTCCATTTTGATCCGTTGTTTATTTATGACGGCTGTGATGAAGATTACCGTCAAGTCGTACGACAGTTGTTCTCCCATGTCTCTTCAGAAAATATTGTTTGGATCAGTCTTGGAAGTTTTCGATTCATGCCGTCTTTAAAACCGATCATACAAAAACGTTTTCCGAGTTCGAAGATCGTTTACGGAGAGTTTATATCCGGCCTTGACGGAAAGATGCGTTATTTTAAACCATTGAGAATAGATCTGTATCGTAAGATGGTCTCCTGCATAAGGGACCATGCGCCTCATGTGTCGATCTATTTATGCATGGAAAACGATGAGGTATGGCAAAAATCTCTGGGATTTATCCCTTCGGACCGCGGTGGTTTGCCAAGGATGCTGGATGAAAGTGCTGCATTGCATTGTGGATTGGATGTGCGTTGGTAATGGGAAAATATCTTCTTTGTCCTTGTGCAATCCTATTCGCTGCCTCATTGACCGGAAGCAATATTTTTTAAAAGGGCTTAAGATGGCAATCCGCCCATACGCCGAAATACCCAAGCAAAGATGGCGGATTGTCGCGTGGGCTATTCTTTGTCCCTGTTTATTTCTTCTATAATTTTCTGGGAAATCTGAGCAGGAACTTCATCATAATGTGAAAACTCCATGTAAAACACCCCGCGTCCACCGGTAATTTGTCTTAGATCCGGTGCATAAGACAAAAACTCTGCCATAGGCACCTTCGCATTTATGATCTGATTTTTTCCCTTGCTGTCCATACCGAGGACCCTGCCGCGTCTGCTGTTAAGGTCTCCCATAATATCACCCATATATTCATCCGGAGTGGTAATGGAAACGTTCATGATCGGTTCAAGGAGAACCGGACCGGCATCTGCTGTAGCCTTTTTGAATGCCAGAGAACCTGCGATTTTAAATGCCATCTCGGATGAATCAACAGAATGATAGGATCCATAATCAAGGGTGGCCCTGAAATCGATACACGGGAACCCTGCAAGAACCCCTTTCTGACAGGATTCGATGATTCCTTTTTCAACAGCCGGTATATACTGCTTAGGAATTGCGCCGCCAACGACTTTATCTACGAATTCGAAACCTTTTCCTCTGGGAAGTGGTTCTATCTCGATCCAACAGTCACCAAACTGACCGTGGCCTCCGGTTTGCTTTTTATGTTTTCCCTGAACCCTTACTTTCTTTGTAATCGTCTCTTTATAGGGGATCTTAGGGGTATCCAGCAGAACTTCAACATTGAATTTTCTTTTGAGTTTTTCCACCGTAACTTCAATATGAATCCGCCCCAAACCGGACAACAGGATCTGTTGGGTCTCGGCGTTACGGGTAAGTTGTAAGGCGATATCTTCTTCCAGGAGTTTAGACAAAGAGCTGAATATTTTATCTTCATCCCCTTTTGATTTGGGCTGGACGGCAAATGATATCAGCGCAGGAAGAGGTTCAGCACATTTGAATTTTACCTTGCGGCTGTTATCGCAAATGGTATCGCCCGTGGTTGTCTCTTTTAGTTTGGCCACGGCTACAATTGATCCGGGTCCGGCTTCGGTTATCAGTTTTTGTTCCTTTCCGGCAAGTCTCAGAAGCTGATTATACCGTTCATTTGCATCTTTATTGGTGTTAAAAAAATTACCGACGGCTCCAAGTGTTCCTGAAACAACCCTGAAAATTGACAAGCGGCCTGCAAAGGGGTCGGCAACGGTTTTGATTACGAAACCGGCGAAAGGAGCATCCGGATCCGGCCCACATTCTATCTCACCTTCACCGGCACCGTCGGTAGCGATCCAGGAACCACGATCGAGCGGAGAGGGCATACAGTTTATAATAAAGTCCTGAAATAGATCGATGCCGATGTTATTTGTAGCCGATCCACAGAGAACCGGAATAAATGTTCGTGATAATGTGCCTTTTCTCAATGCAGACTTTATTTCATCATCTGGCAAGGATTCTCCTTCAAGATACCTTTCCAGAAGTTCATCGTCCGACTCTACAACATACTCCACCAGCGCTTCTCTCTCTTCTTCAGCGATATCCTGCATATCGGAAGGAATGTCGGCCTTCGTTGCCTTACCTTTCGTATCATAAATGAATGCTTTCATGCTGATTAGGTCGACCACACCTTTGAAATCTGCTTCAGATCCTATTGGAAGCTGAAGCTTAATGGGCTTGGGCTTAAAGCATTCATCTGCATCTTTGAAAGTGCGTAAAAAATCCGCCCGTTCTCTGTCGAGTTTATTGATGAAAATTACTGAAGGTAAGTTGAACTCTTCGGCAAATTCCCAAGCTTGCTCTGTTTGTACTTTTACACCGTCCACGGCGTCTATTACCACTACAGCCCCGTCGGCTGCCTGCATGCAGCTTTTTGTGTCTGAAAAGAAATTCAAATCACCGGGCGTATCGATGAGACTGATCGTATGTTTCTTCCAGTCGAACTGATGGAACCCACTGCTTAAGCTAATGTTGCGTTTTAGTTCTTCCGGCTCAAAGTCCATCGCGGTATTACCGTCGTCAACGCGTCCATGTCTATTAATGACACCGGTATTGAAAAGCATTACCTCAGCCAAAGAAGTTTTTCCCGCACCTCCATGGGCTACCAGAGCAATGTTCCTTAAACCTTCTATTTTTTCGGTCATTTAATCTCCTCTCTGCTATTTTTTTAATCGGCAATTCATTTCGATAGGATCTTTAAACTGTAATTTTTATATTGTTATCTTAAAAAAATCAAGATTAACTTTGGCAAACTTCCGGGAAGTCGTTTTCGATCGACAAAGACCTCACACCCCAAGAACCTTATCAGAGCGAGTGGGCAATCCATCAATTTTCCATTTTTAACGGACTCGTAAAAAGTCTGATTTTGCTCGCTCCGCAAGCAATTTTGGGATTCATGACTCGCCTGGCTAAATTGCAAGAATTCGGGCTAACGCCCTCAAACAGCTTGCAATTTTTAACGCCAGACGCATCATGAATCTTTCTCCAAAATTGCTCGATGTCGCTCACAAAAGACTTTTTACGAAGCCGTCATTTTTAAGAAAATAAAAAATTCCCTGTTTCCTTTTGGGCCGAGTAGGGGTGAAGGGATGACAAATTTGCGCATAAGACTCAATTTGGTAAAATAATCAGAAAGGTTTTCGATAACCTCAGCATGCAGAACAGGGTCGCGTACAACACCGCCTTTCCCGACATTACCTTTTCCAACTTCGAACTGGGGTTTTATCAGGGAAAGAATTCCGGCACCTTTTTTCATGAACTTTAATACCTCGGGAACAACTTTTTTAAGGGAAATAAAGGAAACATCTATGGTAACGAGATCTACAAGTGTCGGTAGAATTTCGGCAGGCATATGCCGGATATTTGTACGCTCAATGACCACCACCCGGGGATCCTGCCGCAATTGCCAGGCCAGTTGTCCATAACCGACATCCACGGCAAAGACCAAGCTTGCACCGTGCTGCAGAAGGCAATCGGTAAACCCGCCGGTGGAGGCGCCCACATCAAGACAGGTAAAACCGGTTATATCAACTTCCATGGCCTGCAAAGCGCTTTCGAGTTTAAGGCCGCCTCTGCTTACATAGGGAATGTCTTCTCCTTTCAAAACAACGACATCCTCTGTGGAGACCTGTGTTCCGGGTTTATCCACGAGGTGGTTGTTGACCAGAACTTTTCCAGCCATAATAAGCGCCTGGGCACGTTGTCGACTGTGTGCGAGTTTTTTTTCTACAACGACCCGATCGAGTCTTTTTTTGTTTGGAGACATTAATGGGCTCGGTTGACGATAACCCTAAGCATTTTTTAGCAGGCGTTTGGCGGTTTCGACAATTGCAGGAGCGTCAATACCATATTTAGACCTGAGAAGTTTCTGGGGGCCATGCTCAACAAATATATCCGGTACCCCGATACATTTCATGTGAAACCCGGTTATTCCCTCATCGCTCAAGCACTCCAGAACTGCACTTCCAAATCCTCCCTGACGCACATTCTCTTCAACCGTTATGATCCGCGGTATCGACCGGGAAAGGGTTGCGATCAACTCGACATCCAAAGGTTTTACAAAACGGCAGTTTACCACCGTAGCGGATACACCCTGTTCTTTTAGCGTTGCATGCGCGGAAAGTGCCTCGACAACAGACCGGCCGATGGCCAAAATAAGAAGATCATCTCCTTTTTTGAGCACTTCTCCTTTGCCGATGGGTATGGGAACATCTTGATTTTCCATTTTGACCCCCTCGGCGGTTCCCCTGGGGTATCGAACGGCAATGGGGCCCATATGGTCGATGGCGGTGGCAAGCATTCTGCAGAGTTCATTCTCATCCTTTGGGGCCATAACGACCATATTGGGAAGACTTCGAAGATAAGATAAATCGAAAACACCATTATGGGTCGCTCCGTCCTCTCCTACGATTCCGCCCCGATCGATGGCAAATACCACCGGCAGCGCTTCGATACATACATCGTGCAATATCTGATCATAGGCACGCTGTAAAAAGGTTGAATATATTGCTACAACAGGCCTAAAGCCCTCGGTGGCCAAACCTGCTGCAAAAGTTACGCCGTGCTGTTCCGCAATGCCCACATCAAAAAAACGGTCCGGATAAGCATCTGCAAACTTTACAAGGCCCGTACCTTCCGGCATGGCGGCTGTAACGGCAACTATCCTGTCATTTTTTCTCGCCAGTTTAAGCAGTGTCTGTCCAAAAATCTGGGTATATGTGGGGGTGGAGCATTGTGAGTTGATGCTTTCCCCCGTATCGGCATTAAAGCATCCAACACCGTGAAAATAAACAGGGTTTTTTTCAGAAGGCGGGTACCCTTTACCTTTTTTGGTCGTTACATGAAGAAGAACCGGCTCGTTTAGGCATTTAATATTGTTAAGTATGTCGATAAGATGGTTAAGATTGTGTCCGTTTATAGGCCCAAAATATTCAAAGTTAAAGGCTTCGAACAACATTCCCGGAGTAATAAATGTTTTAAAAGATTCTTTTGAACGCTTTGCGAATTTATAGATATCGCCACCGAATTTCGGCAAGGATTTAATAAAATCTTTAAGTTCTTGTTTAAAATCCTGTATGTATTTTGCAGAAAAGGTTCGACTTAATAAAGAGGATATAGCACCGACATTGTGTGCGATGGACATATCATTGTCATTTAATATGACCAGAATATTTTTGTTAATGTGTCCAGCCTGGTTAAGACCTTCATAAGCGAGCCCTCCGGTCATAGAGCCATCACCGATGACCGCGATAACTTTGCCATTGTCCTTTTTCAAGCGTTTGCCACATGCGATCCCGAGGCCTGCTGAGATAGATGTGCTGCTGTGCCCTGTTGAAAAGGCATCGTAAGGACTTTCGCTCATCCGGGTAAACCCGCACACCCCGTCATGCTGGCGAAGCGTGTGAAAACGGTCCTTTCGTCCGGTCAGTAGTTTATGAGCATAGGCTTGATGTCCCACATCCCAGATGATTTTATCATCCGGTGCGTTAAAGACGTAGTGGATGGCAATTGCCAACTCCACAGCACCTAAACTGGGTGCAAGGTGGCCGCCATTTTTGGATACTACATCAATGATGACCCGCCGTATCTCTGACGCGAGGGACGGGAGATCATTTTTGGGTATTTTTTTTAAATCTGCAGGAGAATCGATTCGTTCAAGAAAACTCAAAGTATATATTACTCCTTATTTTTTTCTAACAACAATATAATGCGCAATAGCCCGGAGCGGATCAGCTTTGTTATCAAAATAATCGAGCACTTTCAAGGCATCGTTTACAAGTTTTTTTGCAAATTCTTTGGATTTTTCCATCCCAAGTATGGAAGGGTAGGTGCTTTTTCCCCGGGCTTGATCTGTACCGACATCTTTTCCCATAATATCAGGGTCACCTTCAACGTTCAGTATGTCATCGGTTATCTGAAAGGCAAGCCCGATATTTCTTGCGTAATTTTTAAGTTTTTCAATTTGATCACGGTTTCCATTCCCCAAAATGGTTCCGGTAATCACGGATGCCTCAAGCAGGGCGCCGGTCTTTAAGCGGTGCATTTTTTTTAGATCCTCTAAACCCAGAACGTTACCCTCGGCGCCAATGTCTTGCAGCTGTCCCTCAATCATACCCTTACATCCCGCGGCCATTGCGATGGTATGTATAACCCGAAGCCAGTTAAACGCATGATCTTTGTCGACAGATTCGACGGATGAAAGGATCTCAAAAGCCAGTGTAAGAAGGGCATCACCGGCAAGAATTGCCGTAGCATCATCAAATTTGATATGACACGTTGGCTGGCCCCTTCGCAGGTTATCATTGTCCATGGCAGGAAGGTCATCATGGATCAGGGAATACGTGTGAATCATCTCTATAGCGCAGGCGGCCCGCAGGGTATCGTCCAAGTGACCTCCCACAGTTTCAGCGGCCGCAATACACAAAATGGGTCGTAAACGTTTTCCACTGGACATAAGAGAATATTCCATGGCGCTTTTAATCTTGGCGCCGTTGGAATTTTTCTCTATTATTGCACCCAGGGCATTATCGATCTGTTTTCGTTTAGAAGACAGGTATGAATTCAGATCGAATTTATTCATCTTCCGGCTCGATTTCCGAGATAAACGGTTTCTCAAAAAAATTACCGGTCTGACCTTTTAACAAAAGGGTGACCTTTTGTTCTGTCTCATCCAGTTTTTCGGAACAAAATTTGGACAAATGAACCCCTTCTTCAAATTTTTTTATCGCTTTTTCAAGGGGCTGATCGCCGGATTCGAGTTCCCGAACGATCTCCTCAAGTTTTTTCATTGCCTTTTCAAAAGTCAGATTGGCCATAAAATTATTTTCCTTTTACCCTGCAAATTAATGAACCTTTCGCAACCGTCACCTCAAGATCCTGACCGATGGAGACCTTCTGTGGGTCTCTGACCACCGCTGCATCCGGAATGGTTCTGGTAATACTGTAACCTCGGGATAAGGTGGCTTTAGGGCTCAGGGCATGAAGCCCGGCCATAGCCTCCCGAAGTAAAAAACGGTTTTTATTTATAAATATTCTCATACAATTAAAAAGGTTATCACATTTTAAATCAAGTTTATCTTTAAGGTTTTTGGTTCGCACTAAAGGATTGTTGGCGTAAAGTCTTTCAACCCGCCACTTAACACCTTCGTGCTTTTGAACAAGGGTATTGTTAAACGTATTGACCAGGCGGGTCATTAGGTCGTCTGTTTTAAGTCTTAGATCTCCTATCTTTCGACTTGGATGAACCAGTCGATTGGACATTTCCTGAACTCGATTTCGAAAATATTCAAGATTTCGCACAAAACGCATTGTTAAGTGTGTTGAAAGTTCAGAGACCCTATTCAAAAGGTCCTGCTTAAGGGGCACAGCAAGTTCAGCTGCAGCAGATGGCGTTGGTGCCCTTAAATCTGCAACAAAGTCTGCGATACAGAAATCGGTTTCATGCCCCACCGCTGAAATTATCGGAATGTTTGATGCAAAAATAGCCCTGGCAACATTCTCAGCGTTAAACGCATGTAAATCTTCCAATGATCCACCGCCTCTAGCCAGGATCGCTAAATCCGAGTTGGACCGGAGGTTCAGCATCTCAATGGCGGATACTATCTCATGTTCAGCGCCGTCACCCTGAACTTTGACCGGTATGATCTCAATCTGGAGGTTTGAAAAGCGTCGGTTGATAATTTTTAAAATATCGTGAACAACGGCGCCGGTTGGAGAGGTTATGATGCTGATTTTTTTAGGCAAAAAGGGTAGGGGGCTTTTGTGTGTTTCATCAAAAAGACCTTCTTCAAAAAGCCGTGTTTTTAATTGTTCAAAAGCCAGTTGGATGGCCCCTGTACCTTTGGGTTCGAGATGCTCAAATATGATCTGATAGGTGCCCCGCGGTTCATAGACACTGATCCGACCAATGCCTGTTATGCTCATTCCATCTTCAAGGTCAAATATTAACGTCCTGTTTTGATTTCGAAACATTACCGCATTGATCTGAGCAGCCTCATCTTTTAAAGTAAAGTAATAATGTCCAGAAGCTGGAACTTTATAATTTGAAATTTCACCATTTATCCATACAAATGGAAAACTTTCTTCAAGTAAATCTTTAATTTTAAAAGTCAGTTCGGAAACGGTGTAGATGCGGCGTTGATGGGTACCGGAAGATCCTGAGGACTGGTTATTGAGGTGTGAGTTCATTAAAATAAAACTTTATCGATATAGTCGGCTCTGTAGCACATACGCTTTTCAAACAAATTCCTTGCATTAAGGGATTTGGATTCATAGGAAAACCATCAACACGGTTTGGTGGAAACTGAATAATTAACACAGTTGACACTATCATTCAATATAAAACCTTTAAGTGGAATAAGGTTTAAAACGCAGAAACGTCTGATAAGGTATATTATGTAAACTATTGTGCGGATCGCTCAATATGGCAAAAACCTAAACGGCAAAAGATCGTGTTGTCACCCAGAGTCCCTGTTATCACCGTTGAGCGTATTTGTATAGAAAATCCCGCAAAGCTGGAAATACATATATATTCTCATGGGGCATTTTGGCAAGGCAAGACGCGAGAATCTCGTTTTTCTCGTGAATCGCTTTGTGTTTATCTATAATAAAATGTTTCTTGCCCCTAATCTTGCACAATCCACTTTCAACTTTGATACCGGCCTTTCGAAAATTATGCTCTAAAACCGTAATTCCAAGTTTTTCAGCAAGTCCTATCAATTCCTGATACAATGATTCGGGCTTCATTATTTTAAAAATATCTTTTTAATAACGGAAATAAGAGACGACCATTAAGTCCTTAAAGACATGTTTAGAGCTTGCAAAACCAAAATTCTGTGTTATATATAAAACCTTCCAAAGACATTGGAATGAGATTCAATTTTTTTTTAAAAGCCAAAAATGATAATTATGCATTAATATCAGGAGGATAAAATGCAATCCATACCGCTTAAAAGAACACAAACCCAAATTCGGGTCAACGCATTTATCCGGAGCGTCTATAACTGGATGGCCATTGGTCTTGGACTAACGGGACTTGTGGCATTTTATGTATCGAACAGCGAAACCTTGCTGAGACTTATTTTTGGGAATCAACTTGTATTTTTTGGTTTAATCATCGGGGAACTTGCCCTTGTTTTCAGCATCAGTTCACGGGTCCACAAAATGCAGGCTTCCACCGCCACATCTTTATTTGTCCTATATGCAGCCTTAAACGGAGCGACCCTTTCAGCCATATTTCTCATCTATACAAAATCTTCGATTACCTCAACGTTTTTTATCTGTGCAGCAACCTTCATTACGTCCAGCATTTTCGGCATGGTCACCAAACGGGACTTGACCACAATGGGTCAGTTCATGTTCATGGGGCTTATCGGGATTATCATTGCATCGGTCGTCAACCTTTTTGTGCGCAGTTCAGGCATGAGCCTGATCGTCAGCTAT
>JAQBBE010000130.1:0-2742 GCA_032126435.1 Desulfobacterales bacterium | reverse complement strand
ATTACATTTTTCTTCGTCGATTTGCGGGACCGGCGTATAAACTTTTTTGTTCAGTTCAATGACAGGATTGATAAAGAGATGCGCATTGGGCGCCTCAACATCACAGTCCAGAAGTTGCACATCCGACCCTATAGAAACAGCCAGGTTGGTCGCCACCGTTGTCTTTCCCGTACCGCCTTTTCCGCTTGCAATGCTGATAATCATAGGATGGTTCTTCATTTTGTTTACGCGCCATTGGGAATTGATGCTCTTCACGGGTTATTTCGGGTCAGCAAGAAGAGCCCTGTGTTTCCCCCGGTGGCGATTTTTTTCCTTTCAACGGACAATCGGTGTTCGGTTATTAAAGGGAAAACTCCTCGGCAGGCAAGAAAATCGCGATAATTTCTGAAATGCTCCTGTCCGGCCGCCATTTCAACACATGTAATCATCATTTTTAGGATCCAACCCTTTGGAAAACGAACCGGACCGGAATGATAATCGACCAGCAAAATCCGCCCGTCTTTTTTCATGACACGCTTGGACTCATTCACCACCGTTGATCGGATCGGCGCCGGCATTTCATGCAACGCAAAAAAAGCAATGACCAAGTCGAATGTTCCATCAGAATACGGCATGTGTGAGGCATCCCCCAGGTGAAGTTCCGCCCGTTTTCCGAGTTTTCTTCGGGCAATGCCTATCATGGCAGGGGACCGATCCATTCCGAATACCTTGCAACTCCCCTTTTGGTAAAGGTCCAAGTTCGTCCCGGTTCCGCATCCGACATCAAGGACCCGCATCTCTTCTTTGGATGGCACCATCTTCATGCTGGCCGCTCTTAGGCCCTTGATGAACGGCTCGATCACCGCATCGTAACGCCGAGCGATTTTTCTATATGGATCTATGGTCATACTTAAACCGCCTTGAATGATCTTCCAAACATCGTAATCTAAAAACCAAAATCATCATCGTTTCGCATATAATTTTTTCCAGGGGGCATGTTTGCACTCCTGAAAATTAACCAGAGCCAAACATAACGCGCCAACCGCTAATTCAGCACAATGCGTTTGTTCTTCCGGCAATGTTTCTAAAAAATCTATAACCTTTTCCGGAGTAATTTCCCAGGCTTGTGCGATGGTTTTCCCTTCCGTCAGAAAAACCAACGTATTTGCACAGGCATTGGTGTTGATACAGCCATCGGTATCAAATGAAATCGACTCGATACGGTTCTTGCGAACCGTCAAAAACATCTCAACCGTATCACCGCATTCACCGGTTCTTTTGCCATATCCATCAGGATTTATCAGACGTTCCCGCTTATCCGTGCGCAAAGCCATTTCAAGATAACGCAGGGAATGGTCCTTCCAGAAGTTCAATTCCGGTTTATCTGTTTTTCTATCCATTCGTGCAACTTAAAGATTGTAAAGGTTTTGAAACCCAGGTTAATCTCTTCCACAGCAACTGCCGGGTCCTGCACAGCCGGCTTCCCCCGGAGGCGATCCACAGCATGCAGTGTCTCCCAGACCAGGCATATTATTTTTAAGGGGTCCGGACATGGATGAATGGGCTGAAAGGAGTTTTTTCAAGTGATGACTGTTACAGGAATTGCATTGTGGTGAATCATTTGAACCGAGCATAAGGATTTCGCTGGTTTCCCCGCAGTCTATACACAAATACTCAAATATCGGCATGGGCACGTCCCTTGTCTGATGAAATTTAAAAAAAGCAATTTTTTGTTTATAAAAAGGATAAAAGAGGGCTGTTTCCCAGAATACAGGCCCCCGTCATTTAAGCTTAGGTGATTTATTCGGGAGATTTTTCCAGCTCAGCAATTCTCCGATTAATCATATCGAGGTTGTTTTTTACGGAATTCGCCTCTGCCTTCAGCATGTTCAGTTCTTCTTCAGAGTTTTGTGCATATGCTGGATAATATGAAGGCTGATTCCAACCCCTCCAGCCAAATGCACGCCCCATATCCGGATCGTAGCCGCCGCCGAAGCCACGGCCAAGTCTCATGCCCCTGCCAAACCCAAAGTATCCGGAAAAGCGTCTGTCATATTCTCTATTTGCGGGATTGCAAAAACCTCTTCGTCCGCCGGTCATCGGGCCGGCGCCCATTGGACCGCTTCTATCAAATCGTGGCATAAGATTCACCTCCTTTTTGAATGTTCTCGGTATAGATTTTTTTTATTTCCCCCGACCATATGATCCCTTGAATTTTGTGGATTTAAAATCCTTAATTATGAGCTTATGCCCATAAAATACGACAACGGGTTTCTTTGTCAAGATTTATTTTGGGTTCTTGCTTAAAATAATTCCGCCCGCAGGGACATTCCGGATATTTATGATGTGCTCGGATGAAACAGCTTAAAGGGTGGGAATGTTGTTTGGCAATTATTTTTAGATGTGTCAAAAAACATTTCGGAGCCAGCGAAAAGTGATTTGGACAATCGCCGGTTAAGATTTAAGTTTTGGGTTGCAGGAGTTTTTTCAGATGGTTAAGGCGCTTCAACACATCCTCTGCATCTTTTGCCCCGGGCAGGACGGGCAACTGTGCCAAAATCCCCAACCCTTCGCTAACCTCATGGAATTCGTCAGACGGCAGCGGACTTACAGCTGCACAGTTTATCATCGGGTTTACCGAAACCAGAGTTTCTATAAATTCAATACCGGTCATATCGCCAAGTTTTTCATCGACGACAACCAAATCGAAGGACATACCGGATACCATATCCAACGCCCTTTGGCCGGTCTCGGCCCAGGACA
>JAQBBE010000129.1:0-12962 GCA_032126435.1 Desulfobacterales bacterium | reverse complement strand
TAAAGTGGCTGATCATCGTTTGTCTTGAAAAAAGGATGAGAAAGACCGACGAGGGTATTTATATCATTCCTTATCAAGAATTCACCAAATTGCTCTGGGATGGAAAATGGACCCAGGGTCTCTATCAATAATCACCGCGGGCTATGGGGGACGCTGGTGCTTTTGTTGCTTTATTCAGGTTTCATAGCCCCTTTTTATCGAACGAAGAACATTTGCTCGTCCTATTCCAACCTGCCCGCCAGTGCCAGGCGTTGGCAGGCGGGGATATCTCGCCACATCAGCCGCTGAATGTCCTGTCTCTTCTACTGCCAAATATGCCACCAAAGCCCGCGCCTCGGAAATCTCTTTTTTTCTGCTTCCCGAACATATCAATTCAGGTGACAGCGCCAACTGCTTGGCCACAAATTCGATCAGGTCCTCTATGGAGCGTTTGGGCCGATACTTCTTTTCAAGAAATTTTTCGGATTGTTGAAGTGTTGCGCTAACAAAATCCCCGCTGCCGAGTATTCTTTGATCAGATTTTTCTCTGTCTTCCTTTTTTTGACCTAACAACCCTGCCTTGTCACCCCCAGCGCTCCGAATCAGTCCACCACCTTGCAAATCTGTTCGGTGACCATGCTTTATTCCTTTTTCTACAAATTTCCGGTATCTTCGGCGGGCTTCTTTTAAGTTTTTTCCAAAATACTGTAGAACATCTTCAACTGTCTTTTCCGCAAGAAATTTACCATTGTCTTCTCCAGCGTTTATTAAAGGAACATCCGGTATAAGTGCATTTTTTCTTTTCCCCAACAAAGCGCTATGGCCAGTCCAAAGATACTTATCCAACTCTTTCATATCCTTGACCAACTTTGCTCTCATTGGATTCAAATGAATATAGCGAGTCAATTCAAGCAGATAAGTGTCTTCTTCACAGACAACAGACTTATAACGATTTTGGAAAAGATGCCCACTTCGCCGATGACGAATGTTGAATGTTACTGCATATCCGGTCATAAGTCGGCGCATCACGGTACTAAGCGGCGTAGTACCAGTACGCAACAAAATATGGAAATGATTCGGGATCAAGGCCCACGCATAACATTGAGTCTGGGTTTCCTCAAGAATCACAGCAAATCGTTCCAGAAATGAAGAGCGATCTTTATCGTCCCAAAAGATTTTTCGGCGTTCGATTCCCCGGGCCATTACATGCTGTAGGACACCGGGGGCATCAAGTCTGGCTTGGCGTGGCATAGGGTATGAGCATCCGGGACGTTATGGACTAATTGGACCTATTTCTTTTTTCACCTACCGATCTTTCGTGGAATAGGCGACATCGTGCAGAACGTACACAGCTCCGCTTTCACAGTTACATGCGCTCATTCTCACAATCTTCTGAAAATACATGTAAAAATGGATATTTCCATTGAGATGCGTCGTAATTTTCTTCAAGGGGATAAGTGCGTTTATGTAATGGGAAATGGTTCAAAAATCAAGATTGATAGTTCGGTAAAAAGTGAAAAGTTAAACGTGAAAAGTAATTGGTTATCAGTTATTGGTTATCGGTTATCAGGAAATCATAACTACAGGAAAACGGGAAAACGAGTTGCGAGTTACGGGTTTCGGGTTACGGGTTACGCGTTGCGGGTTATTATGATTTATGTTTGCCGCTCAAATTAAATGGTTAAGCAGTTGAATCGTTGATTGATCGATTCGTTGAAGTGTTTAATGCGGATAATGATTTATAAGAAGGTGATTTCTATTTTAGCTGATACTTTTCCAAAGTCTTTATCTTGTGTAACTATTGATAACCCATATTCTTCGGATGTTTTAATCTGATTTCATGGATAGAATTCTTTTCAGTGCTATGCGATAGACCTCCATGTCTTCCCGCTTGTCGATTGCAATAATCTTGATTACGTGGTCAGTCTCCTGATAGATAATTCTAATTCGCTTCTTGTCAGCATACAGCTTAAAGTAACCATCAAGGTTTATACCGGCTTTATTGCCCAGAGGATCGCCGTATTTTGGATTATTTTCCAATTTAACAAGTTGTTTCAAGACCCGTTTTTTTACACTGCCATCCAAGCTGTTAAAGTCCGCCTGGGCCTCCGGAACCAATTCAACTTTCCAGGTCGGCACGGGTCAATCCTTCTGCGTTCAGCAGGTCGTCAAGATTTGCTGTCGATTCACTATTTTTACGTTCTTTAATGAGTCCGGCTAAGTAGACATGCTCAAGAATTTCTTTTGCTTTTTCTGTCCGTTCCCACTCATCAAAGGGGACAACCGCAGCCATTCTCCTACCTTGTGCATCAGTGATAAATTGTGTTTCCATTATCGGCCTCCGTGCTTTATGGTCGAAAGTTGCTTGTTAAATTATTCTTAAAAAATCCCATAGACTTTGATTCTTGTCAATCAGTTTTTATGGTGAAAAGGGGGACGGGGTTGAATTCGCGCGTTTTGTTTTTTCTCTCGTACAGCTCCGGGACGTAGTACGTAAGCTCCGGGACGTAGGTAAAAATTTAAGTTTCTATTACGTAAGCTCCGGGACGTAGGTAAAAATTTAAGTTTCTATTCTTCCACCAAATCCGGGTGAATTTTACAAATCCACGCTTCAACATCTTGGCGGAGACTGCCGGCAAGGTTCACCATCTCATCAGCTTCCTGTTCGGACACCATACCGGGCATACTGGACGTTGATGCAGAACGTGTGCAGCTCCGCTTTCACAGTTACATGCGTTCCTTTTCACAACCTTCTGAGAATACATGTAAAATGGGCATTTTCATTGAGATGCGTCGTAATTTTCTTCACGCGGATGAAGGGTGTTTATTTAATGGAAAACGGTTCAAAAATCAAGATTGTTAAATAATTTTAGCGCAAAGATATGGGGTAGAGTGTGTTACGGGTTGCGGGTTGCGAGTTGCGGGTTGCGTGTTACGGGTTGCGAGTTTCGGGTTGCGTGTTACGGGTTGCGAGTTTCGGGTTACGGGTTGCGAGTTTCGGGTTACGGGTCTCAGATTACGGGTTCCGGGTTGCGAGTTGCGAGTTTCGGGTTGCGGGTTCAGCATTTAAAAATTTGAAAATAAGAAACGGTTAAAGCAGTTCAAATATCGTTTCAATGCACTAGAAAATGGAGTGACCAAGAGAATCTACAAAAACTCTAAATGATTCTTCATGGTTTTTTTGGAATACCGTTGAAGCAGGCCTAACAATTTCGACATCGCTTCAGTGAATAGAAGTTGTTTTGAAACAATGATTCCCCAGTGTTCTTGGCGACTTTTTGCATGTTGATTATGGAGAATCACAAAATCTTTCACATTGAAAGTAAAAAAACATCGTTCTTGCTGAATGGCAAATTGAAGCTGATCTGAATCAGACCGTCCTTTCCGATCCAGTTCCTGAGCATGAATGGCATCATATCCTCTTTTACGCAAGGCATGTGCCAACCCTGAATGTACATCTTCGTCCAAAAATAACTCGATTTTCATACGTTCGGAGCTTTCTGATTAGGGCGCGGAGCAACTTGTGATTTCCAGAACTCTACATCTGAAGATTCAGATAGATCTGTGTCAATTTCGTCTTGATGGTCAAAATAATAAGCCAAAGCTGAATGGACCTGCGAGGGCGTTAAGTGGGGCAAAGTTGTTAGGATCTCGTCGGCGCTCATCCCCATCTGATAATATCCAGCAATACATCTGACAGTAATTCGAGTCCCAACAATTATAGGTTTTCCATCAGCGATTTCTGGGTCAGAGCCAATGTGGGGGTATGTTTTCGCATGTAATGCTACCGCCATAGTGTTCACCTTTTATTTATTTTGTCACGTTAAAACAATCTACTAAAAAGTATAATGAAAATTGAGGCTTAGGTCAAGAAAAACTTTTGGATTTTGGGGACATTCTTCCGTGTCCTGTGGGACGTCCATTGGATTATTGGTTTCTCTATTTTTCTATGATTTCTTGACAGGATTATCAGAACTTTTCCCCTGCCCGGATGGACCCTTTGGGGGACGCTCATCAGATTATAAGTTTCCTATTTTCAAGCCCGGAGGTAAAGACAGGGAATGGTGGAAAGTTATTGGTTATCGGTTATTAGGGATTATAACTACAGGGAAACGGGTTGCGTTTTTCGGGTTGCGTGTTTCGGGTAAAGTACAAACGAGTTCAGAGATTCAGGGATTTAAAATCGTATGGGACGTTGATGCAGAACGTGCATAACTTCTTGTAATGAAAATGGAAAAGTTGTTTGTTATTGGTTATTCGTTATTCGTTAGATGACAACTCAAAACCCGGCAATCACAATGCCTTTCTCAGTCAGTTTTCTAATCAACAACAAGAGATATAAATTCGTCACGAGTTAGGCCTGCTTGGTCCAGAATAGATCGCAGAGTTCCTTTTGGAATGATTTTTCTGTTTGGTATTATAACCAACCTAATTTTCCCAGGATCTCGTTTTACCATTGCGATATGACTTCCTTTCCCCCGTTTTGGAGCATCTTCAAAGCCGATCGATTTCAGCGTTTTAATTACCTGTTTCGAAGATAGGGATGGAAATTTTGTCATTATATTGCGGCTTCAAAATGAGCTGTGTATTTTTCTTTGGCTCTTAAGCTTTCTGCGATATCATCTAATATGTTAAGTTCTTTAGCATTTTCAAGATACAATTCTACAGCTTCCCGCAAGTTGAACACCGCATCCTCAAAAGAATCTCCACAACTTGCAACGCCAAGTTCAGGACATTTTGAGACATATCCTTCGGTCTCTTTCCATACAACTGCCGTATACCCGAAAATATCCATAATTTACCTCTTAGTTTTTTGATTCATGGGCGACGAATATAGCTTTCCGTGTTAGATGAGGGTGATCGGTAATTATTTCTTCATGTGAGAAGAGACTCATAATTTGAATAGCTATCATAGCCTTTGAAAAAATGCAATCTAATGTGAGCGCCGACACCCGGCGGTCACAATGCTTTTCTTAGCGTGCTTTGCGACTTGAGAGGGTAAAAAGGGGGACGGGGTTGAATTTGCGCGTTTAGTTTTTGTTTTTTTGAACCCCATTTAAATAGCCCTCCGGCCCCGGTTGAATAGTAGATACGATGACTCTCATACGGGACGTTGATGCAGAACGTTCAAAACTTAAAGGGTGAGGGTAGAGCGCATAGGATAAAGAAATATTGGCATTCAATTAAAGGGGGTCAGAACAATTTGTTTTCAGAGAATCATTCGGTATCTATGATTTTTTGAACAGTGGCTTTTAGCTTTGGAATATGATTGGTACAAATATCAAAAATAATTTCATGATCAATCATCTCATAATGATGAGAAATGATATCCCTTAATCTCATTATTTTTTCCCATTCAATCTCTGGATATCTTCTTAAAAGAGAACTGTCTATTTTATCGATTTTTTTTAACAGTTCACCAATTATTTGAATCCTCAAGGATATCGCATCAAGCACAAAAATGCCGTCAGCATTTGAAACAAAATCATCGGAAAGAGTTATTCTTTCAAAACGGTCTTCAATAAGTTTAATTGATTCCGCGATAATTCGAAAGTTTTCGTTTATCATATCATCAAGCATAGATTATGTCTCTTTCCACCTTCTGAATCAAGCGTTGGTTAACATTTTTCCCTTTTCGGAGCAGTTCAATTTTTCTGCCGAACTTCGTTTCCAAGTAAATCTGCAATCCTGCAAGCCATTCGAATCGGGGTTCCTGCAACTCTACTAAAAAATCAATATCACTATCTTCTTTTTGATTGCCTTTCGCATAAGAACCAAACAAACCAATATTAATCACCCCAAACTCTTTTCTCAAAAAAGCCTTATCATTCTTTAAAACATCCATTATTTCCGTATGAGAAAGTTTTGCTTGCATAAAATCTCCAATGTGATTCTTTGGGAATATTTTTAAACTTATAAGTTTCTCTATGATTTGTCAATTCGGAGTTGAATTGCAAAATAATGATCTGCAATGATTTTGAGTAAATCGTCATGGGGTATCTGGGATCGGTTATCAGGGTTCTGGGATCAGGGATTATGGATTTCGGGGACGCTCATCAGATTATAAGTTTCCTATTTTCAAGCCCGGAGGTAAAGACAGGGAATGGTGAAAAGTTATTGGTTATCGGTTACTGGCTATCAGGAAATCATTACTACAGAAAAACGGGTTACGGGTTACGGGTTACGAGTTTCGGGTTACGGGTTACGGGTTGCGGGTTGCGAGTTACGCGAAGAAATGGGATCAAGTCTACGTTTGACCCTTAGTCTGCACTGTGTGTCCTTGTTGTCCTTCCTAAAAATGCATCCAGCTATAAAAATCAACAAAACATAAATCTCTTCTATACACTTTATATTTTTCATCATCACTTTGCAAAAAGCCTGCAAGCCGATATCCTGTATGCATTTTGCTTTTGCATTGATGCAATGCCCGGTTCAAGGCAAACCTGGACAAATGGGACATTTTGTAAAGCGCTCATGTTCTCAAGATGATGCCGCTCTATAGGACCGTCCGTAAGCTTTGATTCAACGAGAAGCCAGGGAAAATTGTTTCTAACAACAAGAAAGTCCGTCTCCTGCTTCTGCTTGTTCCGTATGTAAAACAGGGAAAAATCATCTCCTGTCGCATCTCCCCAGAGCATCAGGCGCGATTTCAGTTCGCATGCAACATAATTCTCAAACTGCGTGCCCTTGTTATTAATTCTGGTCCAGTCATAAAGATAGTACTTGCCGGCTTTAAGCAACGAGCGCTTTATGTTCTTTGAATAGGGCCTTATAGAAAAGACGAGGTAGAAATCCTTCAGCCTGCGGAGATAATTCTTTACTGTCGCAGGGCTGATCTGAATGTGAGAGGCAAGCGATGATTGAGAGAGAGGGTTGCCAACCATTTCGGGCAGCAAATTGTAAAGTTCGAAGATATATTCCCTGTCCACGATTCTTGTCAGAGCCCCGATGTCTTCGCGTATAACAATATCCACATAATCCCTGGCCCATTTTTTGTGAAACGCGCGTGATTGGCGCAGAAAGGGGTCGGGAAAACCGCTGAATTCAAGCAGTTGCTCAATCGATTTTTGAGAAACGGGTAATGTTTCAAGCGCCATCCGGATGAAATTGCCGGCAATTTCCGGGGCTTCAACCCGGGCAGAACGATCAGAATGCACCTCATTTAGCGTAAGCGGCATCAAATGAAATGTAAAATAACGACCCGCCAGACTATCCCCTGCGCGCTTTGTAATATTCAGTTTCGCCGACCCCGTTACAATGAATTGATACCGATCAGATGTCTCATCAAAAGCCGCTTTCAAAATATTTTTCCACTTCGGCATCTTATGGATTTCGTCGAAACATACCCAAAGCTTTCGAGAGGAGTCCATCGCATCCGCGGTAAAAAAGAGCTCATTCGCCTTGTATCTCTGGCGAATGCTCCTAAGATCCCAGAGATAATATAGCGGTTCCGACTTCTCATCGGAAAGCTTTTGCCTGGCAATCGTTGTTTTCCCGACCTGCCGTGGACCGATAATAAACCGCATCTGACGTCCCCACTGGTCAGAAAACGCAATATCGTATAGATTTCTCCTGATCATGGTAACTATTTATTATAAACACTCAAAATAGTCAAACTAATTTGCATTATTATTCAATATAGTCATCAATAATTGAGGCCTTTGCATAACCTATAGAATTTTTGGCAGCCAAGCCAAAACCATCCTTCAAAACTCAGCGCATCCCTAAAACAATAATGGGGTACGTTGGCAGGTTTGTAAGGTTATTCATATTTCTGCCCCCCCGGAGGGGCGTACTCGTGAAGGACGAGGGGACGCTGGTAACTTTGTTAACTTATTCATCAAGAGGCCCCTGCTTTTTTGATCGTTCAATCAAACAATTCAGAATGCGTGCCAAGGCGAACCGGCCTAAGTTCGAAATCTGATATTGTATAAATCAGTAGCCAGTCAGGTTCAATATGGCATTCCCGAAAATCTATCCAATCTCCTTTCAGTTTGTGGTCTTTGTGCTTAGAAGGCAAGGGAGCAGGAATGGCCAACTGTTCAAGAACCCGTTGCAGTTTTTTTATATTTCGACTCTGCTTCGCGGCTCTTTTCAAATCTTTTTTAAATCTGGATGTCGGACGAATCGGCAGCATCAAACTTTCAGATCTTTAAACATTTTTTCTACGTTATCGTATCTTTTCCCCTTGCCGTCTCTTGCGTCCTTCATTGCCTGAAGCGTATCTTTATTTGGAATACGCAAATCAAATGGAATGCCCTGATGAGCAATAATCTGCCGATAAAACATTTCATACGCAGCAGAAATGGAAATTCCCAGTTCTTTAAGAATGGCCTCAGCTTTTTCTTTTATTTCCGGCGTAAGTCTTGCGTGTGTCATTGCCGTTTTTGCCATTTGCTATTTCCCTTCCCTTTTTGTATTGTACTTTTTTGTATACCATGAAGGTATACATTGGCAATCGATTCGTCAAGATACTTTTTTCCAACTGTATGAATTAATGGGGGACGTTGATGCAGAACGTGTACAGCTCCGCTTTCACAGTGAGACCTTTGCAAAACGCCCCTTTTTGCCCAATTTCTGCGTCAGTCTCAAATTGTAATCCTCGAAATACTCAATGTATTCCTGTGGTTAAAATTTTCGCCTTCCTTGAACTTGAACAAAAATGAACATTTTTCAAAGGTCTCACAGTTACATGCGTTCCTTCTCGCAACATTCTGAGAATACATGTAAAAATGGATAGTTCCATTGAGATGCATCGTAATTTTCTTCAAGCGGGTGAGTGCTTTTATGTAATGGAAAATGGTTTAAAGATCAAAATTGTAAAATTAAGTTAGTGCAAAGATATGTGGCAGAGCGCGTTGCGGGTTTCGGGTTGCGGGTTGCGGGTTACGAGTTTCGGGTAAAGTACAAACAAGTTCAAAGGTTCAAGGGTTGAAAAAGATCCGTGTTGCGGGTTTCGCGTTGCGGGTTATTATGATTTATGTTTGCCGTTCCAATTAAATGGTTAAGTAGTTGAATCGTTGATTGATCGATTCGTTGAAGTGTTTAATGCGGATAGTGATTTATAAGAAGGTGATTTCTATTTTAGCTGATACTTTTCCAAAGTCTTTATCTTGTGTAGCTATTGACAATCCATATTCTTCGGATGTTTTAATCTGATTTCATGGATAGAATTCTTTTCAGTGCTATGCGATAGGCCTCCATGTCTTCCTGCTTGTCGATTGCAATAATCTTGATTACGTGGTCAGCCTCCTGATAGTTACTTCTAATTCGATCTTCCGGCCTGTTCCGGTATTTCAACGGAGACCTACGGGGTAAACAAAGGACGCTAAGGTTTTTTTATTGCCTTTTCCTGATCGGAACCCCGGTGAAAAATTATAATTTAAAATTTTTGGTTATTTTTCTTGACGGAGTAAATGGAACAAATCCCATGTTTTCAGATAAAAAGTCTATATAATCATCTAAACTTCCTCGCTGGTTCAACAAACGTGCAGCATTGAAAAGCTTTCCACGATTTATATCTTTGGCATCTTCAATCATCTCCTGTTTTTCATCGTCACTTAATTTTATTGAGCCACCCATCTAAAAGGTCCTCCTTACCAAATATTTTAAAGTATTCTCTGACAAGTTCCATGTCCATTTTATCCTGATGCAGCGCAAGAAGTCTTTGAATGTCCGGAGCATCAATCATAAAACGATTTTCCGGATCATTGGAAATGGCTTGAATTTTAAGTCCAATCAAATCTTCTGCCAACAAGGTTTTTACATCATATTCACCTTCAAAAACCTTCTTTTTTACGGCGCGTTGTATCATTTCTTTCGTATATTTTCTTCTGGCTAAAAGAAAATCGACCTGTCCAAATACTTTAAGAGGTGACAGATATGACAGAATCTCGTCACTACTGAAGTCTTGAAGTTCATATCCCAGGTCAGTCATAATCTTATGAATATCCGGCCTTGATTCCTCGGAAACGAGAAAATCGATGTCTTGCGTAAATCTGGATATATTCATCGTACTCAATGCTAACCCACCGGATAATACAAAATCAATTTCTTGTTCATTAAATTTGGCAATCAGCGTTTTTAAGACCTCTCTTAGATTCATAAGAAGCACCTATGGAAAATCGGTCGTGTCAAAGCTTGAATTGACCTGTGCGAAAAGGGGGACGGGGTTGAATTTGCGCGTTTCGTTTTTGTTTTTAGAACCCCGGTTAAATCCGCTTCGCTCCTCACTATCGTGAATAGAACAGGGCAGGCCCCGGTTAAATTCGCCTACGGCTGACTTCAAAGCGGTCCCGGTTGAATGATCTACGAATTCAACAGGATAAATATTTAACGGGGTAAAGATTAACTGGGTTTTATTATTTTGTTTATATTGAAGGCGGTTTAAAAAAATCATAAGTTAGGGAACACAGAAAAATCTTTTGCCCCATCAATCAAATTCCGGTCAGCCGTCACCAGTGTCAAGCCATACACCAAAGCTGATGCAGCAATAAATCTATCGGCCGGGTCCTGATGCGGCAGCCGAATAACCCTGCTTTGCATGGCAACTTCATGATTTAACGCTGCTTCTCTGAATGGCAGTGTATCCAGCGCATTTTTCATCCATGCAACAGGGTGGTCATCGAGTTCGATACGGCCTTTCTCGGACAAGATGATAATTTCCCAGGTTGTTATGGGTGAAAGCCATAACTCATTGGCCGGATTATCCAATTCCCTGACCAGATCCTCCACTAAAGAAGATGGATTTAGCAAAGACCATAAAAAGATATGGGTGTCGAGCAGGAATTTATTCATTTAATGCATTCCACTCATTTTTCGGCACAACAGGAGAAACAATATCACCACAAATTTTTCCCTTGGACTTAAAAGAACCAAGCCATGATTCTTTCTTTTCCGGTGGTGGTGGAGGGTCGATTATGGCGATTGGCTTACCGTGCTTTGTAACCAATATCGGCAGACCCGTACATTTTACCTTGTCCAGTACTGCAAGACAGGTCGCTTTGAATTTTGAAATTGTTATGACATCTATTTGAGCCATATGAACCACCTCCTTTGAATTACAAGATCTGTCGAATTTGTACCATAGTCATTGCCCATAGTCAATATTTTTCGGTTTTGTTTGGTGAGGGACGTTGGCAGGTTTGTGCGGTTATTCATATTTCTGCCCCAAAAGGGCGTACCTACCACATCGGCTACCGGGTACCCTGGGGAATTATGGGGACATCCCATAAGATTATAAGTTTCCTATTTTCAAGCCCGGAGGTAAGGACAAGGAATCGCAAATAGTTGCGAGTGAAGGGTAAAGCATAGCGCAGGGCGCATAGGGCAAAGCGCGTTCGGGTTACGAGTTGGGTGTTTCGGGTAAAGTACAAACGAGTTCAGAGATTCAGGGATTTGGTTATTGGTTGTCTGGGAACAGGGATTAGGAATCAGAAATTAGAAATTAGAAATTAGGGATTATAATTCAAAAATTCTGTTTTAATGATTTTGTTACGGCGCAATGACAAATGGCTGTTTTTTGACTCTGTAAATATTGAAGTCTTTTTCGTCAAAGGTAATAATATCGCGTATTCCTGTATCGATTGCGAGGCATACAAGTGTGGCATCAGCGTAATCCATAGGCAAATCCGAGTATTTTTTGATGAGATCTTTAGCTTTTTTCAGACTCGCAACACTGGACGGAATTATTTCAACCACTGACTTAAGAACAAAATCGATGGCCGCTGATTGAGCTTTTACTGAAAAGTTTAGAAGGTAAAGAACTTCCGTCAAAACAGCTTCGGTGGAATATAGTCTTCCAGAATAATTTTTGAGCCATTGCACACAAATTGAATGCTTTGATTCACTTCGGTCTATCAAGGCGACCCAGGGACCGATATCTAAAATGGCATTCATTTGCCATCGCCTTTTATTTTCTTTAGCAGATGCTGTCGATGGCGCTGCCCAAGGTCAGGAATACCACTCTCAACAACACCTAAAAGATGTTTAACCTTGGCGAATGGTTTTACTTCACCATCATCGTATTCTTCTATAAATTTCTTTATAGCCATCCGGGTTACATCTGATTTCTTAAGTCCCAATTTTTCCGCGATATGCTCAATCCTGCGCATCTGGTCATCGGGCATTCTTATTGTAAGCTGCATTGCCACCTCCAAAATGGTTATTATGATTGCAATGTAGTCTTTTTGATTCCATATGTCAAATATGAGAATAACATCGGGGATCAGGGATTTGGTGGTTATCGGTTATCCCCGGTGAAATGGGCATTGCCCTTCACTATCGTGAATTTCACTGGGCAAGCAGGGATCAGAAAGTATAATCACAGTGAACCGTGAACGGCTAATCAGGCAACAGAAACGGGGATTTTTTGAAAAAATCATCGATGATTTCATTGAACCCGTAGGCCAGTTTTGTTTTCCTGGCTTCGAATTCCGTGAACCATTTTAATCGCTGCCCCTCTTGGAGCTCTATTTTTTCGATATCCAAGTCTGCCCGTTTCCAAAACGTATACTCTACCCGGTCGGTGAATTCCATAACGGAGAACCGTTCAAATCCCTCGAGGGTCAGGTCCATCTCTTCTTTCATTTCGCGGACAATACACAAATCGGGCGTCTCTCCGGCGTCCACATGCCCTCCGGGGACATCCCACATGTTCGGATAGGGGATGGTGGGTTTGTCGTCTCTCAGAAACAGCAAGACCTGCTGCTGATCATTGACAAAAATTATGCTGGTTCCTTTTCGCCTCATTTAAAAGGTATGGGGAATCGGGTAAAAGGGCGCGGTTCTCAAAGGCCTCGAAACACAAGGCCGGACACAGCTCCGCTTTGTCGATCACATCAGGATAATTTTGTATATAATTGAATTTAAACCCTGATTGAGCGCAAACACAATTAAATTTCTCTGAAAGGAGACCACCCAATGGCAGTGATCATACACGGATGACGGCAAGACAATAAACCCCGACCCTGCATACACAACAG
>JAQBBE010000128.1:0-6498 GCA_032126435.1 Desulfobacterales bacterium | reverse complement strand
CAAAGGGAGCAACTACGCCTCCAAGGAAGTTTTTGGGCACGAACGGGTCGAAGCCCTGGGGGGAAGGGTGGTTCTGATTCCGATGACAGAAAACATCTCATCCACCCGCATTATCAACAATATCAAAAGCAGCACGCCGGACTGATCCAGACAAACCATGCAATTTCTAAAGGAAACCAGCCAGGGAATTGTCCTCAAAGTCTTCGTTCAGCCCCGGTCCGCAAAAAACATGATTGCAGGCCAGCATGGCGACGCCCTCAAAATCAAGCTTACAGCGCCGCCCGTGGATGGTGCCGCCAATAAAATGTGTATTCAATATCTGGCAAAATTCCTCAAAGTCCCCAAATCGACCATTGAAATCATATCAGGACACAGCAGCAGGACCAAACGGCTCCTTTTGCGATACGGCAATGAGAAAACCGGCGGCGGATCCGAGCAGAAACGGATACGGTCTGTAATCGCTTCGGTGTTGAATTTAACAAAAACAACTTGACATACTTTCCATACCTGCTTATATTTACAGTTTGCAAATAATTGATGCGGGGTGGAGCAGTCTGGTAGCTCGTCGGGCTCATAACCCGAAGGTCGTTGGTTCAAATCCAGCCCCCGCTACCAAACAAATCAAGGGGTTAGCCAATAACGGTTAACCCTTTTTTGTTTTCAATCCATTTTTATGCTCATCCTGCACGCAGACGGTCTCAGGTGGATGAAGCAATCCACCGGTGCCCCCAACGGCCTCATCGACCGCAACCATCGGTGGAACTTCTGGATCGGCAAAGTCGCTGAGCCTGTTTTGGGTATACGCGTTGCTGAATTCTTCACTAAGCACCAGGCGCTTGATATCTTCAAGGTAGCCTTCGTAGCTCGAGAGATAAAACGACAGGGGGCGGGGAAAGTTGCTTCCCAGAATACCGTCAATAAACATCTGACTGATTTCACGGTGCCGTTGTAAGGTAAAATTGGAACTTACCAAAATGTGGCGCTCATCTTCGGAAAGTGTTTGTAAGAATTGCTGCAAAGCGCTACGGGAACGAGGTTGATACATCCAGGAGTACAGCATATCCAGTGCATGGATCATGATGATTTTCTCCAGATCTTGGGCCTCTGCATTTGCTTTTCGCTTCAGATCGGACGAATGCTCAAGAATCTTGAAAGTCTCCACGTCTGGATAGAGCAACTCAAGTTGAGCATAAATGCCCAAAATATCTGTGAATTTGTTCTGGTGTTCACGAAAGCGCATCTGGATGTTTTTGTACCGGTCGGCCGTTCCCTCAATGAAACCTGCAACAAAATCCGAGGCAGCCTTGGAAATGATCGCCGCCCACTTTTGCAGGGTATCATTGACGTCCACGGCGCCAAACATAGGCAGGATACCGCCGATACTGGAATTCAGAGCCACGGCCACGGGAATCGACAGGATACTGCGGAAGAAGTTTCCATAAATCGCTCCTTTGGTAAGCCCCCGAAAAATATTATGGCTCGATAAATAGACGCCGTTGGCCAACGCCATAAAAGTGTATAGCAGCACCGGATGGGTCGCCGTCGTAATGCCGAATCCCCGGTTCAATATCACGGTTTTTACCGCATAATCCAGTAGCGGTACGGAGAATCCGGTAAAGAGCAGAGAGTCCGTGATGCGTGTCCAGCTGATGTAATCATTCCAATTTAAGAGCGGCGATCGGCGAAAGCCTCCTCCGCCCAAAACGGATTGAAGAATATTGCGGAGTCCGGTGATGCCGAACCAGATAAATGCCCCGCCATAAGCCAATACCCACCAGTCCTTGGTCAGAGCAAAGGTCAGAAAGGCCGGGATAAAGCCAAGCAGCACCTTAAGGATTTTTTTCAGGTTCGAGTTCAAATAGCTCCAGCGAAATCGCCCCAAGTTTTTCAGTAATTCTGGAGGATTAAGATAGAGTCCGTTGACGATTTCCTTTTGAGCACCTCCCAAGGTGATGATGTTTCCGGGATGGGTCATACGGGTGGAGGCAGCTTGGACTTGCCAACCTTCTCGGCGTGCAACCCCCGTCCAGCTGAAAACGTTTAGGATTCTTGAGAGTCCTTCGAATATCCTGCCCAGTGGTCTATTGTCATGGAGTGGAATATAAACCGTGTATTTGTAGGCGTCGACTCTGATGGGAATGGTTTCGCGATGACCGGCAAAGCAATCCCGTATAACCTGCCGCTGTGCCCGTTTCGGCAGCGTTTCCTTGATCGCCAGACCCATCCCGTGAACTTTGGGGGAACGGCCCGTGGAATCGCTTCCGATTCTTGCTTTAAGCGATTTTCCCGCGTAATAAGATTTTAAGATATCGATGTCGTAAAGAATTGTGATCAACTTGTTTATCCGTTGGGTATCGACTGAAGTGTCCGACCACTTAAGTCGCTCAATGATCTCACGAATGATTTGTTTCAAACGAATAGCGCTGCCTTTGTTGATCGCCTCCTGCAACCGGCTTATCTCACCGATATGAGAGGTCTTTCCTGCGGCATGATCTTTAAGATTGAAGATCTCAAGCCGGGAAATCATTCCCTGGCAATCGTAAAGAAGCTCAATAACTTCCTCAGCTTTCAAGTTGGTCAAATTCAGCGTTACCCGGTATCCGGAATAAAGCTTGGTGAGCCGGTCCAAAATTTCAAAGGGAGTCAGCCTCAACAGTTCCGGAACATCAGGACCGTGAACCGGTACCTCGGGATACTTGACTTCAGGATTTTTTTCAGGCTCCAGATAACCGTCGATTACGGATTCAAGATCCAGCGTATTCATCGATTCAATCCAACGGGTGATGTCGCTGCATCGTTCAGGGCTTGCCGATGGAATTTCTGCCAGAAACCGCTCGGTCTGCGCCTGCAACACCTTCAGCATCTGGTCGTGAATGAATTTTGCCAGATGCAATCTCGATTTCTGTCCGATGCCGACAAACATCAGAAATTCCTGCTCATTGATCGGAGGCAACTCGATTCCGTAATCTTGATTGATCTCCAGCCTATGGCTTTCGTTAAATTTCCGCAAAAGAGCCGGGATGTGCTGTTGCTGGTACAACGATACCTGGCGGCCGAGTTCCATGATCTTCATTACCGGCGGCTCGGCAAGAAAACAGAGAAACGTCTGTGCATCGGCAAACCCTCGGGGAACCCATATCAGTTGTACGTATTTATCACGGAATCGGGCGTAAAACTCGATGCCGATTCGAACGTCGATGTCCATAATTTTGGCGGCTTCAAGAAGTTCGGCTGCAAAACGCGGTTCGATATAGTTGTAGTGGATTACCCGCAGGCGCCGAATGCCTTTTATCCAAGCATCCATGATAAGATGGGTGGAAGACTTGCGCCCCTTGGTATTGGCATCATGGACGTGATCATCAAATGCAATTTGATTCCACTCTTCGGGCATTTCCAGCAGATGGTAATGCTTCAGCTGCCGCCGAACAATGCATGGTTTCCCTGAAGCCGTTATTCGGAAGTCATGAGCCAGTTGCAGCTGCCTTCGGTAATTGCCATGGGCCCGTACCAGATCCTTCATGATTTGCAGTAACACCCTGGCGGTATTTTTGGGCATGGAGCCTTCGGCCGTATCCAGGACTTCACTGTGCAACGAACGCAGGGCATTGATACGATCTTCCATCCCGCCGATCTCCAAAGAACTTAGTAAGTGGACAATTGCATAGGCAATGCGAAACCCTCTGGTTTCGGCCATCTCTTTGATGCCATGGGAGTGAAAATATGAATAGTACAAACGGCGGGCATGCTTGATCCTGCTCTTTCCGCGAAGCACGTCGTTGACGATTCGAATCAATTCGTGGTCACGCTTATCAAAAAGAAATCTGGAGACGTCATCTTTCATAACATAATAATGATCAGAAGTTGCTGTTTCGAGTTGTGTTTATAGGATACGGACGATAATATCCAGCACGCTGAAATTTTAAGAAATCCAAGGAAAACACCTATTAATTATAACAATAACCCACCATAATTAAAACAAAAAAATGTGATTTGTTGCATATGGGCAAATTATGTTGGGAAATCACTGGTTCTGTTAAGGGTTTTGTGAAACCCCAAAGGCGATTGTCCGTGATCTCTTTCCATGAACACATCTCATTGAAATCACGTCAATTTTGGAGATACAGTATGCGCATCTTAAAAAAACCCTATCGTTGCATAAATAACATGGCAAAATGAGTTTAATGACGACAATGATCAGCATTTTCAGACTTTTTCTCTGCTTTGATGGAATTGTCATCTCGGCTCTTTTTCTTTGATCCCTGGATCCACATGCACGATGACACGATCAAGGCTCTCTATATCTTCAACCAGGCAACTCTCCACAGCCTTTGCGATTCTATGTCCCGCTGCAACTGTCAATTGGCCATCGACTTCGATGTGGATTTCCATTTGATAAAAACCTCCGGAGGTTCGAACTCTTAGATCATGGGTATCGATAACTCCATCCACAGTTAAGGCGCATTGTCTGATCTTGCTGATAACTTCAAGTTGGGGGGCGGTATCGGTAAATTCACGTAGCGCATTTCGCAAAATATCGAGACCGACTTTTACGACGAAGAAGGATACTAAAAGGGCAGCGAAGGAATCAAGAATGTGCCAGGAAGGTTTGATTTGTGTCCCTGCGATGCCTATCAGGACAGCCACAGAGGAGAGGGCGTCTGAGCGGTGATGCCATGCATTGGCAACGATCAGCTGACTTTTGATGCGCCGCCCCGTATGTACCGTATAATGAAATAGAATCTCTTTTAAAGCGACGGATACGCCTGCGACAACCAGCGCCAGCATTTTAGGATGGGTCTCCGTATGATGATATATATTCAGGGAAGCTTTTATTCCTATGAATAATGCCGTAGCAATAAGCGCTATTCCAACGATGGCAGAGGCTAATGTTTCAATTCGGGCATGACCAAAAGGGTGTTCCTCATCCGGGGGTTTACGACCAATTCCGATACCAAGCAGGACCACAACGTCGGTAAAGAGGTCGGAAACGGAGTGAACCGCATCCGCTATCAGGGCTTGGCTACTTCCGAATATCCCCGCGAAGAACTTTAGCAGAATTAAAATTATGCTTACCAGAGCCCCGACAATTGTCACCGATCTGCCGGTTCTGACTGACGCTGTCATATATTCATTCCTGTCTTTTTACGAATGATACGCTTTGGTTTCAACCGATCCTGTCACTGTGGAATTACAACATGATCATCTTCATATATCCCTTTTTCGGCTGTTGTATGGCAGGTCCGACAGTGTGAAAGCGAGCCTATGGCTTTTTTATAATTATTCAAAACCAACTTCTCTTTATAAATTTTCGTAAGGCTTCAACTTCAATGTAAGCCCCTCAATATCAAGTATCACCGCTTTGCTGCCTTCTGGTAATGGAACATCACAAACAGCCCTCCATAGCTCTCCGTTAACCAAAACTTGGCCTTCGGTTTTGTTCCATCGTTTAATTTCGACAACTTTTCCAATCATGCCCATCACACCATAATTAGATTTTTTCTTTCCTCTTAAAATGAACCAGAATAACGGAATAAATACATGTTCAATCAGCTCAAAGACAATAAAACATATTATTATTGTGATTATTATGGTTTCCAGCATGAATCACCGGCCAAACATTCTCATCTCTTTAACAGCGCATTTCATTTCATGATACTGTATTTCTTCAAATTGGATCTTATGTATTTCCAATGCAAAATTATATGTATCGTAATCGTGATCAAAAATATCAATGCAGTCCATTCATGGATTGTAATAAGGAAATGTCGGACGGAAACTAGTACACTTCCCCTTGCTTCATATCCTCTGGGAATTACAAGCCAGTTTAACAGACCCGTGACGCTTAACAAAACAAAAAGAATAAAAGACAAAACATTGACTGTCCAAAGCTTAAAGGCTTTCTTACCATTCATAATTTTTCACCTGGGAATAAAGAAAAGGGTTTTTTAGATTAGCTGATTATTTTCACACTGCACCGGTCTCAATTGAATCAATCGGTTCTCCATGAGGGTCGGCTTTTATGGTTGAAAATGCGAAACTCCGTTTCTAAGTCATGCATTTACACGAATCTCATCCCAAGGTCAATTCGTGTCGATCATACCTATCTTAGATTCCATAAAAAATCAAAAATGGCAAGCTTACCCAAGTCCATCCTGTGGTTATGGGATCAACGGTTGTCGTCATTTGAAGTTTGACCGGCTGAATCTTCTTTTATGTCCTTTTTCTTTCCAATTTTATAAGCGTCAACAACCCCAATAATCCAGCAGAAAGTTACCCATAACACAGCAAAACTAAATATGAGGCTGTCAGAATGGGTGGATGCCTGTGAGGCTGCATCTAAAATCGTATTCATATCAATTGCCCAACCCGCCGGCTCGATCTTTTCGAGGATAATAAAGGCTTTTTGTACTGCTTGTACTACAATTACGGTCAGACCGGCCAAAACCGCCAGCATGATAACAGCACCGCGTTTGTAGTGTTTCAAAACAACCTGGCCCA
>JAQBBE010000127.1:0-6972 GCA_032126435.1 Desulfobacterales bacterium | reverse complement strand
AAACCGACCATTTGTAGGTACCTCCGATTGCTATTTTTTATCACACCTTTCATTATGTCTTATTTCAAAAAGCGTGCCGCCACTGGAGTTATCAGAAAATCAGTTATAACCATCTGAAACCTATATAATATATTTTTATTTGATGCGGATTGGAACAAGCGTGCCCGGAAGGTTTTTTCGCTATATACGGTTAATTCGCCAAATATGGCGATTTAACATGGTAAATTCATAGACAATTAAGTCACGGATAGGACACATTATGAGAGAGTCAACGGAGGATCAGACCTTATTCAATCCCAGCTTTTTCATTCGGTTTCGCAAAGTGGAGGGGTTGATATCCAAAATTTTGGCAGCACCTTTATCACCGCTGATGTGCCACCCGGTGGTTTCCAGGGCTTTAAGGATGTGGCGGCTTTCCACCTCTTCGAGTGTTACTAAATCGTCCGGGGATTCAGCCGTCGGATCGGGCCTTGGCAGGTCGGCGCCGATGCTTTCCGGCAGACGCAGCACGGGTCCGGGGCAGGTGATGCTGGCCCGTTCGATCACGTTGCGGAGTTCACGCACATTTCCCGGCCAGTCGTATGCAACGAGACGTTCCATGACCGGCTTAGGAATCTGATCGATGGTTTTGGCGATTCTTTTGGCGAACATTGAAACGAAATGTTCAACCAGAAGGGGGATATCGTCACGCCGGTTTCGCAAAGGCGGCACCGTAATTGGAAAGACGTTCAACCGGTAAAAAAGATCGGTGCGAAACCGGCCGGCCGCTATTTCATCCGTCAAATTACGGTTGGTGGCAACGATGATGCGCACATCCACCTTCAATGTCTGGCTGCCTCCTACACGCTCGGACGCCTCATCCTGAAGGACATGCAAAAGTTTTGCCTGGGTCTCTGAGGACAGCTCACTGATTTCATCCAAAAACAGGGTTCCACCGTCTGCCAATTCAAAGCGGCCCTTTCGCAGTTGCTCTGCTCCGGTAAACGCGCCCCGCTCATGACCGAACAACTCACTTTCAACCAGGCTTGCCAGCAGTGCGGCACAATTGACCTTCACAAAGGGTTTCCTGGAACGAAGACTTTTCTGGTGGATTGCCCTCGCGATCAGCTCCTTGCCCACGCCGGTCTCACCCTGAATCAGAACGGTGCTGTCGGCCTCAGCAACCTGCTCAACTTTGGTCAAAACATACAAAAGCGGGTTGCTCTTTCCCACAATCTCCTTAAATCCCTGAACCGTCTGAATCTCTTCCTTGAGGTAGATATTCTCCTCTTGCAGCTGGTCCTTTAATGCTTCCAGTTCTTTCATGGCCCGGTTCCGGTCCCGCTCGGCCTGCTTAATTGCAGTGATGTTCGTGACACTCTCGAGCACATTCACGACTGTACCACTTTCATCCTTTATCGGGACTGAAACGATGTGGTGCCATTTTTCGTCAACCGGGCTCTGTCGAACCGTCTCGTGTATTTGTCCATCGGAAAAGGCTTCGAGGGCACCGCACCCCTCGCAAGGCTCGTCCCGTTTGGCTGCCGCTTCATAGCAGACCTTGCCGACAAGCTCGTCCCAGGGAAGTATTTTTTCAGTCTGGGCATTCACCCAGGCGATGGTCAAGTCCGGATTGATGAGTGCCAGGCCGGTATTCAGCGCAGATAGAATAACGTCCATACGCTTTCGTTCACCCTCTACTTCCTGCTCAGCTTTCTTATGGTAAAAAACCTCTTTTTCTAATTCTTTAATCCGTTGTTCCAATTTTTCATGTTTTGGTTGATCGGTCATCGGATCATCCTCCTATGCAAAAAAAACTCATATAATTTGGATTCATCTTATCCTATGTATGAGCTTTTACGTCAAGCAGGGCTATTCCAGAATAGGCCTTGTTCAGATCAAATTCGAAATAATTCTATTTGTCCCGTAAACTTAAAACTTTTTTTACTACGTTTAAAATAGCATGCGTGAAAGCAAAACTTCAATTGTTTTTATTTATGGAAAGAGGATTTAGGGAATTGATCTGTTCCAGGACGGCGTCACGCTCATCTTCGAGGTTGGGCAGTGTCATCATCACCGGCGGTTTTATGGAATGCGCCGGCAAGTGCTGTTTGGCTTCCTCGATTTTCTTCTCTATCTTTTTAAGCCTGTCCTCGAGTATCTCCAGCGAATCCATGGCAACATGACTCCTTTTAAGCGTTAAGTTTTCATTTCATGTTACAACACGTGTCCACACAGCGGAAGCTTCCTTAAGTTCCGCCAGGGCAGGGGGGGTAATATTCAAATTAATATCATCTTGTGTAATATTTTGCTTAACGATATAATACTTAATTTAGGTAATACATTTTAGCATAACTATTGGTACAATAAAAGGGGTCTGGTATTGTGTGTGATCAAGCAATGAGGAGGAAACAATGACCGCAAACATGTATGGATGGTGTGGAAAAATACTTAAGATAGACCTTTCCGATCTGCGAATCAGCGAACTGAAGACCCTGGACTATGCAGACCGTTTTCTTGGCGGACGCGGAATTGCCACTCGGATTTATTGGGAGGAAGTCGGACCTGAGGTGGGTGCGTTTGATCCGGAAAATCGCCTGATTCTCATGAGTGGTCCTCTGGGTGCTACCGGTGTACAAGGTGCTTCCCGGTTTGAGGTGGTGGGGAAGTCGCCCATGCGGATGCCGGAAGGGTTCTGTTACGGGAACCTTGGCGGATTTTTCGGGCCCTACTTAAAAAGAGCCGGCTACGACGGTATTGTCATCTCAGGACGATCTGAAAAGCCGGTCTATATCTGGATCCATGATGGGGAAACCCAAATTTTAGATGCGTCTTTGCTTTGGGGAAAGGGTGTTTATGATGTTCGGGATATCTTAAAACAGACCCATGGGAAGAATGTTCGATTTGTAACAACAGGTGTCGCCGGTGAAAATATGTGCCGGAATGCCAACCTGATGACAGATAATGAAGGGAGCGCCACCGGTGGGTTCGGTGGGGTAATGGGATCAAAAAACCTTAAGGCCGTAGCGGTATTGGGTACGGGACATCCGGCGGTGGCAAAGCCGGAAGAATTAAAGGCGCTGAATCACCTGGCCGTCCGTTTAAACAAGCGTGACCCGCTGTCGGTCCCGTTTCCTGAAGAACAGGTTCGTCGAACCGGGAAAGCGCCCTGTTATCAATGCGGTCTTGATTGTAAATATAGAAATTCTTTTCGAACGGCCTCCGGGAAAGATGTTGTCAGAAAATGCCAATCCATGTTCGTTTATCTTCCTTGGGTTTTTAGAAGGCCGGGAGAGTCGACGGAGACCGCTGTGGATGCCACCGGCATATGTAATGATCTGTCTATCTGCACCATGGAAATGCAAAATATCCTTCAGTGGGTGGATGCGTGTTATCAGTCAGGATACCTTACGGAAAAAGAGACCGGGCTCGATATCTCGAAACTGGGCACCCGTGAATTTTTTGAAACCTTCGCCAATATGATTGCGCGTCGAGAAGGATTCGGCGATATTCTGGCCGAAGGTCTTCTTCGAGCCGGGGAAAAGCTCGGCGATGAAGCCAAAGCTCATTTTTCAAACGAGGTGTCCGGAGTGGGGGACGGCGCCACATATTCCGCCCGGGAATATCTGATGAATGGTTTGTTGTACGCATTTGAACCCAGACAGCCGATAGCGATGCTTCACGAAACAAGCTGGCTAACCGGATTGTGGGTCATGAATCGGTCCGACCCTAAATCTTCACCGGTAACATCCGAAGTTTTTCGGGCCGCTGCTTCAAAATTCTGGGGCCATGACAAGGCGTGGGATTTAAATACCCATGAAGGAAAAGCTGCGGCGGCGGTCAAAATAATGGATCGCACCTACGTCAAGGACAGTCTCCTTCTGTGCGATTCCTGTTGGCCGATGATGGTTTCCTGGAATACGCCGGATCGTGTAGGAGATTCAGATCTGGAACGTCGAATTTTTTCCGCTGTCACCGGCATTGAGACGGATGAAACCGGGCTGAACCGATTCGGCGAACGAATATTTAATCTCCAGCGGGGGATTCTTTTGAGAGAAGGCCGGCATCCCAAACAGGATGATGTTCTCGAAGAATTCAATTATACGGATCCGGTTGAAACGGTTTTTATGAATCCGGATGTGATGGTCCCCGGACCGGGGGAGGAAGTCATCAGCAGAAAAGGCCAAACCTTGGACCGGAAGGTATTCGAAGAGATGCGAACGGAATTTTACGAACTGAGAGGCTGGGATGCCGAATCGGGTCTCCAGAAAGCTGAAACCCTTGAGAGACTCGGGATGTCCGACCTTGTGCAAGATCTTAAAAAAAATGGCTTGATTCAAGGGGGGAATAAATAGGACCCCATAAATCCATTGAAACAGGGCGTTTTTCAAGTTTTTGAAAAATTGAAAGCCTGCAAAAATATGGTTGTTGACAAACAATTCCGCTTTCAATTACTTAAATGTCTATGGTTTCTATACAATTGTAACTTTGACACACATTAAAGGAGGTAAGAATGATGAAGACAACGAATTTTTTTTTAATTACAGCGCTGATCTTGTTGACGGTTACCGGAATGGGTCATGCAAAGACCCTGGTTGTGGGCTGCGACACCAATTTTATGCCCTTTGAATTCAAACAGGAGGGGAAATATGTCGGGTTCGATATCGATTTCTGGGATGCCATAGCCAAGGATCTCAATTTGACATATAAGCTTCAGCCGATGGATTTCAACGGCTTGATTCCGGCTTTGCAGACAGGAAACATCGACGTTGCCATCGCCGGGATGACTGTTAAATCGAAACGGGAAGAAGTCGTCGATTTTGCCTACCCGTATTATGATGCCGGGCTGTTTTTAATGGTGCGATCCAATGAACAAAAAATCAGCGGTATTGAAGACCTCGGCGATAAAGTGGTTGCCACCAAGTTGGGTACCACTAGCGCTGACTTCGCCAAGAAGTTAAAATCCAAAGAGGTGAAGCTTTTCCCGAATATCGTCGGTGCCTACATGGAGCTGCAAACCGGCGGTGCGGATGCGGTCATCTTCGATTCACCCGCTATTCTATGGTATATCAAAACCGAAGGCAAGGATATGGTGAAAACGGTGGGGCCTATGTACCAGGGGCAGTCTTACGGAATCGCCTTTCCACAGGGCAGCGAATTGCGAGAGAAAGTCACCATTACCATCCTCAAATTCATGGAAGACGGAACCTACAACAAAATTTACAAGAAATGGTTCGGAACCGAACCCAAGTAAAAATTGATTGCCATTTACCCCCTCTTTTGAACAAAGAATCCGGAAGAGGGGGTTATTTAGTTTCCATCCATAAATGGCCCTTTTTGCCCGGATCTGCGTTCTCCGCGGGTTTCCGGCTGCGGCATACAGGGAGTATTCCTTGCCGAAAACCCTTGTGCGGCCTTGATCCGAACAAAAATTGCTCATTTATAAATCGGAAACGCACGGTGTCTTTTTTACAATTGTGGATGGGCACTATTTAATTTCTAAACAGCAGACAAGAAACGATTAATGGTCGCAAGACTCGTTTTTCTCTTTCGGGTGTTCACCGATTTTAACGCTTAAATAAAAATCCGGCATGAAATTGCCGGATCGATCGGATGGATTCAATGGGCGGAAATTTTCAATTCAAATACAGCGTAATGTGGGAATCGATCCCCGTTCTGATGACCGGCGTCAAACTAACGATCCTGATCACTTTTTTCGGACTGATTTTCGGGTTCCTTCTGGGAAGTGCAGCCGGCCTGGGGAAAACCTCCAGGAATATTTTCATCAACAAACTCTCCGGAGTATATATCGAGAGTGTCAGAGGAACTCCGCTGATGGTTCAAGTTATGTTCCTTTACTTTGGACTGCCGCTGGCCCTCGGTATGCGGGTTCCCCCCCTGTTTGCAGGCGTGACGGCAATTGCGGTTAATGCCGGAGCCTACATTGCGGAGATCGTCCGCGGAGCCATCCAGTCCATCGACAAAGGGCAGGAGGAAGCAGGGCGCTCCATCGGATTGACCCATTTTCAGGCGCTGGGATACATCATCTGGCCCCAGGCTTTCAAACGGATGATTCCGCCTCTCGGGAACCAATTCATCATCAGTCTCAAAGATACGTCTCTGCTGGTCGTTATCGGTGTCGGTGAACTGACGCGACAGGGACAGGAGATCATAGCGGTTAATTTTCGGGCCTTCGAGGTCTGGTTGACCGTGGCAATCATTTATCTGGTGATGACCATGTTCATTTCAAAAACGCTGAACGTCGTAGAGAAAAAGCTGGAGATCGCCTCATGATCAGAATTGAGGGGTTACATAAAAGCTTCGGATTGCTGGAAGTGTTAAAAGGAATCGATCTTCACATCAGACCGGGGGAAGTGGTGGTCATCATCGGTCCGAGCGGTTCCGGTAAGAGCACGCTTCTCAGATGCATCAATCTTCTGGAAGACATATCGTCGGGGACTGTCATCGTGGACGGTCTGGATCTTAAAGACAAAGACACGGATATCAACTTCATCCGAACGGAAGTCGGAATGGTCTTCCAGCAGTTCAATCTTTTTCCGCATATGACTGCCATGGAGAACGTTACCCTGGGTCCTATAAAAGTAAGAAAAATGTCCAAGAAAAAAGCGCAAAATCTGGGCTTTGAGCTGCTGCGGAAGGTGGGCCTCGAAGACAAGGCCCATGTCTATCCCCACCAACTGAGCGGCGGTCAAAAACAGCGTGTCGCTATCGCACGGTCTCTGGCGCTCACACCCAAAGTCATGCTGTTCGACGAACCCACCAGCGCTCTGGATCCGGAACTGGTCGGTGAGGTGCTGGAAGTCATGAAAGCTCTTGTCCTTGAAGGAATGACGATGGTGGTCGTTTCACATGAAATGGGCTTTGCCCGTGAGGTGGCCCACCGGGTGATTTTTATGGATGAGGGTCTTATCGTAGAAGAGAATACCCCTGAAAATATTTTTTCCAATCCGCAAAACGATCGTACCAAAAGCT
>JAQBBE010000126.1:0-6976 GCA_032126435.1 Desulfobacterales bacterium | reverse complement strand
GCCAATGATTCACTGCTGGCTTCGTGTGGAGCCTATGCCGGCGTCAATACAATCAGTCCGGAGCAGGCATCTTACATCATAATAAAAGAGCTGTGGGAAAAGCTTCAAAATTCCAACGTCCTGAAAATCATTAAATAGTGTCCATCCACAATTATAAAATGGGCACGATGCGTTTCCAATTCATAAATGAGCAATTTTTGTTCGGATCAAGGCCACACAAGGGTTTTCGGTGAGGCATACTTCCTGTATGCCGCAGCCGGAAACCCGCGGAGAACGCAGATCCGGGCAAAAAGGGCCATTTATGGATGGAAACTAAATAGATTCCACGGGCTTCGTGGTCTTGCCGGATAAATTAGAACCACAGCGCGCATAGCGCTTTAAAATAGGCTCAAACCGACGAATGGACGGTTTTGAAGGGCATGTGAAAAGCGATGCGTAAAATAGGAATTGTGCCCATGGGCCCAGCAAGAAAGGTTATTGACTTTCGTGTCATCCGGGAATGGTGCCCAAACGGTCATGCAGGGGTATGGACAAGATCCGTAAAATAATCCATATCGATATGGATGCTTTTTATGCCTCGGTCGAACAACGGGACCGACCGGAATTGAAAGGAAAACCTGTCATTGTTGGCGGCGACCCCAACGGTAGAGGCGTCGTTGCCGCCTGTTCATACGAAGCAAGAACCTTTGGAATTCATTCTGCAATGGCATCTTCTACAGCTTACAAACGTTGTCCTCATGCCATTTTCCTGAAGCCGAGATTCGATACATACAAATCCGTGTCCGCCGACATCAGAGAAATATTTTATGAATACACAGACCTGGTTGAACCGCTGTCATTGGACGAAGCGTTTCTGGACGTAACCAAAAACAAAAAGAAAATGACCTCCGCGACATGCATTGCCCGTGAAATATTAGAAAAAATCTGTGACAAAAGCAGAGGGCTGACGGCATCCGCCGGTGTTTCATTCAACAAGTTTCTGGCGAAAATTGCCTCGGATTTCAATAAACCCCGCGGTATCACAGTGGTTATACCCGATGATGCAGCGGATTTCATAAATCGATTGCCCATCAGGAAGTTTTTCGGTGTCGGTAAGGTCACCGAAGGAAAAATGCACAATCTCGGGATTAAGACCGGTGACGACCTTAAAAAGATGGATAAAGAGACACTCATAAACATTTTCGGTAAAGCCGGCCACTATTTTTATAACATCGCCCGGGGGATTGATCACAGACCGGTTGAACCGGAATGGATACGCAAATCCATCGGCAAAGAGACGACGTTCAGAGAAGATATCGACGATAAAACACAGATGATGGAAATTCTGGGCCAACTGTCCGTTAAAATCGAAAATCTTTTAAAAGTAGACGGGCGAAAAGGGACGACCCTTACCCTGAAGGTAAAATATTTTGATTTTCAACGCATTACCCGGAGTGTGACCGTAAGAGAACCCATTACGGATGCGGACACCATTATGAAGTATGTTCAGCCGCTGCTGGATAATACAGAGGCGGGCATGAAGAAAGTGCGGCTGCTCGGGGTTTCTGTTTCCAACTTTATCGATGAGGCCGGTATGGTTAAAAACAACAGGCAGCTGCCACTACCGTTTATCGTGCGCATTGCATGAACGCATCGCCAAACAATCCATTTCTGCATGCCCACGACCAACTCCGGGTCATAGAAGACTCGAATTCTAACAGCCGGTTGAACCGAATCAAACCATGAACACGACATCCGATAAAAGAGAATTTGAACGGCTTCCCGTCGATTTTGTTTTGGAGGTGTCTGCGCAAGACATTGACGGCAAAGGATTCAGGGATGCGGGCGTCTTGAACGATGTTTCCGGTGAAGGTGCAAAATTTTTGACTCGAAACATCGAGCAATATTATCAAGGCCAACTGCTGGCAGTGGCCATTGTGTTGCCGGGAACCGGCCATGTCAGCGCCCACATGAAAACCAAAGCTTCGGTCATCAGGATAGAACCCGCGGATGAAACCGGAAACGTCTCTACTGTGGCGGTTAGATTCAAAACGCATTTAACTTTCGAAAGGATTGAAATTCAATAACCGAAAATTTACAGGAAACCCGCGAGACGACGGACAGATGACGACATCGAAATACCCGAGTTCAAAAAGTTTTTTTTCAAAGACACGGATTGTCCTGGTATTTTTGGGCATCCTGCCGCTGCTCCTGGTGGTTTACATTTTCTATCAGGAGGGATTGGACATTACAGATAAGATCATCATTTTCGCAGCGTTGGCGCTTTTCTCCATACTCACCGGATTTACGATCCTCAGAGATTCTTCAGATCAACTGATATCGTTGTCGAAAAAGACCAGCGACGCAATAAAAAACGGGAGTAAAGGCTTTGTCGGAATTAAAGCGGATCAGGAGTTGAAGGATATCGCAGACAACTTCAACGTATTACTCAAAACTTCCTATGACATCGACCAGACCCTCAAAGTGCAATCCGTTCAACTCTTGAAATATGCCGAAGATCTTGCCCGATCCTATGAAAGATTAAAAAAAGAGGAGAAGGTCAGGGATCGGCTGAGCCGATATGTGGAAAAGAGTCTAGTGGAAAAAATGATCCGTGGAGAAGAAGAGACCACCCTCAAAAATGAACGGAAGGACGTCACGGTTCTGTTCGCGGATATTCGATCGTTCACCCGGGTGGTCGAAGGCATGGACGCTCAAAATGTTGTGTCTATGCTCAATGAGTTTTTCAATATCATGGTGGATATTATTTTTCGAAACAATGGGGTGTTGGACAAATTCATCGGAGACCAGTTAATGGCGGTATTCGGTCCCTTGCCGTCCGAAAACAATGCACCCTACGATGCCGTTAAGTCAGCCGCTGAAATGCAGGATGCTACAAAAGCTTTGATGAACGTGAGGCGAAAACAAAATAAAGCGGTCTTTGAGATCGGAATCGGTATCAATACCGGACTTTCCATTCTGGGAAATGTCGGCGCTGTCAACAGAATGGACTATACGGTGATCGGAGACAGCGTGAACGTTGCGGCTCGGCTGCAGCAATTGGCAAAGGGCGGTGAAATAATCATCGGCGAGCAGACCTATCGACCCATCAGAGACAAGTTCCGTATAGAGAAAAAGGTTAAAGTTAATTTTAAACACAAAAAAAGACCGATCATATGTTATTATGTGTCAACGTGAGAGCCGCCGAGGCGTCCCACCTTCCGGCCCCCTTTATTCATTGTCGACATTGGGGCGATGGCCCTCAAACAGTTATCGCTTCGATACAACTCGGATCATTGTTTTTAACGGAATTTACGAGTTTTGATACCGGATGATATTCCAAATCATGGACCATGCCCTCCCGCAGAATGATCTTTAATGCTTTTGGATCTTGTATTTCAGGATTCAACCATTTTTCATGGAACTCTGGAGACAGGATTGCCGGCATTCGATGGTGAATTTCACGAACAGATCCGCTTGCTGCGGTGGTGATAATGGTGCAGGATTTGTACACGGTGTCGTTGCCGGATTCTTTGCCGGTCCATTTTTCCCACAGGCCGGCAAATGCAAAGGGTTCGCCGGAAGGTGAGGAAATATAATAGGGCTGCTTGTCTCCTTTTTCACCTTTCCATTCATAAAAACCATCGGCAGGGATGAGGCATCGGCGTTTTTTGAATGCATTGCGGAAACTGGGCTTTTCTGCAACTGTCTCTGCCCGTGCATTGATCATTCTGGAGCCGATGGAAATATCCTTTGCCCAAAACGGCACCAGTCCCCAACGAAGCGTCTCCATCCTGTTTTTATGCTCATGTTTGACAATGGAAAGAATCTTTTGGGTGGGCGCCACATTATAGTTCGATACAACGTCAAGCAATGTCGTTTCTACGTTAAATTTTTGCTGAATGGTGTGTAACGGACTGTTTTGAACGAATCTTCCACACATGGGTTTTGCTTTTTATTATGATTTTCAATACCCCATCTTCTGGGTTACCAAGGGCTCGCAGTAGACGACTACGGCTTCGTCCCTGGTGCTCCGGGCCGCCTCGCCTTGCCCGTCCGCCATCGGCTTCGCTTCAGGCGAATGCCGGGCGGGCTTGAACCTTGGGGCATCCTAAACTTTCGCTCAATTAGAGAGTAACTTAATACTCCCTATTAAAACAGCTTTTGTCAAGGTTTGTTTTGACATATTGCTCTGTTTTTCTTGAATATTCTTGATAAGTTAGTCTGATTTGACTCGGAAAATAATTGATCCGCCTGGGAAAATCAAATCCAGTTCGGTTTTTGGACATGCCAACTTCTTTTTTTAAAGGGTCCTATGTTTAAAATCATCCGCAGCATCCGGAAAGGTGTTGATTTCTTAAGGGGTTAAAATCCTTGCCCGCGATTATTTACTGTGTTACAGGTTTGCCGGAAGATAGAAGAAAAATAAATGCGTATGATCGTCCGGCTATAGAGACGGCCGGAAAGATTTTTTCCCTTCCAAGAATATTCTTTTCGAAAAGATAGACCACTTTCACACTGCTGATGCGGCCATCAAAGGAACTGACGTGTTGCTCATTTTTCATAATTTGTTAACAAAGAAAACTAAACATAAAAAATTAGAAATTAAAGGCAAAACAGCAGGGTTTGAAATCAGAAAAAAATTCGTGGGTGAATTCCGGATACCGTTCAAAAACCGTCGGAGGTAAAAGATATGAAAATCATGATTACCGGCAATAAGGGACAATTGGGCGGCGATTCTGAAAAAGTCCTCGGCACAGATCATGAAATTTTGGCAGTAGATTTGGACGAACTCGATATTACGAATCTTTCGGATGTCCAAAGGGTGGTAAAGGATTATTCGCCCCATGTGATACTCAATTGTGCGGCCTATACCCTGGTCGATAAATGTGAAACCGAAAAGGAACTGGCCTGGAACGTCAATGTCATCGGTCCGAAAAACCTGGCACTGAGCGTCGGGAAATACGGCGGCCGGTTAATTCATATCTCCACCGACTATGTTTTTAACGGCAGAAAAAAAATACCGCTGCCGTACGTGGAAGAGGATGATCCCAACCCGATTAATTATTACGGGATCACCAAAAACGAAGGAGAAAAAGCGGTTAGACATACACTCGATCGGCATATGATTGTCCGGACGTCGTGGCTTTATGGATTCACAGGACACAATTTTCTAAAGACAATGCTCAAGCTGGCCTTGAAAAATCCCGAAAAAGAAATCAGGGTCGTGGAGGACCAGTACGGTTCACCGACGTGGTCATATGGACTGGCCCAGCAAATTGCACGACTGGTGGGCATGAACGGGCAGGGAACCTTTCACGCCACTTCGGAAGGCTATTGTACATGGTTTGAGCTGGCCGGTTGTTTTCTTGAAAAAATGGGCGTGCCCCACACCATAGTTCCGTGCTCCAGTGAGGAATATCCGACACCGGCTGCCCGGCCGAAAAACTCCATTCTGGAAAACCGGCATCTTAAAAATAAGAAAATGAATATTATGAGACACTGGCGGGACGATCTGGATCGATTCGCTTCAAATTTTCGTGAACGCTTGATAGATGAGGCCCTGTCGGATGCTTGAATAAAATAAGGAATCCGCAAAAAATAAGTATCATCATCAAAATGTGTTTAGAAGCCATTTCAAAATTGAAAAAGACTTGTCTTATGGGTGGACTCCGGGATAATGTATGGCAAATGTTCCACATCACCGGATTGGAACCCCTAAGAGGAGATCAATGATGCGCTTTAAATCGATCCCGACTAAGCTGCTTTGCATGGTCGTAGTTTCCGGCCTGATGATTTTGCATGGATGTGCCGGACTCGGCCGGCGGCTGGAGTCTCCTGAGATTTCTTTGGCAAATATTTCTTTGCAGGAGGCGAAGGCTTTTGAAACCACTTTTGAACTGGACCTTCGGGTGTTCAACACCAACGACGTACCCCTTGAAATCAAAGGTATTGAGTGCGAATTAGAAGTTAACGGGAATAAATTGGCAAAAGGTGTCTCTGCAACCCAGACCACAGTTCCTGCATTCGGTACAGAGCTGGTGCGGATGGTCGTGTATTCGTCCATGCTGGGAATGGTATCATCGATGTTGGATATGATTAGAAGCGCCCAGTCGAATCAGATCACACGAAAGCTGAATTATAAAATTTCAGGCAGACTCAGCATTGGCGGCGATTCGACAATACCCTGGCGTTTTCCGTTTACATCTCAGGGAGAGTTGGATATGGAAGGGATTTCCACCGGTAAAAAGTCACCCTGATGTTGCGGGGTGCTGTGGGGAAGAGGAGAAGGTTAGAAAGTGAGAAGGTTAGAAAGTGAGAAGGTGAGAAGGATAGAAAGTGAGAAGGTGAGAAGAAGAGAAAGTGAGAAGGTGACCCCGGTTAAATACGCTACGCTGTTGCTGCCGCAAATTTAACGGGGCAGGGAAGGTTAGAAGGTGACCCCAGTTAAATACGCTACGCTGTTGCTACCGCAAATTTAACGGGGCAGGGAAGGTTAGAAGAAAAGAAGGTGACCCCGGTTGAGTCCCCTTCGGGGTGCTTCCGGCGAAGCAATTCAACCCCGATGAAACAAACAAAAAGGTTTCATTGGGCAGGCTGGGCAAGGAAGGTGGGAAGCGCAGAATCCAATGGGTTCAGTGCAATCAGAATGTAATTTAAGGAGGCAAGTGATGAAAGAACTCGATGTATTTTTGAAAACCGTGGTCGAAGGTATGAAATCGATGGCCCAGGGGATCGAAGTATTGGCAGAGAAACTGGAGACTATTGCGAAATCTCGAGTGGATGTGACGCCAAAAAGGACGGCCAAAGCCAAGTCTGCACGAAAAGCTCCGGCAAAGTCTTCGAAGAAAAAGGCTGCCCAAAAGGCTCCAAAAAAGGCTGTTTCCAAGAAAGCACAGTCCCCGACTGCCGTGGATATCGTCCTCGCGATTATCAATAAATCCAAAAAAGGTGTTAATACGGAAACCCTTATGGAAAACACAGGGTATGATCAAAA
>JAQBBE010000125.1:0-5327 GCA_032126435.1 Desulfobacterales bacterium | reverse complement strand
ACCCGGGCTTCGTTAACTGCCGTGACCATAATACATTCGGTTCTTGGGCTTATGTTTTTGATGGTTTCAAGCACTTCCAGTCCGTTCATCTCCGGCATGGTCATATCGATCAGTGCAATATCGAAAACTTCTCCCTTTTCTAACAGAGAAACCGCTGTTATCGAATTATCTTCGGTGCGTATATTTTTAAAACCTGAGTTCAGAAGATGTGACGTCACGATTTTAAGAAAATCGAGATCGTCATCGATGATAATTATTTTATTGTCCATCTCTATATCCCAATTTCGGGGTTAACGTTTTTCCAGCCGGTATTCCAAAAAGGCCCATCCCAAAATGGCACAAATTTTCATGGAATTGCGGGTTTACCGTCTTTATGTATAGCATGTATGCCAAATTGGGACAACAGCCTTTTGAAATCAGATGGTAAAATTTCCTGACCCACGAAACCATAACCGTCTATGTATTTAATCTTACTGTATTTTTCGCCATCCTCTCTAATCATTCTATTCCGGCACGATTGTTGCTCCTACGGTATTCGAAGGACATATCGTCCGTTTTAAGGTTTAGCCGCAGAGGCTCGGAGGGCGCAGAGAGCCATTTTAAAGACCTCACCTATCGAGGAAGATTGAACCTAATGCCAAATATTTTAAGCGTAACCACTCATGCATATAAAGCTTCTGTTACAGCAAGCTTGCTGGAAACTTTCCCCTTTGCGCATCCTTCACGGCAAAGGAAAACCCCGCACATCTCTGCGTCCTCTGAGACTCTGCGGCAGACAATAACGACAGGTTGTGGGGAATTGTAGCTGTTCCTTCTACACAATACCAACCTGATAATATAGAAAAAATTTCGATCAGCGTGGCTGCTTTGTATAAAATCGTGAAGCGATTTTATTATTTGAGCGGCTTTTTCTGAAAAAATCGGAGGTAGTCGTATGAATTTAAAGCGCAAATTCGATGCAGGGGAATTTGCCGTCCTTGCGGAAATGGAACCGCCCAAGGGGGTGGATGTCTCCACAATGCTGTCCAATGCCATGAGAGTCAAGGGGGAGGTAGATGCCTTTGTCATCCCAGAGATGAGCAACGCTGTCATGCGGATGAGTGCCCTTGGCGGTGCCATGATTCTCCAGGGAAAAGGGATGGAGACCGTGATGCAGGTGAACTGTAGAGACAGAAACCGGATCGCCCTCCAGGCGGATCTTCTGGCAGCCTATGGATGCGGAATCACCAATGTCATGGCAGTTACCGGAGAAGACCCCAGCTTTGGAGATCACTACCAGGCAAGATCGGTATATGACATCGATCTTCTGGGATTACTCAATGCCATTAGAGGGCTTCAAGCCGGAAAGGACATGGCCGGAATTGAGCTTTCAGGTTCCCCTCAGTTTCTGATTGGGTCCACGGTCGGTGCAGGTGCCAAGGGAAAATCTCCGGAGCTGGAGATCGAGGAGATGAACAAAAAAATTGAAGCGGGCGTCCAATTTTTCATCTCTCCACCGCTATTTGACCTTTCCGCCATTCACCCGTTCATGAAACGGGTGGATATTCAGAAAACAAAAATCATCCCAACGGTTTTACTGCTCAAATCACTCGGCATGGCCCGATATATCATGCGTAATGTGGATAATGTTTATATCTCTGATTCACTGATTGACCGCATCCGAAAATCCTCTGACAAGGTTCGCGAGTGTATCCAGATTGCATCGGAAATGGTCACATCGCTAAAAAAAGAAGGCTTCAGCGGCGTAAACTTGGCAACCCTCGGATGGGAGCACAAACTCCCGGAAATACTTGAAAGAATATAAGGATGGGAAAAATGGAGCACACAAACAGCCAGAAGAACAACATGCCCACTGAAAAACACGGGAAAGATCCAATAGGATCGGTCATGGTGGTTGGCAGCGGAATCGCAGGGATGCAGTCCGCGCTCGATCTCGCCAACTCCGGTTATTATGTGTACCTGGTGGAAAAGTCTTCGGCCATCGGCGGACTCATGTCACAACTCGACAAGACCTTCCCCACCAACGACTGTGCCATGTGAATTATCTCACCGAAACTGGTCGAGGTCGGCCGGCACCTGAATATAGAGCTTCTGACAAACACCGAGCTTTTGGATCTTAAAGGCGAAGCGGGACGCTTCACGGCCCGGATTCGGCAGGAACCCCGCTTTATTGATATTTCAAAGTGTACGAGTTGCGGGGAATGTATCAAGGTCTGCCCCGTAGATCTTCCCAACGAATACAACGAAGGCCTGTCTGTTAAGAAGGCGGCATACAAAAAATACGCCCAGGCCATTCCAGGGGCCTTTGCAATTCAGAAAACAGACCCTGCGCCCTGCCGTCTGACATGCCCTGCCGGACAGAATGTTCAGGGTTATGTTCAGATGGTAAAGGAAGGAAAGTATAAAGAGGCCTTGAAAATTATTATGGAGGATCATCCGTTCCCCGGGGTGCTGGGGCGGATTTGTCCCCATGAGTGCGAAGATGCGTGCCGTCGATGTGACGTCGACGAACCGATAGCCATCCGTGATCTTAAGCGACTGGCCGCAGATCAGTTTGATCCGCGTGAAATTGAGATCGATTGCCTGCCACCCAGAAAAGAGAAGGTGGCGATCATCGGTTCAGGTCCTTCCGGCCTTTCCGCCGCCTATCATTTGGCCCGGAACGGCGTGTTGTCCACCGTTTTTGAGGCCTTGCCCGAAGCCGGCGGGATGCTGCGTGTGGGTATTCCTGCACATCGTCTTCCAAGAGACATTCTGGACCGGGAAATCGAGGTGATTACCAACCTGGGTGTTAAGATTAAGACCAACACCCCTTTATGTCCGGATTTGACCATAGATGATCTTTTGAACGATGGGTATCAAGCGGTTTATCTTGCCCTTGGCGCTCACAAAGGAATCGAACTGGGAATCCCCGGCGAAAAGGCCAGAGGCGTGCGTCAGGGCGTGGATTTTCTTAGAGAAGTCAATCTCACCGGAAAGACCGACATCGGCGAAAAGGTGGCCATAATTGGGGGTGGAAATGTGGCCATCGATGTCTCCAGATCCGCAGTTCGGCTGGGTGCAAAAGAGGTCCATATCATCTACAGAAGAACCCGCGCCGAGATGCCGGCCTGGGAGGAAGAAATTCAAGCAACGGAGGCAGAGGGGGTTGAGATCAAGTATCTTTCGGCACCTCAAGAGGTGCTGACGCGTGACGGCAGCGTCGTCGGGCTCCGATGCATCCGGATGGAGCTGGGCGAACCGGATTCATCCGGAAGAAGACGGCCGGTGCCCATACCGGGCAGTGAATATGACATCGAAATCGACCAGCTTGTCCCCGCCATCGGCCAGCGGCCGGATCTTTCGGCCATCGAAAATGTGACAGGGCTGAAAATCTCTCGCTGGGGAACCGTCGAGGCCGATTCCGTCACCTACACAACGGATCACGAAGGTGTTTTTGCCGGAGGTGACTTGCAGACCGGTCCCGGAATCGCCATTGCTGCCATCGCTGCCGGTCGAGAAGCGGCAAAATCCATCGTAAGATACTTTGACGGTCAGGATATGGCCAAAGGGCGGGAACCGACAACTTTTGAAAATCCGGTTTATCGTCCGATCCCGGAAAATGAACCTAAAACGACCCGGTCGAACATGCCGGAACTGCCCGTAGAAAAACGCGCAGGCAATTTTAAAGAAGTGGAACTGGGCTATGACGAAGCATCCGGAAGGGAAGAAGCCGCCCGCTGTTTGAATTGCAGTCACTGTTCAGAGTGTTTTCAGTGTGTGGATGCGTGCCTGGCAGAAGCCGTCGATCACAGCCAGCAAAAAATAGAAAAAGATATCCAAGTCGGCTCCGTGATTCTTTGTACCGGGAGCGAACCCTTCGATCCTTCAGGGTTGGAACAATTTTATCATTACAAAAGCAATCCCAACGTATTGACCAGTCTTGAATTTGAACGGATCCTCAGCGCTTCGGGGCCGACCATGGGACATTTGGTCCGGCCTTCAGATGAAAAAGAACCGAAAAAAATCGCATGGCTCCAGTGCATCGGCTCCCGGGATACCAACCAATGCGGCAACGGATACTGCTCTTCGGTCTGCTGCATGTATGCCGTTAAAGACGCCATGATCGCCAAAGAGCATGCTCACGGAGATCTCGATTGTGCTATTTTCAACATGGATATCCGTACGTTCGGAAAGGACTATGAAAAATACTATCTTAGGGCCAAAGAAAAAGAGAATGTTCGATTTATTAAGGCGCGGGTCCATACCATCGATGAAATCGGCGACCAGAAAGATCTGCGCCTTCAGTATGTGGATGAAGCGGGGGTGCTGCAAGAAGAGATCTTTGACATGATCGTCCTTTCGGTGGGTCTTCAGGTGCCTGAATCCACCGCTGATCTGGCCAAGCGGTTGGATGTCGACCTTAACAAGTATCGGTTTGCGATTACCAAGCCTTTTGATCCGGTAGAGACTTCCCGGCAAGGGGTTTATGCCTGCGGCGTGTTTCAGGAACCCAAAGATATTCCAAGTTCCGTCACAGAAGCGAGCGCTGCTGCTTGTCTGGCAGGAGGGCGTCTGAATGAGGCCCGAAACACCCTGACAAAAAGTGTAGAACTCCCCGAAGAAATCGATTTGACCGGTGAAGCGCCGCGAATCGGGGTGTTTGTCTGCAACTGCGGTGTCAACATTGCGGGTGTCGTCGACGTCGGTGTGGTGGAAGCGTATGCCAAAACACTTCCCCATGTGGTGTACGCCCGGCAAAATCTCTTTACATGCTCCCAGGACTCCCAGGAAGAAATGAAAGAGATCATCAAGGAACACCGACTCAATCGGATTGTGGTGGCTGCATGCACGCCCAAAACCCACGAGGGAATATTCATGGATACCCTTGAAGCATGCGGTATTAACAAATACCTCTTTGAGATGGCCAATATTCGGAATCAGGATTCCTGGGTTCATTCCGATGATCCTGAAAAAGCCTCCGGAAAAGCCAAACATCTGGTGAAAATGGCGGTGGCCCGTGCCGCCACACTCCATCCGCTGCATGAAAAGAAGATCCCTGTCGTTCGAAGAGCACTGGTCATCGGTGGCGGGGTGGCCGGGATGAATGCAGCACTGGGTCTTGCAGACCAGGGGTTTCCTGTGGTTCTGGTTGAAAAAGAGGAAAAACTGGGCGGCATGGCCAACCGTCTTACCGCGACAATCGAGGGCTCGGATGTCGGAACTTATCTGGAAGAATTGATCCGGAAGGTGACATCCCATTCCCAAATCCAGGTTCTGACCCGTTCCCTTATCGTCGGATTTTCCGGATTCAAAGGAAATTTCACCACCGAAGTTCTGGTGGGGCC
>JAQBBE010000124.1:0-21792 GCA_032126435.1 Desulfobacterales bacterium | reverse complement strand
CCATTTTTCAAGAGAGAGGCAAACACCAAAGTCAACAGTGCGAACGGGAGGGGAGCGACCTGCGCTTTTGTCTCCCTTATTGATCGATCGTTCATCGAATGCCGAATAAGTGATGTTGGCGAGCGTAGTGATAGCCAGACGGTGCGGACGTAGCGTCCGATCTGCCTCCGGAGACTTTGCAACCACTTCATGATTTGTTGTTCGGACGGTACTTTAGGCAGACTCACGTACCACCTCTACTTCCAGGTGTAATCAGCTCTCGAGTGCAACTATAATTCATGCTGGAACGGCTGATGTTATCTAACGAACTATATAAAAAATCTATATGGAAAAAAATAACCTGATAGCCGACCATGAAAGATGATACCATACTTTAAAAGCATTATCATCGAACTTACAGATATATTGAGATAATACGTAACAAAATCTGGCTTGTCAAAACCTTTAGTCGCTTGTGGGATTTCCAAAATATCAGCCGGTTGGAAATCCTGAGATATTCTGACAGATCCGATCTTGGGCCTGATTGCCTATATTCTTTATCACAAAATGTGGTGTGTCAGATTTGGTTGCGCCCTCGATCTGATAGTTGAATGATTAGATCTTGGTCAATTCAAATGAAAGGAGTGAAATCTTTAAACCCTCAACCTCAAAAATTTTAAATGCCGGATCGATTCTTCAGGAGTTATTCGGGTCAGTGGATGTTCAGGCCGGCTTCTTCAAAAATAGGGCGCAGATAATCGAGGCTTTCCCGGCCGGCTGCTTCCGGAGTGTCCACATAGGGATAGAGCTCCAGGCTGATGTCGTCCTGATAACCCATCCGGGCGATGGTTTTTAAAATGTCCGGAAATTGAATGGCGCCGTGGCCGGCGATCAGGTGATTGTGAGACCGGTTCTCGGCAATGTCTTCGATGTGAATGTGGCCTATCCATTCGAAAAGCTCTTCGAAGGCGGCCGACGGATCCTCGCCGGCGCAAAAAAAGTGGCCGATATCAAAATTCAATCCCACGGCTGGAGATTTGACGTCCTTGATAAAGGATTTGAACTCTGCGGTATTTTCCATCAACAGGTCCGGCTCGGGTTCCACCAGGATTTTGACGCCCAGTTCTTCGGCCAGAGGAATTACCTGTTCCATCCCCTGGTGAAACAGAAACATGGCATCCTTTCTCGACAGGCTGTTCAACGGACCGCCGGGCGGGATGGAAATGTTTTTGCAATCCAGTGCGGCGGCTGCCTTCAAACAGTCGGCGGTATGTCGGATCCGGATGTCGCGTCTTTTTTTATCCGGTTCGATCCAGGAAGGAAGATACATATCGCCAACGGCGTAAAGGGTAAAACTGTTGATGTTGGTGAGTTTCAGGTTGTGTTGTTCGAGTGTTTCTTTCACCCGGGTCATCTCGGACCCTTGAAAATCGGGCGGGTAGAGATGGGGTCTGTCGCCCATGATCTCGACCCCTCGAAACCCCAGCGCGGCGATTTTTTCAAAGGATTCAAAAATAGAGAACTTAACAAATGCGTTGGTGCTGTAAGCGAATATCATAATCTTTTCCTTGAGATCGCTGCAAGACATTCTTTTTCCAGTTTCTTCAGACTTTGAATTTGATCCTGAAAGCTCAGTGGCGGATTCTCGCCCAGGGGCTTTTTAAAATAAAACCCCAGTTCCGGAATCGGTCCGGTGCGGCCCGCCATTTTCAGTGCCGCCATCCACCGGGCCAGATCCAGAACCAGCGGGGCGGCCAGGACCGAGTCCCGGGCTTGAAAGTTCAAACGGATACTCATGGGGAGGCCGAACATCCCCTGAAAATCGATGGCATCCCAGGCTTCCTTGGCATCGCCCCGGGGCGGGTAGTAGTCGATATGGACTTTGTGAGACGGTTCTCCGTATCGCTCCCCAACGGGGTAGCCCAGAATATCATCCAAAAGTTGGGTCTTGTTGGCCACTTTTCCGGCCGCCCGATCGGGGTCCATAAGGTTCTTCCCGTCGGCGTTCCCCAGAATATTGAGGCTGTACCACCCGTCCACAAAAAGATTTCTTGCTTTGAGTGCCGAGGCCAAAACGACTTTGAAATAGGTCTGGCCGGTCTTACCGTCGCACCCGGATATGGGGACTTCATGTTTAATCGCTTCCTGAAGGACCACCGGGATTTCCATGGAGTTGGGGGAAAAATTTACCACCGGGACCCCGGAAAAAATGGCTGCCAGAACATAGGCCAGGTCCGGGTGGGTTCGAGGATTCGCTTCAGAATAGAGGCGGTCCAGGCTCGTAGTATTTTCAAGATCGTTTCGTACACACGCCGGCAAGAGGTCGATCAGGATGGGCCGGGCATCGGCATACCGTTGTCTGAAGGTCCGGATATCCTGCATGAGATGCTCGATTTGGCCTTTAAGATCAAGATCTGCAGACGGGGCCTCGAATAGGGTCGTCTCGTCGAGATCTGTTTGAAGGGGTTTCCAGAGACTCTCCGGCAATACCCCGTGAGTGTTTATACATTCGGTCAGTTTCGCAGGTTCGGTATCCCAGCCTGTCGTGTGGACGGCATGGGGCGGTCCCAGATAGGAAAAACTGTTGCGGGTTGTCAGGCTGGGCAAGACGGCATCGGGATCCTTGCGCATGGCAGCGGCGGCCACGGCCACCGTGGAGGCCACAGCGCCTTTGGCGCCCGCAATCATTAACAACAGCGATTTTGGTTTGGAATCGTTGGAATTTGTCATCGATAAACCTTAATTTTATCCTGATTGAGCGAAAACGTTCAATTGAAAGGTGTCGGGTTTCAGGTGTCGGAAAACGAAATCAAAGCTTTATATCTGCGGTTATTCTCATACAAAAAAACAGGCACAATAGCAAATCAAACTTTATCTGAATTTCATTAGAATTTGTATTTGCGTTTCAGTAACAACGCGTTTCCGGTGACGCTGAGGCTGCTCAGGAGCATGGCGCACACAGCCACGACGGGCGTCAACAGTCCGCCCATGGCAATGGGTATGCTGATGGTGTTGTACACCAGAGAAAACATAAGATTCTGATGAATTTTTCTGTTTACCCGTTTGGCCAGATTCAGATAATCCAGAATCTGACGGGGATTCCCCTGCATCAGCGTAATATCTGCAGCCTCTTCGCCCAGGTGGCTTCCGGAGTGGACGGCCACGGCCAGATCCGACTGCACAAGGGCCGGGGCGTCATTGATGCCGTCACCCACCATGGCGACGATCCTCCCTTTTTTCTGCATATCCCGAACCAAAGCGGCTTTATCCGCAGGAAGTCTCCCGCCGTATGCATTCTGAATGCCCAGCATATTTCCGACGGCCCGTGTTGCATCCTCTCCGTCCCCCGATACCAGGGCAATATGGTAACCCTTTTGCTGCAATTTTTCGACGGTGTCGGATGCTGTTTCCCGGAGGCGGTCCCCAAAAACGAACACGGCACACAATTGTTTCCCATAACTCATATAGACCGTTGACTGCACTATCCCATCTTTTTGTCGGGCTGCCGGTATTGCCGAAGGCGCTTTCAGGTTTTCGGCAATAAAATCTTTGGATCCAATTTTGACGTCGTCTTCTCCGAGTCTTCCGGTCATTCCGTTTTCAAAACACTGTATGTCTTCGACGGGCGCTGGCAGTGCCATGGTCTCTCGCGCTTTTCTTCTGATTTCGCAGGCGATGTAATGATCGGAGGTTTTTTCCAGCGCGGATGCTATCGAGAGGACCTGCTTTTCAACAAAGGGTTCCATAACAACGATATCCCGTATGATCCATTCACCTTCGGTGAGGGTTCCGGTCTTGTCAAAGACAATGGTATCGGTTCTCTCCGCCTGTTCAAAGGCCGCAAAATTCCGGACTAAAATCCCGGCATGTCCTGCCAGAGAGATCCCCGCGACGCGGGTGATGGGTATGGCAATGCCCAGGGCGCACGGACACGAAATGACCATGACCGTGACAGACCGGATCATGGCGGTTTCAACGGACAGGCCCGACAATAGACAGACCCCTCCGGTTCCTATGGAAAGCAGCATCACCAAGGGCACGAACCAGCGGAGGATACGATCGGTTTTCGCTTCAAGGGGAGTTTTTTTTCCCAGAGCTTTTTCCATAATGTCGATCATCTGTCCCAGGGTCGACCCGTCGCCGATGCCTTCGGCCGTGGCTCTGAACGTTCCCTGCAGCACCCGGGTTCCGCTCCGGATTCGGTTCCCGGCTTTGATTTGTACGGGCAGGGCTTCACCGGTGAGAGAAGATTCATCCACCGTGCCCGAACCGTCAAGTATCCGTCCGTCTGCAGGGATAATTTCATTTTCTTCAGCCATGAAAATGTCTCCGCGTTGGAGGACTCCCACCGCGACATAACGGCCGCGCGGGAATTCATCACTGCAGATTTTGACCTTGGTGGGCCGAAGGGAGAAAAAATTTGAAAGGTCTTTCCGCACCGAATCCTTGGCTTTTTTTTCGATGGTTTTGCCAAGCAAGGTCAGGGTAATCAGCATGGCGGCGGTATCATAATAGAGATGAATGCTTCCGGAAAAAAGATTGATTGTGCTGTAAACGTAGGCGGTAAGCGCGCCGATGGTGATCAGCGTTTCCATGCCGAAGGCGGCTGAGATAAATCCGGCCCAGGCTTTTCGAAATATTTTGGGGCCGCCGTAAAAAAGAACGATGCTGGCGAGTATGAAAATCGGCCAGGAGAGTTTATGGACGGTGTCCGGGGTCAGCTGGATGAAAAACCCGGAGTAGAGGGAAAAGGAGAGCATCATCACGTTGGCGGTGAGAAATGCAGAGATGGCAAAACGGATGAAATCCTTTTTGGTCTCGACCGCCAGGATATCTTCTTCAGGTTCCGCCGCCCGATATCCCAGTCGGCCGATGGTCCGGATAATGCGTTCCGGGGACGTCAGAATCGGATTGTATTCACATCGGACCGTATCCGTTGAAAAATTGCACGCCGCATGCACGATACCGGATTGTTTGCCGAGGGCGTGTTCGATCACCCAGGCGCAGGCCGGACACCACATATCGTTGACTTTCAGGTGAATGCCAAGGGTGTTGGATGCGGATTCGCTCCCTTTGTCTGTTGCAGCTTCAGCACCTGTTTGTCCCAAAGAAAGGGGCGATTCCGAAGGGTCTTTGGCCCGGCGCGCCTTCAGGTCCGATTCCGAAATCGGGATAATTCCCATTTCCAGGCACGTTTTGAACAGCGGGGTCTGTTTAAATTGCAGCGGGTCCGGAGCATCGGAAGCTTCCATGAGCATGATGAAGACCTGTCGGCAACCGGCACAGCAGAAGGAAAATTCTCTGTGCTCCGAAGGCCATTTAATGGTGCCGTGTCTTAAGGAGAGGCCGCAAAGGTCGCAGGAAACATCGGAAGGATTCATTTCATTCGCGGGGCCCCAGAGATTTTATATGGGCAATGATCCGCCAGCGATCGTTCACCGCAATGGTGGTGGCAAGGGCCGGCTGCCTGCCATTGGGAATTCCGTAACTGATCTCTTTAAATAGAATACCTTGGGGCATGGACTGAACCCGGGCACTCTGCAGATCTCCGGGCAGGGGATGAAAACTCTGACCCACCGTGCCGTTGCCGTCAAAGTACTTTCCATGGCACTGGGCACAGTAGGTAAAATATAAAAATTTTCCCGATTCAATGACTTGAGGGTCATTGTTTTCAAACGGCGATATTAAATCCTCTCCGTTAACGTTTTTAAAAACGGCTTCTCCACCGTGAACGGGTACCACCGATTTTTCCATAATCAGCATCGGTTTTTCGTAGGGTCGGACAGCAGGGGTTTCCCACATGCGGCCGACCTTAAGATTTTCATCATACAGCGTCAATGCGGTATAGACCGTTGTGAGCACAACGGCCGCCAGCAAAATTAGAATCGAGATTCGCTTCATCTATTCCCCCTTGGCGCCTTTCACGTGCTGAGGGTAGGGGAGCACCCGGTAGAGTGCGTAGGGTGATTCTCCGGGGACATCCTTGACCGGGCGGTAGTTCCAGGTGGGTTGGCCCATATCCCCAACGACAAAAAACGAAAAAAAACCTTTTCCCAGTATCCATGCCAAAAGCAGCGTAATGATAACCCAGGTGCCAAAAGTGGACTCTTTTCCGGTTGAATGTGTCATTTTATATTTTTACTCCCAACAGGCCGGTACCCAAAACATAAAAGAAAACCCAGGCGACGGCCCCGGCGATGATCAGCATCATGGACAGGGGAAACGGGGCGTCCCTGTCTTCGATCCCTTCGGGGAAGCGGTAAATGATTTTTTGTTTTCGCGCTTCGGCATCTTCGCTTCGAAGGTGGCTGAAGGCCAGCGCCAACCCGAATACCACCATAAAAATCAGGGTTGGAAACACATACAGCACGATATGTTGGAAGTTCAGCAGATTAAAATGTCTCATGGGGTTTCCTTTTCAAAATGTTTCCCGTTTAACCGATTGTTTACACTCCGTTTGCGTTCAAAAGTGCAAAGATCAGCACCGCCCCGCTGGCGGCCAGGCCTGCCACTGCCAGCAGCACAAGGGCATACGCCTCATACCGATGAAAGGTCGAGATCTTTGCAGCAGGTGGCTCGTGCTCATCTTCTAAGGGCAGAAACCGTGCCCGCTTTTGATCTTTAAACTGGCCGTTTTTCAGAGCCCAGAAAAAGACCGCCAGGCTGATGGCAAAGCCCAATGCCATGTATGTTATGAAATATGGGAAATACATTATTCGTGTTCCGAGTTTCGAGTTTCGGGTTTAAAAGAAGTCAGGCCCGCAACCCCTTATGGTTCATACGCCGCATCGATCCCCTTGGGTTCGGTATCGGCATCGGTCTGATTGATGAAGTTGACCGCCACATAATTGCCCACGTCCCAGATTTTTTCCGACTCCAGCTCGCGTTTGAAATAGGGCATGGCCGTGCCGGTGATGCCGTTCATAATCTGGTAATATAGAATTCCTCCGGAAATTCCTCTGCCCTTTAAAATGGTAAAATTCAAGGGCGGTGGATACACATACGGCTGCGCCGGTCCCATGCCGTCACCGATGGGGCTGTGGCATCCGAGGCAAAAATCCTGATAAATTTTATGCCCCCTGGCCAGTCCGGCTTCCGTGGTCGGATAAGGGTTGGGGAGGTTTCGCCAACCTTCGGGTACGTTGTCGTGCAGCCATTTCACATTGGCTGCCGGACCGCTTTCATAGGCTTTGATGGCTTCTTTTTTCCAGAATTGTTGTCTCTCAACCCGCCGGTCTGAATTTTTCAACCCGAGGCTCTGGGCGTACGTCGTCAGCTTTTTAATATCTTCCGTGCCGAGAAAGGCAAACGCCGGCATAATGGACAGGGGCCGCGTGTATCTGGGGTTGATAAAATGGGCACTATGCCAGTCATCCGGATGCTCCCCGCCTTCCTGGGAAAGATCCGGACCGGTGCGTTCCGAGCCCAATAAAATCGGTTTGTCTTGAATATAATCACCGGCCTGGGCGATCCGTTCCGCGCCCAATCCCCAGTCTATGGAACGGATGGACTGACTGTGGCAATAGACACAACCGTTGGCGATATAGATGGATCTGCCGTCGGCTTCTTGGGTGGTCCGTGAACGAAAGATATCCGAGGGTGCTTGGATACGGGTGGCGTAAGGTACAAACACCACCATAAACACAATGACACCCAAAATCAGGAGGCTGCCGACTACAACTGTCCTTGGTGTCATATTCATGAGATTTCTCCGGAGTTGAAAAATATGGATCTAACGATGTTGTACAATCCGATAATTGCCGAACTGAAAATCATGAGTCCCAGAGAAGCCCGGGTAATATAGTATACGTGCATTTCCGGGAGAACCCGGTAAACGGTTTCGCCGTTGAGCCAGGCATTGCCTTGAATCAGCCCCACAATGGTCAGCACCACGGTAAAACCGATGACACCGATGAGGACCAGCCAATACTGAAAATCCGCCAGAAATCTGCTGTAGAGCGGTTTTCCCGTGATTCGGGGCAGAATATAGTAAATTCCGCCGAGAGCGATCATTCCGGCAAACCCTAAAACACCGACATGGGCATGGGCCACGACCCAGTTGTTAAAATGCGTTACCCGCTGCACATCCGGAAGTGCCATCATGGAACCTTGAATGCTCACAAAGAAATACATGATGGTGCCGGTAAAGACAAATTTGGCGCCGATGTCGGCGTGAATTTCCCCGAGTTTTCCTTTGGCCGTGTACCAGATGTTAATCAGAAACGCCATGACCGGTATGACCATGGCCACACTGTCCACAATGGCGATGACCTTAAGCCAGGTGGGCACCGGCACCTGAAGCAGATGGTGGGTGCCGATATGGGTATAAACCACCAGCAGCGACCAGAAACCGAACAGCGAGAGCGTGTGGCTGTAAAGCGGCGCCCGGCAGGCCTTCGGAATCACATAGTATGCCACCCCTGCGGATAAGGGGGTCAGCAGCAGACCGAAAACATTATGGCCGTAGAACCACAAAAGAATTGCATCCGGGATGCCGACCAGAGAACCGGTGTTGGGCCGCCAGATGACGTTTCCAAGGCAGAACGTAACAGCGGTCAGAACAATACCGGCGCAGACATACCAGACCGAAACGTAAAGGATCGGTTCTTTGCGCCGGGCAACGGTCATCATCAGATTGACGAAGACCAGGGAAAACGCTCCAACGATCAACATGTCGATGGGCCAGATCATTTCAGCATACTCTCTTCCTTGCGTGTATCCCAGGGCCAGGCTGACGACGACGAAGACCATGGTAAAATTCCACGCCAGAACGGTGATCACGCCCAGTTTTTCGCTGTAAAGCTCGGTGCGAAGCAGTCTGGGTACATAAAAGAAGGCCGAGGCAAGCAACCCGGGAGTCACAAATCCGAAAAGCACCAGATTGACATGGATGGGCCGAATCCGACCGAATACGAGCCAGCCGATGTTTTCGGTCAGATCGGGTGCGATGAGTTCTGTGGCGCCGAGGAGTCCCATGGAAGTGGCGACAACCATCCAGAACGCCGAGGTGAGGCAAAAGCCTTTTGCGGTCAAGTAATTCGTCGGCATTGTTGGTGTTGGGTCGGTCAATTCTTTCTCCTCGAGTTTGGGGCTTTGCCCCAATTGGAATGATGGAATGCTGGAATATTGGAATAATGGGTTCCAGGATAATGTAATGTTATGTTAACTGTAAAATTTGTGTTGTCTATAAAATTAAAAATGGATTGTATCCTTTTTAAAAACAACCTTCCAGTATTCCATTATTCCATATTCGCGGCAAGCGTTCAAACCTTAAATATTTTCATATATTTTCAAAAACTTGCAGAATTTCCGATATGCTCAATTGTGACATGCCAGCCAGCAGTCCAGATTGGCCTCTTTAAGTTTGTGACATTCAACGCAGAATCCCATCTTGAAACGTTTTCCCGGAATTCGATCCAGGGTCTCGATCTGTCCATGGCATTTTTGACATTCGACTTCCTTTTTAATATGCCGCTGATGATTAAACAGGACGTGTTCCGGAACGTAGAAGACTTTTTTCCAGGGTGTCGGTGTCCGGGTGTTAAAATATTCATGTTCCTTCTGAATCCAGGGGTGATTGGCGATGATGTACTTGTGACAGTACAGGCATTTTTCAACCGGGGGGATTCCCGGATGAATCGACCGTTCGACATACGGATGGCAGAACCGGCACTGGATCGCCTTGACACCGGCATGGACCCGGTGGCTGAAAGGGATCGGCTGTTCGGGACCGATCCGGGTGGCCGGCGGGATGTAAAAAAAATAGAGAAAACCCAGAATCAGCAACACACAAAGTCCGGCCCATAAGAGCGGAACCCTGTTCTTGGCCAACGAAGATAGGGATTCACCGAAAGCGGTGATAAACCGCATGGGCTTGCCCCCGGTGCCGACGATCACGGCCAGTACCAGAACCGATAGTATCGCGATGGCGGTGATCAACATTTCCATCACGTCACCTCCCCGTCGGCAACTCGGAGCAGTTCGGGAAACAGGTTCAAAAAAACGGTAACGGCCAGTGCCATGAGACCCAAAAATCCTAAGAAAATCAGTCCGTCCATAAAGCCCAGGGGCAGGGCGGAAGCATGGGGATTCAGCGCCGGCCCAATGAGCAGAAGATGTTCCAGCCAGATCCCCATAATAACAACGGCGCAAAGTATGCTCATGAACCCAGGCTTGGTTTTGATCTTCTTGTTCAGCAGAACGAAAAACGGAATGATAAAGCAGATGATAAAGATAAACCAGGCCAGAGAATTCCAGGGCGGGGTCATGGTTCGTTTGATAACGTAGGCGGTTTCTTCGGGAATGTTGCCGTACCAGATGACCACCAGCTGGACGTAGAAAAAATCGGCCCAAACCAGGCAGAAGGCAAAAAAGAGTTTTCCGATATCATGGAAATCCGACGGTTTCAGCTTAAATTCGATTTCCGGATACAGATGAAGTGCCGATGCGAGGATGATCAGACCCCCCAGGCCGACATAAAATGCCTTTACGAAGGTATAGGCACCAAAGAGGGTGGAATACCAGTGGGGATCCATGCTCATCACCAGATCGAAGCCGATCAGGGACAGGATTATTGCAAAAGCGAGAATATAAAGAATACCGAAAACCGTCATCCGGCGGTTGCATGTTTGGGCATCCGGGATGCGTTGATCCCACCTTTTGTATAAAAAGGTCCGGATTTTGCCGGATGATATGGAGCGATCCAGTTTCAACCAGAAGGCATGGTAAAGATATAAAAACCCCAAACCGTAGAGGATCAGCAGTCCCACAGAATCTCTGGTAAAAAGAAACGGGATGTTCAGCCAGACCTCTTTACCGTGAAGATCCTGATGGAGCCATGGAAAAAGGTCATTTCTCCCCAGAAAGAGAATTAAAAAGAGGCCGAAAGAAATGGGAAAAAACGCGGTAAAAGACTCGGCAAGGTTCGACAACGGTCCGCTCCACCGGGCCTTAACCGTGTGCATGACGACAGAGAAAAGGAGGCCGCCCTGGGCGATGCCCGACCATAACAAAAAATTGATCAGATATGCCTGCCAGGCCCTTTCGGGGTGCCGGCCCATAAGCCCGACAATAAAGGCGCCCAGGCCGATAATGACCAGAGACAGACAAATGAGAACCCACGGCTTTGTCTGTAAAACAGCGGTGTTTTTGTCGTTTGATGACATATCACTCAAAAAGTTTATTTGGGCAAACCGCACCCGGGTCCTTGGCTTGTTGTATTCTTATCCTTCTGAAAAGATATTTATCTCGCCGCCTCTGGTTTGAAAAAACGCTTTGAGTCCTTCCAATTCATCTGCTTTGCAGGCGGCCAGAATCCCGAAGTGCTCTCCTGAACATCGGGGATCATATTCCTTGAGCCCGGTGAATTCGGGGAGCTGTATCTGATGGATGAGACCGGCCACATTGCCGAAAACAGCAAACAAAATGGTAAACTCGAACCCCACGATAAAAAACGGCACCAGTGCGATAACCGGCTTTCCGCTGACAACGAGATTCCACTGAGAGGCGGTAAATGCGGCCAGGAGAAAACCGGCAAAAAAGCCGAAGATTCCGCCGGCCAGCGTAAAATACCCGACCTTGCTCTTTTTCAAACCCAGTGCATCGGATATTTTATGGCTGGGAACAGGACTGTGAACCCGGCGCAGCGGCCAAGGTGAATCCTTGATGGCCTCGATGGCCGATACGGCCCGGTTTTCGTCGGTGAACAGACCCATTACCCGATACTCAGTCCCCATGGCGGGCTCCTTGATCGACGGTTTCCTTCATCTCCGTCATCGAGACCGACGGCAGGTGTTTGACAAAGAGTAAGAAGAAAAAAAAGAACAGACAAAAAGCACCCAGCATGATACCGAATTCGATCATCGTCGGTGAATACAGGCCCCAGGCATGGGGGATAAAATCACGGCTCACGCTGCTGATAATAATTACGAAACGCTCATACCACATACCGATATTGACACATATTGAAATACCGAACAGCCAGGGAATGGTGGTCCGGATCTGTTTGAAAAAGAAGAGTAAGGGGATGATGGTGTTGCAGACGACCATGATCCAGAATCCGAGGGCGTAGTCGCCGGTGGGTCGATATTTAAAGATGGCCATTTCCACCGGATTTTGGCTGTACCATGCGATAAAGAACTCAGTGCCATAGGCAAACCCCACGATCAGGCCGGTAAAAATAATGGTTTTGGCAACGCTTTCCAAAACTTTGACGGTGATAATTTTTTCATAATGAAAAAGCTTTCGAATGGGAATCATCAGCGTCAGTACCATGGCCAGGCCGGAATGGATGGCGCCGGCCACGAAATAGGGTGCAAATATCGTCGTGTGCCAGCCGGGTACAACTGCCAGTGCAAAATCCCATGATACCACGCTGTGAACTGAAATCACCAGGGGTGTCGCCAGGGCCGCAAAAAACAGATATCCGCGGGCATAATGCCGCCACTGCTCATGGGCGCCGGTCCATCCCAGGGAGATCACCGTGAAGATCTTCTTGCGTATTCCCGTGGCGTGATCGCGTACGATGGCAAGATCCGGAAGCATTCCGGTGTACCAGAACAGCGAACTCACCGTAAGATACGTGCTGATGGCCACGACGTCGAACATCAGCGGCGATTGAAAATTCTGCCACAGGTTTCTCTGATTGGGAATGGGGAGCATATAAAAGACCAGCCAGACCCGGCCCAGATGAATAAACGGAAAGAGTCCGGCAATGCAGACCGCAAAGACCGTCATGGTTTCAGCAGCCCGTGCAATCGGATTTCGCCATCCGGCCCTGAGCAGATGTAAAATGGCGGAGATGAGGGTTCCGGAATGGGCAATCCCCACCCAGAACACAAAGTTGATGAGGTAGGTTCCCCAGGCCACCGGGTTGTTCATTCCGGCCACGCCGATGCCGGTTAAAATCTGATAGATCCAGCAGCCCGCTCCGGCCAATGCACCCGCAAACAATATCCCCACGGTCAGCCAGTAACTGCGATCCGGCGGTTTCAGGGTGTCCAGTACGGTCTGATCTATTTTTGCAAATGTCAGTTCGGTCATTTTATCTTCATGTCTAAAAACATAGCTGCCTGGGTCGGGCAATTATTCTTCAGCCCTGCCAAAGGTGGTTCAGAGTGCCTTAAGTGAACTAAAATGAGCTAAAGTTAAGGAATTCTGCCAATTATATTTCAATAACAGCGCGTTAGCGCTACCTCAACTTTAGGCACTTTAGATCACTTCAAACTTTAGGCACTTCAAATTTTAGGCACTTTTTTTTCAATTTAAATCCCTATATCTTTTGGACCACCTTTTTCAGGTAAATTACGGCCGGTTTGGTGTTCAGATATCCCATGACCTGATAGGCTCGGGGATCCGTTGCCCGTTTTCTGACCCGGCTTTTCGGGTCCATGAGATTCCCGAAAATAATGGCATCGGTGGGACAGGTTTGCATGCAGGCCGGAACGACGTCGCCGTCTTCTATCATTCGCTTTTCATTTTTGGCGACGCCATGGGCATACTTGATTCGCTGAATGCAGAACGAGCATTTTTCCATGACCCCTTTGCTGCGAACGGTGACATTGGGATTCAGCTGCAAACTCAGTGGATCGGGCCATTCCCAGTCGAACCAGTTGAAGCGCCGTACTTTGTAAGGGCAGTTCTGCGAGCAAAAGCGGGTTCCGATGCAGCGGTTGTAAATCTGGTTGTTGAGGCCCTCTTTAGAATGGTGGGGGGCATACACCGGGCACACCGATTCGCACGGAGCATTGTCGCAGTGCTGACACATCATGGGGAGAAACGTGATTTTTTCCCCGCGTTCAGGATCCTGATAACGTTCCACCTGCAGCCATGCCATTTCACGGCCTTCAACAATCCGTTTTACGCCCACCACGCCGATGTTGTTCTCGGCGTAGCACGCCGCCGCACAGGCGCCGCATCCAATGCATTTGTCGAGGTCCACCGCCATGCCCCAACGATAGGTGTCATGGTCATGGGGGGGATAGAAATCTCGTTGGGGATCGTAGCCTTTGGGCAGGGGGAGGGTCAACGGAAAGTCTTCCATGGTCAAACCGTGTTTTTCATGGGATTTCCCGTGTTCGAGTTCATCCAGAAAAACGGAAAGGGCGATTTTTCGGCCATGCTGGGTCCGACTGCCGTCGGTATGTGCCAGTTTTACGGTGCGTCCGGTTGCCCGGACCGATACGGTGGTGGTCGCGCAGAGAGGACCCCCTGAAACAGGTTCCGTTTCCGGAGGAAGCAGCACCAAGGGATTCGTTCCCATGTGGGCGGCATATCTCCCGTAATTCCGATGTCCCTGTCCGATGGCCATCACCAGGCTGCCGGGATGGACCCCTTCGGTTTCATAAACCGGCGCATTTAATCGACCAGTTTCAGATTGAATTTCAACGATGTCTTCCTGGGCCAGCCCTTTTGTTTTCATGGTTTGCGGATGCATCAGCACCGGTGTCTGCCAGGCGACCTGGGTTAGAGGATCTGGAATCTCGCACAGCCAAGGTCGATTGGCGCCTCTGCCGTCAAAAAACCGGATCGACGGAACCGCCATGAACGCTAATTCGGATGCAGACGGTAAAGAGAGATTGTCAAAGGCTTTGTGCAATAAAGCCGGTTCGATTTCAGCGGGCTGAAAAGATGGGGTTCGATGGTTTTGGTTGAAAATTCCGCCCTGTTGAATGGCCTGAATCCACGCTTTGGTGTTTTCAATTCTTTTCTTTTCCTTCAGATGACGGTAAAGATATACCGTGTAATTATCGGGTGTTTGGCCGCCGCCATTGCGTAAGAATACGTCTCCGATACCGGGAGCCTCGGTCAAATGTCCCATGGCCGGCTGCAGCGTGGATACCATGCCGCGCCTGCCGCTGTATTCATCCCAGGTTTCCAGAGGAAGTCTTGTGGGTATCACCAGATCGGCCAGTGCTGTGGTTTCATCCATAAAGCTGGAAAAACTGACCACAAAAAGGCGTTTCTGTTTCAATGCTTCGATGACAGTGCTTTCCGATGGCATTGAAAAAACCGGATTGGTGTTATTGAGCAGCAGCAGATCGACCGGTTCTTGATTCAAACATTCAAAAAAGGCAAGAACTTCGGATCGCCGGGCTGCCGTTTCCACCCGATGTCGTCCCTCAAAGTCGAAAAGCATCAGTTGGGGGTCAAATATCAAGTTCAGCAGATTCACCGCCATGTTCGTTGGGAGGGCGTTGTCGCAGGCGCTGCCAGGGCCGATAATCAGCGGCTTTTTAGCCGTTGCCAGGCGGGTTGCCGTCCGGTCAAAATTTTCAGCCGAAATGCCGGACGCTCGGACAACGGCTTCTTTGGTGAAGGGTGACGATATCCGTTTAATGGTGGAAAGAAGAGATTCCGGCAGATTTTTTCCCCGGCCGGATGCCATGGCATGATGGACCAAGCCCAGTGCAACATGGGCCTCGGTTCCGGGTTTGCAGGACAGCCACAGATCGGCGTTGGCTCCGGTTAAAGACTGATAAGCGCTGACATGACAAAAGAACCCTTTACGCCCGTGATTAAGGGCGTGCATGGTCTTGAACTTGCGTGCGTATTCCACCGGAGACAGCCAGGTTTCCAGAAAATCGGCGCCCAAAGATACCAGTACATCCGCTTTATCCATATGATAGGCGGGGAGGCCTTGAATTCCGAAAATTTTTTCATTGGCGGTTTTCAGGGCCTCATAGGCATAGGGTTCAAATACAAGGGGAGGTGGCGAGCCCCATCGCTGCAATGATTCTGTCAAAAGGGTATAGAGGCTTTCACCCACCACTTCTGTCAACATATAGATTCTATCAGGTCCCTTGTGGGCAGCCTGTGACGCTTTCTCGTGTAAAAGCGCTTCTGCCTGAGAGAATGAAATGGGTCGCAGTTGGTCCTTTCCCTTGAGTAGGGGCGTTTTGATCCTGTCCGGATTGTAAATCCCTTGCAACGCCGCCTGGCCCCGCATGCAAAGTTTGCCGGCATTGATCGGGTGTAACGGGTTGCCTTCAACCTTTACAACCCTTCCTTCTCTGTTTTTGGCGATGATGCCGCAGCCCGCGGGGCATTCGCGGCAGGTGGAGGCGTACCAGTCTGCTTTTCCCGGTACCATGTCATCGGGAGCTTCAACCAGGGAAAAGAGGCTGGTTTCAGGATTGGATGTGCAGCCTGCAGCGAAGGTTATGCTGGTCATACCGGCAATTTTTAGGAAGGTCCTCCGATTCATACCAAAACGTGCTCCCTAACTGGAATGCTAAAATGAACCGTCTGTTTCAGGGGAAATGTAAACGAAAAGCCCTCCATAGCGGGTAATGGTCATTGCTCGCTATGAATTTTAACTATAGATAACCATGCCATATGTGTCAAGCAGTTTGCCGTCATCCAGCGACAGGGGCCCCCGTTGTTACTGGATCGATGGTATGGTTTTAAATTTTATCCGGCTTTTTGGGTTATTTGGCGGGCTGGGTTAAATTTATTGATTCTACCGATAGATGTGGTAGGTTCGATGGGCGGCAGATTTATTTTGCGAATAAAGTATAAATTAAACGGTGTCCATGAACATCATCTTCGTACTTATGGTTCTGGTTGCATTTTTATTTGCCGGCGGGCAGCAAATATTCTTTGTCCCCGGCCAAGGCGGCACTGTGCCCATGGAAATCCTATCCAGGGCGATGGTCGAATCGGCCGGCGGGGCCGTGGAACTGGCCATTGGCCTGGTGGGCGTCATGGCGCTGTTCCTGGGGCTGATGAAGGTGGCCGAAGCTGGGGGGATGCTCACCATTTTGGCGCGGCTGATCCGTCCGTTGATGGTGAAACTGTTTCCCGATGTGCCGCCGGATCATCCGGCTATGGGCGCCATGATTCTGAACCTTGCGGCCAATGCGCTGGGGCTGGGCAATGCCGCGACACCGTTCGGCATCCGGGCCATGCAGGAACTCGACACCCTTAATCCTCAACACGGTACGGCCACCGACGCCATGGCCCTGTTTCTGGCCATCAATACATCCAGCGTGACCCTTTTGCCCACCGGTGTCATCGCCCTGCGTGCAGCGGCCGGTTCTTCAGATCCAGCCGCAATTTTGCCCACCACCTTGTTTGCCACAATCGGCTCCACCACCGTGGCCATAATTGCCGCCAAACTGTATGGGAAATTGGCGCGCCTCAAAAATAAAGCCGGCACAGATGCGGAAGAGACGTCGACAAACGACGGGATGGAAGCGGTACCTCTGAAAGACGCTGCCGAAGGATATCCGTTGTGGGTCAGTCTTGCGGCCCTTGCGGCTCTGGTGGCGTCGATCCCCCTTGCTGTGGTTTACGGGCGGTCCGTATCACCGTGGATCATACCGGTCCTTATGGTCGGGTTTTTGGGCTTCGGCGTTGTGCGCCGCGTGCGCGTTTATGAAGTGTTTGTCGAAGGCGCCAAGGAGGGGTTCCGGGTGGCCCTGCGCATTATCCCCTATCTGGTGGCCATCCTGGTGGCTGTAGATATGCTGCGGGCCAGCGGTGCCATGGATGCCGTTGTCGGGGTGTTGGGGGGCATTACCGGCCGTTTCGGCCTTCCGGCCGAGGCCCTTCCCATGGCTTTGATGCGGCCGCTTTCCGGATCGGGGGCATACGGTATTCTGGCGTCCATCATCAACGACCCGGCCATCGGACCCGACAGCTACACCGGCTATCTGGTTTCCACCTTGCAGGGATCCACTGAAACGACTTTTTATGTGCTGGCGGTTTATTTTGGAGCGGTACAGGTGCGCCGTGTCCGGCATGCGCTGGCCGCCGCTTTGACGGCGGATGTGGCCAGCGTGATTTTTGCGGTCCTGGCCTGTTCGTTTTTTTTCCTTTAGCGCACGTATGTGTCGGACAGTCACGAATGGGGTTAAAAGCCACTGGCCATTGAGTACGAGGCTGTAATGCGGAGCGGCATCTCCATCTTCGATTACCCATCCATCTTAGCGTTTTACAAAAGGCCCAAGCCAACGAATGGGAGGTTTTGAAAAAGCTTCTATGAGAAATGCTGTTTGGCGCGCACCGAATCCGCCCGGGTCATCGATATCGAGATTCAAGCCCTTGCAAAATACTCTGAAATGCCATATGTCATATGCAATGTACAATAAACAATTAATACTAGTTGCCTCTTTATTTCTTGGGTTTCTTTTAAATTTTCCGTCTTTGTCATTCGCATACGCCCGAGCAGATCGCCGAAGTTTTCAGCGTTCCATCGTAGATTCCCGTTCGCGGTTGAACCCCGGTTTCAAGAAAGTCAAACGTAAAAAGACCCAATATATTATCGTCCATACCTCGGAACTTGGGCTTAAAACGACCCTACGGGTTGTTTTGAAAGGAAAACGTTTGCGCAATGGCCGGACCACCCATGGCGGGCATACCCATTATGTGATTGCTCGAAACGGACGCACGTATCGCATTCTGGACAAGAAATTCGAAGCCGACCACGCCGGTCTCAGTATGTGGAACGGGGAGACGGATATCAGCAAAATCTCCATTGGAATCGAATTGGTGGGGTATCATTACGCACCCATCTCTGAAAGCCAGTATCGATCCGTGGGCAAATTGATCGACATTTTACAAGGGGTTTACGGCTTGGATGACCGGGCAGTCCTGACCCACAGCCAAGTGGCCTACGGGAAGCGAAACCCGTGGTTCAAAAAAAATCATCGCGGACGCAAACGCTGTGCAAAAAATTTTATTCGTGACAAAGCCGAAGTGGGGCCGACCTGGACCTATGATCCCGATGTGCGATCCGGCCGACTTTTGGCAGACTCACAGCTGGCCGAAGTGTATTATGGTCGGCGGGGATATTATGCAAAAACCGAAGACGCGAACATCATCTCCAAGGGCAACACCGCCTGGTCCATTGCCGGGGAAGATTACGACAGTCGCACAACGGTCTACAAATTTCCAGGCGGTCAAATATACACCGGCGATCAAATTTCAGAAAACATGGGCTGGAACCGCATACCTGCGAAAACCGTCGTGCTGCTCAATCAGGAAAACAGCGTTTCTTTGAAAAAAAGCGATGGCCCCGTAAAAACCATATCGGACAGTCTCACAGCATGGTCGTTTGCCGGCAACGCGTATAATCTAAAAACGACGATCTATTTTCTGCCGTCAGGCCGAATGAAATTCGGGTCGACGATATCCGACTGGGATGATCTGCCGGCCGAAACAAGGCTCATCGTCGGTTACCGAGGTCCTTACACGCTTTATAAAGATCAATCCGCCTACCGTATCGCCGGTCACAAATACAAAGATCGAAAAACCATCTACTACCTGCCATCCAAAGAACTGGTTGCCGGTGATAAAATAGAGAACTTTGATCGACTCCCGGCAGGCACCCTAGTTTTTCTGCCTTACACCTGACAAATTCGCAACCGTTCACAGGTTCAGGGTTCAACGTTCAGGGTTAAGGACAAAGAAGGCATGAAGATTCGAAGTCCTTGTTACAAATGTTCATTTTCCCAAGTAATTGCCAATTTAGTTTCAAATTTTGGATTAGGACTGACGAAACGGACGCTTTTTTCGTAAATACGCATCCCAAATGCAGTCCGGGGACAAGAATGGAACCTTGAACCCCTGAACCTTTGAACTCGTGAACGCCTACAAAAATTCTTTCTTAATATTCGCCCGGGAAAAGCCTGTTTCACCAGGACTCACTGCTGCAATTCAAGGGCCCCGGAAGTTATCCGGTTTAAAATCCGAGGGGTCGAATATTTCCGCAAATCTTCGGCCATGTTTGCTGTGTTGCTTGTAATACGCAATACATCTCTTGACGATGTCCAGGACTTCTTTCTCGCTAAACACGCCGTCCAGTTCTATGGCGAGTCTCGGATGCCTGCCCAGTTTTCCACCGAGCTGAACCCGGAACCCTTTTTCTTTTGTTATGATGGTCCCGGATGGACAAACATCCATACAGCGGCCGCATTTCAGACACCGGTCATGATCGATTTCAGGCACCTTCTTCGAGCTGTCGAGGACAATACAGTTTTCAATGCACGCCTCAATACATGCTTTGCAAAGTGTGCATTCTTCTTGGGTGATTTCGGGGATGACAGCACCGATGATCCCGACATCCTTAATTTGAGGCTGGGAGCAGGCGTTCGGGCATTCGGCCAGTGTCACTCTAAATTCATGATGATATTTGAGATCACCTTTAACCTGTTCTTTTAAAAAGCCCAAAAGATCTTCTTTTTTAAGCAGCGCTTCGATCTTTTGAAACAGACTTTTGCATCGGGTTGCCCGGTTGGGGCATCCGCTGGACCCAAAGCACGTGTCGATTTGATACCCTTTGATTTCTGAGCTCATTTTCGACAAAAATCGAGCCTGGACGGCTTTGACATCGGTTAGGGATACATTTTTTTTCCCGGCTGCCGATGTTTCATTTTCGATCCGCGCTCGAACCCGCTTTCTGACAAAAAAAGGAACTTTTTTAATTTCAGATTCTGCCTCGGACGTCCATTTCATTCTTTTGTGTTCCCCGATCATGATAAATACGGGCTAACAGCCCTCATCGTCGACGATCTTGAATTTGTTTGAAGAAGGGATGTCTGCCTTTGGAACGACAGGTTGAATTTTTTCCGTATTAATGCCTTTCTGATAGATGTTCTTCAACAGAAATCCGGATTGTTCTGGAAAGTGCTTCTTGTGCCAGTTTGCCGACGGTACTTTCGACCAGGTTCATATTGATGAAGATTGTTATCCTCGCTTCGTCTGCAACCAGATCTTGGAGTAAGGGCGTCGTGATTTCTGAAGATAAAGCACCGGACACCCAGGCGGCAAGTCCGCGATGGATGGCATCGTTTGAGCGCATAAACGGAAGAAGAAAAGCGGCGGCATTTGCTACGAGTTCGGGCCGGGCGTATGCAAGTCTTCCCAGTCCCCAGAGCACACCCCTTTGCAAAATTTCGTGCTCGATAAAGTTGCCGCTTTGGTTGATGTAGGAGACGAGTATGGAGGCATACTCTTCGGCCAGCTTTTCATGACGGGCCATGATTTCTCCCATGGCCTCAGGAGCGCCCCAGCCGATTCCTCCGGACTCATCATTCAGATTCCACATCAGACGCCGCATGACGACGCGGGAAGATTCGATGTCCTGCTGAGCGAGGCGGGCGACCACGGCCCCCATTGCCGTAACGGCCCGCCATTTAATTAATTCGTCTGAGTGATAAAGAAAGGAAAACAGCGGGTTGACAGCCTGGCGTGGCGGTAATCGGCAAATCTTCTCGAGGCTTGTTTCCAATTGATTGTCGTTTAGAAGCTCGAGAATTTTCTTTTTGAGTTTCCTGCCGCCCATATTCTGGCTGTCGTTTACCTGCCCCTCCCGCCCAATGAAATGTTTGCCCGTTCAACTCCCAGCCCCTTGAACCGGGGCAACGCCTTTTTCACCGGTTGAGAATTTCGAGTCAGGCGTCTTCCCAGTAAATACAATCTTCCGGACAATACTTTATGGCTTCGTCGATTGCTTTCTCGGGATATGAGTTAAGTTCGATTATTTCGATATAACCTACATCATTGAGTCTAAAAACAGAAGGACATACCTCTATACATCCGCCACACAAGGTGCATTGACTCAAATCAACGACAGGTATTTTCATACTTGTTTATTTATCGCTTTTCCGATTTTTTTACCCAGCTCGAAACAGGCGTTCAACCCCTCCTTACCCGGAACATACTGAAGTCTGACACCCGGATCTATGATGTCGAACTTCATGTCCTCAAGCGCTGAATTGATCATCTTGACCGCCTCACCGCTCCAGCCGTATGAACCGAATGCAGCGCCGATCTTGTTGATCGGTTTCAGTCCTTTCATATATGTCAGAA
>JAQBBE010000123.1:0-3629 GCA_032126435.1 Desulfobacterales bacterium | reverse complement strand
CATCCCGCATCTTCATTCGTTCGGAAAGGGCTTTTACGAATTCCTCTTCATCATCGACCAACAACACTTTCATCTCTTTCATTTTTTTCTCCTTTCATTTTTTTCATTATGAAGGGAATTTTTACTATTTTCTTTTGTGATCATAAACTTGAACGAAATTCAATTGGACAAAATCTTGAGGTGAATTGTGTCGAATGTAGAGGATCAGCTCATTCTGCAAACTTTAAAGTATCCCCGCCGGTTTGAATAAGCCTTCTAATGTCTCAGAAATATTTGAACATGGCAAAATATAAATCTTCCCGAGTTGGATTTCCGGTTTTCACAAATCCATGCTTACTGTAGAAGTTTCCCGATTTTGGAAATTTGGGGACGTCAACTTCAATTTTATTAAAGCCAGCTTCTTTGATTCGTTTTTCGCAATGCTTATATAGGAGCGAACCGTAACCTTTCCTGCTGTAGTTTGTTTTGACCTCTATTGTTCTTATGACAAGATCCATTCCCCTTCGTATAACCATCCCACACCCAATCAGATCTCCCGTAGGGTTCGAAAGCGTAACCAGGTATCCTCTACTCACTTCATCCTGAATTTTCTCAGGCGTTGCAAAGGCATTCAATCTTTCCAGCTTAGCGAGGGTATACTCTCCACGATTGGCGTCCTGAATACTTTGCCTTATCAACGCTGCGACTTTAACCACGTCAGAATCACTCAGAGGTTCTATTTTTTTTTCCAGATTGTCTATAATAGAGATTATCATGGTTCAAAACATTGCTTTTCTTGGAGACCTTAAGAGTTCCCTTTTTTGCAAGCGGAATAAGGGAAAATTTAAGGTGGTCCCAGCTTTAATTTAAACGCTATCAATCGCAAAATCAAAGTTGTGTTTTCATGCTACGATGTCAGATCAGCCAAATTAACAGATATCAAATTTAGACTGTAAATATCAAGCCAAGATTATTTGCAGATATCATTCCAGACCTCAGGTCTGGGGTTATCTGTGATATATTGAGATAACCACACGAATTTCAGACTTGTCAAAACCTTTGATCTCTTAAAAATATCTCAATATTAATTTAATTGCAGATATCGTCAAAAGCAGGCTGAACAAATCGCTTTTTTTAATCCAAGCAAATGCTGCGTTTGTTCCTGACCCGCTCTTTCTTGTCAAGCCGTAGCTCACAGCTTACAGCGAAGGCTGATAATCAAGAATCAAGGTTTTACCCCATGCCCCTCCGTCCATGAGATCTTATTTATAAGGGCTCTGGGCTCTGACTTGGGACAGATTGAGTTGCATCCACTCAAGCACTTTTTCCATTTCATCAATTTCCGCAAAAAGTGCTTTCTGTTCATCTTCCAGCATTCGGAATTCATCAAGCAAATGTTTTCGGCGGCGGGGGCTGACGCGGGGTTTGATCAGCTCGGCCTCTTTATCGGAGAGTTCCATTTCAAGTGCGTCCAGATCTTTTTAAGCTTTTTTGAGTTCGCGTTTTTGTTGCTGGACTTCCCTCTCCAAGGTATAGACCTTTCGGCCTTCTTGCATGGCATATCTAAAGGCGGGGTCAAGATCCGTCGGGCAGGCACCGTTGTATCCTTTGCCCCGGGTACCCAAGCGATAGCCATTTCGTGGAGTGCAATACTCCCGCAAACCTTTAAGACGGCCCTGTTCATACTGATCCAAATTGGGTACCACGCCATGCTTTGCACAGGCTTTACGGTGACTGCCGATGTGTGATCCGGAATAGCCGCGCGTCCCGTCCTCATAGCCGATGCTTCGCCAATCCGCGGTCAAGCATTCATCTTTGCCCAGGGTTGCGCATCCGGATATCACCATCAATCCGACCAGTATTGCGACAACCATTCCACCCAGATTAAATTTACTGTAACCGTCACGTGCCATCGTTTCCTTCCTTTCCATTGGTATGCAAATTACGACGACCGAATGGGACGTAAATACGTGCCGAATATATATTCGGCATAATATGTTCCCGGTAGCTTGATAGTGGGAGAACGGAACATCTACTGAGTATTGTCCGTGCTTTCAGCGCTTTCTGACTGTTCAGTTTCCTCACTGGATGCTGATTCGGTTTGATTGTCCTGCTCCGAGCTTTCCCCGGTGGATTTTTCTTGTGAGTCTGTATTTGCCCCTTCATTAGCCTCTATCTTGAGTTTCTTAGATTTTGTTTTTTCTTCTCCCTCACTAACGGAAGCACTGGTTTCTGATTCTTGACCAGAAACCTCAGATTTATCGGAAGATTCTTCCTTGTTTTCGGAACCATCTTCTTTTTCGAAAACCTGAGAAGAGGGAAGTTGAGTCACTGGAGGATGGTAAGACCGGGGTCGAGAAACTGGCGTCCTGTCAAATGACTTGTCAGATGATGGAGCGGAAGATACTCCTTCAGGTGCGGTGTTATCATAGATAATAATCTTAATTTTCTTGCTCGAACCGTAAATAATCACATTGTTTAGATTTCTAAGAATTCGTTTCAGCCCTTTATGCAAAGACACCTCTTCTAAAGAGGCAGTAACCCGGTAACTTTGCCATTTATTATCCAGGCTAATTTCGTAGCCGGTAGCCATGGAGACTTTTTTAAACACGTCCCCTAAGGGTTCATCCTTTACAGTAAGGGAAATGAGTTCATCGGCAGTATTGGTTTCGTTGCCGGCCGTAGATGCAATCGATAAAATTAAGGAAAGCATGGTCAGAATCAAAAAGATGTTTAAGGCGATATGTTGGCGAGTAAAAACGCTGAAATAGTGCTTCATTTTCAACATCCTGAAAAAATGGTGACAACCATCGTTAAGGAAATACATTGAATATCGGCATAAATCCTCGGCATTCAACCAAGGCGCCTTTATCCAAGCGAATGACGCCCGAAGCGTACAACAGCGAGCCATGTCGGTGTCCAGCGTCGGGTTGAACAATGGATTGAAGACGACCTTTCAGGTCGTGTCAATACTTAAAGGTTACGTCATCTATACGTATCAGTACAGTTATTTATTGATGAACTCGTAAAAAATCTTTTGTGAGCGATATCTGAGCGAGCAAAACCGAGTTTTTACGAAACCTTCATTTATTTAGTATCAATAAAAAAGCAGTCGTCGTTAACTATTTAAAAGTGATTTAAAATAAGTAGGAACCTTTGTCTCAAAGGTCATTTTCTCTTTTGTATCGGGATGTAATATGGTTATGGAGGCCGCATGAAGTGTAAGTCTCTTAATACCCTTGTCTTTTTCCCCATACATTTTATCTCCAGCTACCGGAGAACCTTTTTCTGAAAAATGGACCCGGATCTGATTTTTCCTGCCTGTAAGCAGATCTATTTCAAGCAGACTGTATTTTTTTGATTCTCTCAGAACTTTAAACCCGGTCATAGCAAGCTTTCCTTTTTTAGGATCATCAACAGAATACATTTTATGAGCACGGTTTTCTGCAAGATATGAAGTAATTACGCCCTCCTTCTCCGGTAACGTTCCATGAACTACGGCATAGTACTTTTTTTTAAATCCATGCCATTCTTCCTGAAGATAACGCTTGGCATTTTCATTTTTAGCAAAAACGATAACACCGGAAGAATCTCTATCCAAACGGTGCACGATAAATACCCGGTTTCTTGATTTCTGATTCCCTTTTCTT
>JAQBBE010000122.1:0-15403 GCA_032126435.1 Desulfobacterales bacterium | reverse complement strand
CTTTTGACGCCCACATTCCCGCAGAGCATGGCCAGATTACAGCAGGATTTTACATTGTCCACGCCTGTGGTGTGCTGGGTAATCCCCATGGCGTAAAGCAATGCCGCCGGGGAATTTGTGGCATACAGTTCGGCCATTTTTCCAAGATCACTTTGCGCCACACCCGTGATCTTTTCAACTTTATCCGGTGTATACGACTCAACGACGGTTTTAAAATCTTCAAATGCTTCAGTTCTATTCTCAACGTAGTTTTTATCATGCCATCCGTTCTTGAGAATAATATGCATCATGCCGTTTAACAACGCCACATCGCTGCCGAGTCTTTGAGTGACGGCAACATCCGCAAAACGGGACAGCTGGATATTTCTGGGATCGGCCACAATGAGTTTGGCGCCTTTTTCCTTTGCCCTGAAGACACGCCGGGCAATCAGCGGATGACACGCGGATGTGTTCGAACCGATGATAAAAATACAGGCCGAATCCTCAATTTCGGCAATGGAATTGGTCATGGCTCCACTTCCAAATGCTGCGGCAAGACCTGCCACTGTGGAGGAATGTCAGAGCCGGGCGCAGTGATCCACATTATTGGTCCCGATCACGGCTCTTGCAAACTTCTGGGCCACATAATTCTCCTCATTGGTAATCTTGGCGGAAAGCAGCACGCCGACACTATCCGGCCCATGGTCGTTAATGATGCTCTTGAATTTGTCGGCCGATGTTTGTATGGCTTCGTCCCATGTGCTGTCCTGTAATTCACCATCTTTTCTTATCATTGGAGATTTAAGGCGTTTATCGCTAATCACATGTTCGTGGAGATTCCATCCTTTAATGCAAAGTTTTCCCTCATTGACCGGATGCGTTTTCATCGGCAGGGTATCGATGAGCCGGCCGTCCATCACCTGGAAAAGAACACCGCAACCGGTACCGCAATATGAACATGTCGAAGGAATGATTTTAAAATCCATGCTTATCGCTCCTTATATTATTTGGAGATTTTCCATTAAATATTGACGACGGTATTTATCAATTTTTAATCTTTAATCCTTAGATTGGTTTCGGTTTCAGCGTGACTTCTTCTCCCAGCATATTAAACGGTGACTGGTCTGCGCTGGTTCCGGTTTTATAATCAAATACATCGGACACAATTTCGTTGACTTTTCGATAGAGCAAACGCAAAGGAATGTCTACCGGGCAGGCGTCCTCGCACAGACCGCAGTCGATACAACGCCCCCCCATATGAACCGCCCGAACCAGATGGAAAATCGGCACCTCGGGCGGAACACTGCCGGTGGCGATCAAGTCCGTATGCTCAAGACTACATTCCTTGCAAAAACAAACCGGACAGATATCACGGCATCCGTAACATTTGAGGCATTTTTGCAATTCATAAATCCACCGGCTATATCGGTCTTCCTGGCCGAATTCCTCAGCCGTTTTAACATCCATGTTATTGTCTATACCGATCATCATTTTCAAAGGCGCTGCCTTTTCAGGCTCGAGGTAGGAACAATCCCCATGCTCCTTGAGTTTGGAGGGACAGCAATTGACACTGATTGTCTCTATATTGTCCGGTCTCAACTGATTCCAAACATAAAGAACATTCAAAGCTCTCTGATTGCAATCTCGCACCAAAAGTCCTATTTTTAGTTCCTTATGTTCGGCAGCGATCTTTGTGGCCATTTTTTCCAAAGAATACCGGGCGTTGCCGACGATTAAATCGTCAGTTTCATCCAGATTATCCTTGGTAAAGCAATGGGGCAAGGGGTGTCCCTGAATTTTTTTATATCCCAAGAAGATGTCCACTTTTCCTTGTTCAAGCCACTCTCTCACTTGTTCTTGCATATCATCCTCCCTCCACACTCGCAGCATCCTGCACCGCTTCGCATGAACTTACAATAGCGGACATGTCAAAGTCGCCGGACAGAGGGCTGGGGCCCAATGATTGTATTTTATTCGTAAAACTGGTGACCACTTGTACAAATTTCTGGGCTTCGGCCGAAGATATCCAGTCTAAATGTAACCGGCCTTCTAATCCCATAAACGCCAAAAGTTCCTGAAGAAACGTCACCCGTTTAATCGTCATGTAATTACCATACAGGTAATGGCAGTCGCCGACATGTCACCCGCCCACTAGGACACCGTCGGCCCCGCTCTGAAATGCACGCAAAATGTGGTGCGGCGATATCGTGGCGGAACACATGACCCGGATGGGACGAATATTGGGCGGGTATGCCAGTCGGCTTACACCTGCCAGATCAGCCGCCCCATATGCACACCAGTTACACATAAAAGCGATGATTTTAGGCTCATATTTATCCTTGTTCACATTTTTCTCCTTTCCAATGGATTAAGCGCTCAATGCGCTTTTAATCTGAGCGTAAAGTTGATTGTTGTTAAATCCCATCAGCGTCGGTGCTTCGGAAGGGCACACTGCTGCACAGGCACCACACCCTTTGCACAGGGCCGCATTCACTTCAGCCACAAACTTTTGATCGTCAAAGGTGATGGCGCCATACGGACAGACATTGATACATCCCAGGCAACCCGAACAGAGTTCGGCACAAATATCCGAGACAATGCCGCCCACTTTAATGGTCTCCAAGGCCAGTACGGTTGTAGCCCTTGCAGCAGCAGCTTGTGCCTGGGCAATGCTCTCTTCGATGGGTTTCGGATAATGGGCCATGCCGCACATAAAAATGCCGTCATTGGCAAAATCGACAGGTCTTAATTTCTGATGGGCTTCCAAAAGCCATCCGTTGGAGTCCAAAGGGACTTTAAAAAGCTGGGCCAATGTATGGTCCCAGTGAGAGACAATGGACGATGCAAGGCAGAGAATATCGGCCCTTACGGCCAATTTGTGGTTCAAGATTCGGTCTGTAAACTCCACGATGACTCGGTCTCCGTCAGATCTGACCTCAGGTTTTTGATCCGGCGAATATGTAAAAAAGAGTACCCCGGCAGCTCTTGCCTCTCTATAGAGGTCTTCCCTCTTTCCATAGGTTCGCATATCCCTGAAAAGAATCGACACATTTACATCCGGATTCTTCTGTTTAAAGTCGAGGGCGCTTTTAACGGAATGCGTACAACATACCTTTGAACAATAGGGACGTTGATCATCTCTGGATCCGACACACTGAATGAAAACAACATTTTTAGCTTGCTCGATTCTGGGATCGTTATTCTGAAAAAGGCCGTCGAGTTCCAGATGGGTCATCACGACTGGGTGTTCTCCGTAAAGGTATTCATCGGGTTTATATTCTTTGGCGCCGGTAGCGATGATGGTCACACCATGCTCGACGGTTTTTGCGGATTCTCCATTGCGCAATTCGGTCTTGAAATTTCCCACAAAACCCTCAACATTGGATATGCTTGTTCGGGTATGCACGGAGATTAGGTCTTGGGATTCCACCGCCGCTACAAGTTCTGTTACAAAAGATCCGATATCTTCGTTTCTATGTGTTTTACCCAACAATAACGCATTGCCGCCTAACTTGTCGGACTTTTCAACGAGATCCACCGGATATCCCTGATGTGCCAGGGAAACGGCAGCCGTCATTCCGGCAATCCCTCCGCCAATCACCAGCGCCGAGTGGGTTACGGCCAGATCGGTTTGCTTCAACGGCGTTAGAAAATTGGTTTTTGCCACGGCCATGCGTACAAGATCTTTGGCCTTTTGGGTGGCTGCATCAGGATCGCCCGAATGTACCCAGGAATCATGATTTCTGATGTTGGCCATTTCAAAGAGATATTTGTTCAAAGATGCATTGATGAGTGTTTCCTGGAACAGCGGTTCATGGGTCTTGGGCGTGCAGGCCGCCACCACCACACGGTTGAGGCCCTGTTGTTTGATGATATCCGTCATTTTTTCCTGGGTATCTTGGCTGCAGGAGAACAGATTTTCTTCGACATACGCCACATTCGGTAGGGTTTTGGCGTATTTTGCAACTTCTGGAACCCTTACCACACCACCGATGTTAATACCGCAGTTGCATATAAAGACCCCGATCTTGGGGGGTTCCTCACCAACATCTCTCTCCGGAGGCAGCTCGAGTATCTTTGTCTGCGTGTTGCGTGCCGAGGCCAGATGCTCCGTTGCTGCACAGGCCGAAGCACTGGCTTCCATAACCGACTGCGGGATATCCTTGGGGCCGGTAAATGCGCCACAGGCATAAATCCCCGGCACGGAAGTGGCCACCGGATGGAAACTGTCGGTCTGCGTAAAACGGTAGTCATCAAGTTCGACACCCAGACGCCCGGAAAGATCGGCAACATCCTGATTTATTTCAAGACCCACGGACAGGACAAACATGTCAAATTTTTCCTCTATGATTGTGCCGTCTTCCTGGATGTAGCGAACCGCTATATCATCGGATCCGGGCACCGGATCTATGGTATGAATCCGGGATCGGATAAATCTGATGCCTTCCTTTTTGGCATTCTCATAATATTTGTCAAAGTCTTTGCCGTGGGTGCGCATATCCATATAAAACACCGCACAGTCCAGCGGTTCGGTGCTGTGCTCTTTGGAAATTACGGTTTGCTTAATTGCATACATGCAGCATACCGATGAACAATACGCATTATCACATCGATTGAGGTCTCTGGAACCGACACACTGCAGCCAGCCGATTTTTTTGGGTTCCTTCTTGTCCGAAGGCCTGACCAGATGCCCCATATACGGACCGGTGGCAGACAGGATTCTTTCAAATTCCAGAGCGGTCACAACATTGGGCAGCTTGGCGTACCCGTAACTATCGAATCGGCTGGGATCAAAGGCTTCAAATCCAGGCGCAAGGATGATGGACCCCACGTCAAGCTCAACAATCTCATCTTGCTGAGAGTGATCGATGGCTCCAACCGGACAAAACTCGGCACATATTTTACATCCGCCGGTTTTAAAATGTACACACACGGATCGGTCAATGGCCGGGGTATTGGGCACCGCCTGGGCATACGGCACATAGATCGGCCTTCGGGGTGCCAATCCGGCATCGTATTCCGATGGAATCTGCTCAACGGTATGTGTTGTTATGTTTTGTTTAATTTTATCCAGATTGATATGTCCGGTAGGGCATACAAAAGCACACGCACCACAGGCCATGCAGACCTCTGTTTGTAGGTGAAAGGGAGTATCAACTTTCATTTCCACACCCCTCCCGGTCAAACCGATGGCGCTGTTGCCCATCTTTTCACAGATACGGGTACAGAGACCGCAAAGAATGCAGGTGTCATCTCTAATCTTAAAGCGGGTTTCCTTTAAGTCGTATTGCACCGCAAGTTCCTTAATGATGGGCACATCCGGACAGCGGGCAAGCAATAGCTCCACGATCAGTTTTCGACCTGCGTGAACTGAATCGGTGTCGGTTCTGATTTCCATTCCTTCCCAGATGGGATAGTTACAGGCGGTCACAAACCGGGTGCGACGGCCGTCAAAAAGCTCTACCGTGCATACCCGGCACATTCCGGCGGGTTCAAGAGCCTTGTGATGGCACAGGGTCGGAATTTCAACCCCGTATTTTTTTGCAACTTGAAGAATATATTGTCCTTCCTCTCCCTGAACTTTTTTTCCGTTAAGCTTAAACGTAATCATGGATTTTAACCTTATTGTATCCTTTGATTATTGGATGAGTATTGCATCGAACTTACAGGCATCGTAACAGATGCCGCACTTTATGCACTTTTCCAAGTCTAAATGATGAGGTTTTTTCTTTTCACCTGTAATGGCTTCCTCGGGGCACCGTTTGGCACAAAGCGTACAGCCGTTGCATGCCTCCTCATCAATTTCATAGTGAAACAAAGGTTTACAGACGCCCGATGGGCACTTCTTGTCCTTAATGTGGGCTTCATATTCATCTCGAAAATAAAGTATCGTGGTCAGAACAGGATTCGGCGCCGAGGTTCCCAGCCCACACAGTGAAAACTTCTGGATCATCATACCCAGTTCTTCCAAAAGCTCGATATCGCCTTCTTTACCGTTTCCTGTGCAAATATCGGTCAGAATATCCAGCATCGCTGTAATCCCTTCACGGCAGGGGTTGCACTGACCGCATGATTCCTCTTTGAGAAAATCTAGAAAATAACGGGCGATATCCACCATGCAGGTGTCCTGGTCCATGACGATCATACCGCCGGAACCCATGATGGAGCCGACCTTTGTCAACTCATCAAAATCGACACCCAAGTTTAAAAATTGTTCCGGAATACATCCTCCCGAGGGACCGCCGGTCTGAACCGCTTTAAATTTTTTCTTTCTGGGAACACCGCCGCCGATGTCAAAAACAATGTCTTTCAGCGAAATCCCCATGGGCACTTCCACCAGGCCGGTGTTCTTAATTTTCCCCACAAGACTGAAAACTTTTGTACCCTTGCTGTGGGTTGTTCCCATCTTGGCGAAATTGTCGGCGCCTTTTAAAAGAATGGCAGGAACATTTGCATACGTTTCCACATTGTTTAAATTTGAAGGATTTTGCCTGAAACCTTTTTCCACGGTGTGGACATACTTAGCCCTGGGTCTTCCGACCTTGCCTTCCAAAGAGGTCATCAGAGCGGTTGACTCACCGCAAACAAAAGCACCGGCTCCGGTTGAAATCCTGACATTGAAGCTAAAATCAGAACCGGCAATGTTTTCGCCGAGCAAACCATATCTTTCAGCCGCTTTGATCGCCGATACCAGACGTTTTACAGCCAATGGATATTCATTGCGAACATATAAAAAGCCTTGATTGGATCCAATGCCGCGTGCCGCAATCAACATTCCCTCTAAAACGCTGTGAGGATCGCCTTCGAGTATGCTGCGATCCATGTAAGCGCCGGGATCGCCTTCATCGGCATTACAGATGATATATCTATCGCCGTCATGGCTGGCACAGGTTTCCCATTTGACCCCGGCCGGGAATCCACCGCCGCCGCGGCCCCTGAGTCCCGACGCCTTAACCTGCTGAATAATTTCTTTGGGCTCCATATCATGGAGTGCCTTAAGGAAAGCAAAATATCCATCTTTGGCGATGAATTCTTCAATACTGTCCGGATCGATATATCCGCAATTTCGCAGGGCGATTTTAACCTGTTTATGATAAAAGGGGATCTCTTCCAAAAAAGGAATCTCTTCAAGCGGTGTTACACCTGCCAAGGGGTTTTCGATATCATCTTCCAGAAGCGATCGCGGATCGCGCATTTGTCCCAGAATCCACTTTTTGTTAAATTTGTTTTCGTTATAATCCTGAATGGTCTCTAAAATCTTGTCCTCGGTAATATTTTTATACATTACCCGTGGTTTACCGGGCCCTAATATTTCAACCAGGGGTTCAACTTCACAGAAACCGATACAGCCGGTTTGGCTGATATCGATACCGTTTCCATTGGGAAACTCTTGAATCGCCCTATCAAATGATGCCTTGGCCCCTGCTGCGATACCGCAAGAAGCCATTCCGATGTTTACCTTGACGGCTTCCGGATAATAGAGCCGCTTGCTGTATTCCTCACGGATTTGCTCTAGATCTTTTACTGACTGGATTTTCATGGCGCTGGCCTCTTAAATTTTATTCATACTGATCTAAAATTTTGTTCACCTGGTCGTAAGAAATGTGACCATGCGTGTCTTCATTGATTTTGATCACCGGTCCAAGGCTACAACAACCGATACACCGCACCGTTTCTAAGGTAAAGCGCTGGTCCTCGGTGGTTTCCCCGTCACAGAGGTTCAAGGCCCCCTCAATTCTTTCGCGAACTCTTTCCCCGCCTCTAACATGGCAGGCCGTACCGAGACAGATCGATATGATATTTCTGCCTCTGGGCTCAAGGCTGAAAGTGCTGTAAAATGTCGCAACACCGTAAATCTGGCTGTAGGGTACGTCAAGTTTGGTGGAAAGATAAGCGAGGGCCGGTCGGGGTAGAAAGTTGTAACGCCGTTGTATCGCCTGAAGAATCATAATCAGATTTTCTTTGTCGTTATTAAATTCATTGGCGATGATATTATCAAGTTCCATATAATCGATTTCTATGGATGGAACACTTTCAAACTGAACGCTTTTAATCTGAGCTGCCTGACTCATATGCTCACCCCCCTAATGAAACAAGATGAATTGGCATGAATTATACTAAGCTTTAACCTGATTTTTGGGCATCGGTATGTTTACAACCGGACAGTTTTCAACGCAGTTCCCACAGCCCGTACAGAGATCCATATCGATACTACGCGCCCGTTTTTTAATCTTTACTTTAAAGTTACCGGCGGATCCCTCCACAGATTCCAGATCCGCGTATGTGATGATTTCAATATTCAGGTGCCGGCCGACCTCGACCAGTTTGGGTGAGATAATTCACATGGCACAATCATTGGTGGGGAAAGTTTTGTCCAGTTGAGCCATAACTCCACCAATGGAGGGGGATTTTTCGACGAGATAGACATAATATCCCGAGTTGGCAAGATCCAGAGCGGATTGCATTCCGGCAATCCCTCCACCTAAAACCAGAACCGATCCGATTACATCTTTGGGCATCGTTCTATCCTCCTTGAGAAAAGAGCAATTTTAGGGCGATATGTTGAAAAGTAACGCTACCGTTACGTAAGATTGAACCAAGCAGTTTAACTATAAAGTATTATAAGGTTTGTCAATAAAATTCTAAGGTTTGTTGGGGGGATGATAATGGAGAATTTTTAAAAAGATATACCCTTTTTGAATAGAAGTGTAACGGGAAAGCGGGTTATCATAATCGACCGCTTGAAAATAATACGAAATCGTAGTCGGGAGTAAATTTGAGTTTTAAAGAATCTCCCAACCCAAAAGGTGGTTGGGAGATTCTTTTTGTCTTAAGCGGCGAGGCGGAAAGCTTTTTCAGTTGCGTTCCGGATTTCGTCGGGTGTAAACGGTTTGGCAAGGTAATCGATAGCTCCCAGCCGTGAGGCTTCCACTGCCGTCTCAATACTGGCATAACCGGTGATGATAATAACCATGGTATCCGGTCTCCGGTCACGAATTGCTTTTAGAAGCTCCAGATCTTTTACTTCGGGAATTTTCAGGTCCAACAGAACAAGAGCGTAAGCGCTTTCTTCTATTTTCTCAAGCGCCTCGGTTTTGGTGACAGCCTGATCCACATTGAAACCTTTTTTGGAGAGTATTTTCCGGATATTATTATTGACAGCGACTTCGTCATCAATCACCAGGATTCCCGCCGGCACGGTTTCTCTCGGAATCTCTATAACGTTTGCCGGACGTTCGGGCGCTTTTGTCATCATCCGTGCAACGTTCTGCTTGAGTTCTTCATAGGGCATAAAAGCAACCCCTTCGTGGTGCATGTTCAAAACATATTCAGGACCGGTTATTGAAACCACTTCTTCGTAGTTAAACGGAGAATCGATGCCGATCAGTTTTTCAGCGTCAAACCCTTTCGCTTTGGCAGCCTTTTTCTTTTTAGCCTTTAGCTGTGGGCATTCTCCGGTTTTAATCCCCCCCTTACATGTATTCTCCAGCTTTTTGAAAATATCACAGACCATATTTCCTAATGCACAGTAATTTAGAAGGGTTTCCGGTGCTGCTTCAACCACCGGCATATCCGAAGGACCCAGCCTGTCTACAAAGTCCTCACCGGTATATTTTGCGACATCATCTCTATCAAAAGGAATATCCACATCAATGATCTCTTTTTCCTTCTCCGTTATCACCGCCTCGGTTAAATCTCCGGACAGGGCCCGTTTAACCGTAGATCTCAACTCATCCGGAGTGAACGGTTTGGAAAAATAGTCCAGAGCCCCAAGCCGTATGGCTTTAACCGCCGTATCTGTGGATGCATAGGCTGTCATCATTACAGCTTTGGTCAGCGGCCATTCCTTTTTAACCAGTTTCAGAAACTCAAGGCCATTCATCTCGGGCATAACGATATCGGAGATAAGAAGCGAAAACGAATCCTTGGCCATTTTTTCCAGGGCCTCTTTGGCGCTGGTTGCGCGAATGACCTCGTAATTGTTTTTGGAAAGGATCTTTTCCACATTTTGACAAATCTGTTTTTCATCATCGACGACCATAATTTTTGCTGCTGTTCCCATTTTTTCCTCCTTAAATGAACTGTATCTGTTATTTTTTTATGTAAATTCATGTTTCATTTAAAATTAATCTTATCCGGCGTTAATGCATGTTGCGTGCCAAAAGAGATGCCATATGTTAATCTATTGATATTATAGAATATAAATCAGAGTGGAGCTCAGGTCGAAGCAGGTGCGTATATAAAAAATATACACGTTCCTGTTGGACATAAAACCAGGTTTGCGAGGGAGGAGACCCTTTCAGGACGCTGCCATGAAAATCTATAGGTTATATAAAAAAAATATACACCGTATAAATATTCAATGGTTCACGGATCTGACCGGGTGTGTCGGGGGATCTTTATATTGTGTTTTTTGATTAACGATTGAAAGTTGGTTCTTTGCAGCCCTACTTTTTCTGCTGCACGGGTGACGTTCCAATCGTTTTTCATAAGTGCATTCGTTACAAAATTCTTTTCAACTTTCGCAACCGCTTTCTGCCGGATCTCTTTTTTGATTCTTTTAAGTTCATCGTTGGTTGAAGGAATATAGTCGATGAGTTGTTCGATATCAGAGATGTCCCCCAGTAGAGGAAGTTCTTTGAGCGTAATTTTTTCTCTCTCACACAGGATGACGGCCCTTTCGATGACATTTCGCAATTGTCTAACGTTCCCCGGCCAATCATATCCCGTTAATCGCGTGACAGTCTTATCCTCGAATCCAGATATCTTTTTGCCAAAGCTTTGGTTGAACTGTTTTAAAAAATGGTAGGATATGGGCAAAATATCTGTTTTCCTCTCCCTGAGCGGGGGTATCATAATCGGATATACAAAAATTCGATAATAAAAGTCTTCTCTGAAGGAACCTTCGGCCACCATTTTTTTGAGGTCCTTATTGGTGGCAAAAATCAAACGAACATCCACTTTTTGATTAACCGTGCTCCCCAATGGTAAAATTTCGCGGTTTTCTAAAAACCGAAGCAGTTTGCTTTGAACGTTTAGACTGATGTTGCTGATCTCATCCAGAAATACGGTTCCGCCATCCGCCAGCTTGAATATGCCCTCCTTATGGTTATACGCGCCTGTAAAAGCGCCTTTGGCATGACCAAACAACTCGCTTTCCAGAAGGTTGTCCGATAACGTTCCGCAATCTACCGCAAAAAATACCTTATCTTTTCTGGAACTGTTGGCATGGACCGCCCTTGAAATTAATTCTTTTCCGGTTCCGCTTTCGCCGTAAACAAGAACCGTCGAATCGGTGGGGGCAACCTTTTGTACCATGGAGACAACCTTTTTTATTTTAGGACTGTCTCCAATGAGCTGATGAGAAAATGATTTCAGCCGTACTTTTTTCTGCATAAACCGCTGGTTTTGAAGCAATATTTCTCTTTCCGCAAGAGACTGATGGACAACGGAACGCAGTTCGTGGGGCGTAAACGGTTTTGGGAGATAGTCAAAAGCGCCCATCTTCATTACTTCGACAGCCGAAGAAACACTGGCATATCCGGTAATTACAATTACCATGGTTTCCGGATGGGTCTCTTTTAGACGCCGCAAGACCTCCATGCCCCCCAGGTTGCTCATTTTTAAATCGGTGACCACCACATCGAACTGTTCCGCTTCCAACATCTTCAGCGCATCATAACCACTGAGGGCGTACTTGACTTCATAGTCCATCTTCGTCAGTATTTTTACGCAATTCCTACAGATGGCCGGTTCATCATCGACAATAAGGATAAGGGGATCATGGATTGCCATCTTGTTTTCCTTGGTTTTGGGGAAGTCTGATCGTGAAAGTTGTTCCCTGGCTCTGGTTGCTTTTGACATTTATCGTCCCGCCGTGTTGACCGATGATGCCATGGGTAATGGCCAATCCAAGCCCGGTTCCGCTGCCCTTGGTGGTAAAAAAAGGTTCAAAAATTTTATCGGTATTCTCTCCGGGAATTCCTTTGCCGGTATCGCTTATGGCAATTTCAACAACCTTATCCTGTGGAATAAATTGAGTTGAAACCGTGATGGTTCCTCCAGAATCCGTTGCGTCTGTGGCGTTGAGGATGAGATTGATAACCGCTTGTTGTATCTGATCTTTATCCATCAGCACCATCGGCATGTCATCGGAAAGGTTCGTTACGATGGTTAAATCATGGAATGTCGCCTGTTTTCGAGTTAACTTGATACATTCACCAACAATTTCGTTGATATTGTAATGCTTTTTGGCTGGTTTTGTCTGGCGGGCAAAATCTAGAAGACTGGTAACGATCTTGCGACAGCGAAGGGTTTCATTGACGATGGTTTCCAATTCCTCTTGAATGGGGTCATCCGGGGCGATATCCTCCTGGATCAACATTGTGCTGGTTAGAATTGTGGTTAAAGGGTTATTGATTTCATGGGCAACACCGGCGGACAACCGGCCGATGGATACCAGTTTGTCCTGTTTCATCATTGCCTGCCGTGCATTGATATCAGCTGTAATATCCCGGGACAGCTCAATGGCGCCGATCACTTGGCCGTTTTCAAACAAAGGATATGCAGAAATTGAATAATAGATATTGTTATTGTTCTTGTCTTTATGGACATGGGTTTCCTTGGAAGATTTATGTGTCTGGATTGTTTTCACAAGGGGGCATTGATGATTCTCACCGGAACATGGTGTATTTTTCCTGTGCGTAATTTCATAACAGTACCGACCGATGGTTTCCTCCTTCTCCAGCCCCAATTTGTTCAGCAGGGTTTCATTGATATCCAGAATCCGATAGTCGGATCCAATTATCATAATGTCTTCCTGAATAAGCTCATTGATGAGAATGTCATTCATGGCCCTGTTTCGGTGGTATTCCCTTAGTTTTTTTCTCATTGCAATTTTTTCAAAGGCTCTTACCAGGGCCAATTCCAAGGCGTCATCGTTGATTGGCTTTGTGATAAAATCGGTGGCTTCAAATTTTAAACTTTTTATGGCCAGATCTAAGTCCCCATGGCCGGTGAGCATTATTACCTCTGTTTCCGGATTTTCGTGTTTAATTTTTCGAAGAAGCTCGATACCGTCAATGCCGGGCATTTTAATATCGGTAATGACCACCGGGATGTCGGCATTTTTGAATATATTCAGGGCATCCGCCCCATTTTCGGCGGTAAGAACCTTATAGCCGATATCAGATAAAGATATATTCAGAACCTCGCGGATATCCGGTTCATCATCCACCAGTAAAATTGTTTTTTCCATCATTCAACATCCTCAACAGGAAAAGTTATACTAAAATAGGTTTCTCCTTCTTTATTGGTCGCCGCTTTTATGTCTCCGCCGCAATCTTTAATTATACCATAACTGATCGAAAGGCCGAGGCCGGTCCCTTTGCCGACTTCTTTTGTGGTGAAGAACGGCTCAAATATCTTGTCTGATATATCTTCAGGAAGCCCTGCACCCGTATCGGTGACCTCGACAACGACCGTTTCTCCCACGAGTTTTGTTTTAAGCGTGATCTTTTTGGTGCCCAAAGGCGGCTCGCCAGACGCCCACTTTTCCTCGATGGCGTCCCTGGCATTTAAAATAAGGTTTATAAAAACCTGTTCCAACCGGCTGGGATCTGCCATTACCTTCGGCAGTTTTTTATCAATATCCCAGACCACGTCGATTCCTCTGGCTTTGAGTTGCTGGCTGAAAATTTCAAAAGCTCTTCCCAGCACTTCGTTGACCTGAACCTTTCCCAGAACCACATCCGATTTTCGGGCAAATTGTCTCATATGATTGATAATTTTGGCCGAACGGTCAACATTGTGGTCTATCATCTCAAGCATGTTGTAAAGAATATCATTGTCGATGGGATTGTTTTGATCCAATTTTTTTATAAAGAAATTACTTGCGGTTTTAATGACCGAGAGCGGTTGATTCAATTCATGCGCAATGCCGGTGGCCATTTCTCCCAGCGTTGCCATTTTGCCGGCATGAATGAGTTGATGTTCGACGTCAAGCCGCTTGGTAATGTCGCTGGTGGTAACAAGCAGCACTTTTTGTCCCAAATACTCTGACGGCGAAATCCGAATCGCCACAAAAAGTGTTTTGCCGTCTTTATTGACATGTTTCACTTGGTTTACGTAAGCAGATGTCATTATTTTGAAAGCATAATGGTCTCTTTCCTCATCGAGGAATAAATCCAGAAAGGATCTTTTTGTGATCTCATCCTTTTCATATCCGTAAACATGGGTGACACTTTTATTGCAGTCGAGTATTTCAAGAGTATTCACGTCCAGTACAAAGACGGCGTTAGGGATATTGTTGAAAATGGCGTAATATTTTTTCTCTGATTTTTCAAGCCGCTCTTCAAGTTGCTTCATTCGGGTTATGTCGAGGCAAACTTCCATGACAGCAACGATTTCGCCCTTTGCGTCCAAAATTGGAGACGTTCTGGCAAGCCAATACGTTCTCGTCCCGTCTTTACTCAAGCCGGTTTCTTCACCGTAATGGGACAGGCCGTCTTTAAATGTTTTTTCAACCGGACAGATCTTACATTTTTCATCGCGCTGTTTATAAACACAATAGCAAAAATCGTTAGGAGTGGGATTGAAAGTCTCCGCAAACTCTTTATTGTAACTGATCAGCTTAAAGTCTCTGTCCTGAATCGTAATCAGACAGGGTACAAGCTCGAACAAGTTCTGGTATTCATCCCTCTGTTTTTTAAGTGCAGCCTGCTTTTCAACAATTCGTGTGCCCATCTTATTTATGGCAGTAAACAGTTGGCCCATTTCATCGTTCTGATTAATCTCGATAACGTTTGAATACTCGCCTTTGGCAATAAGATCGGTTGTGGTGATCAGCTTTTTAATGGGCTGATTTACAAATTTTAATACAAAAATAAAAATAATGGCGGATGTTACCAGGAAGGCAAAAACAGCCAGAACGATGATACCGTTTTCAAGAAAAGATATTTCTTCATCTGTTTCTTTTAGGGAAACAACAACATCGAGTGCTCCCAGTATCTTCTTCCCCTCAGGATGCACATGGCAGGAATCCGACGAACAGCCGGTATTGTTTCGGATCGGGCTGATAATACCCAGGAGGCGGTGACCTTGTGAAGAATGAAATATTCGTGTCTTCTGCACCAGAATGAGTTCAGACAGAGGGGGGTCCGACCGGTGGCATACATCACAGGCCTCTGCTTTTATGTTTGTGGTCACATCGAGTTCCGAAGGCCGGTTTGAAAATTTTATCTGTCCTTTTTTATTGTAAATACGAACGGTATCGATCTCTTTCTGTTTGCTGATGTTGTTTATGATATGGTTAATATCATCCCTTGAGTTGATCATCATCGCATAATGGGCGCCGAGGATAATGGTATTGCTTAATCTGTCGGTTCCCTCCATAATGTCTTTCATGACCTTTTCCGTCTGATAT
>JAQBBE010000121.1:0-35983 GCA_032126435.1 Desulfobacterales bacterium | reverse complement strand
GGGTTTGCCAATCGGGCGGCCATGGCGTTCGGCGGGGTTGAACCCGGTGATTTTAAAAAGATTCTTTTGTATAACAAAAACAGAATCTTTGCGTTCGTTAACGCCTTCGGTGAAATCGGAACCCACTGGGCATGTGCGGCGGCCGGATGTGTCAACTGGGGTTTCCCGACCCTGGCGGATACGGATGTTCCCGAGATTCTGCCCACCGGTATCTGCACCTACGAACACGTGGTGCCCAATGTACGCCATGATGAAATCTGCCAGAGATCGGTGGAGGTCCGCGGGCTCAAGGTTCATGTCACCGAGATCGATATCCCGCTGTCATTTGGTCCGGCCTTTGAGGGCGAGCGGGTCAGGGGCAAGGATCTGTATGCCCAGTGCGGCGGCGGCAAGACCCAGGCCACAGAGCTTTGTAAAATGGCCGATATGAAAGAGATCGACGACGGCAAGGTTGAGGTGATCGGCCCTGATATCACCGAACTCAAAGAAGGGGAGACCTTCCCCCTGGGGATCTATATTCAGGTCGCAGGCCGTGAATTTCAGGACGATTTCGAACCGATAATCGAACGCCAGATCCATCATCTGATAAACTACATCCAGGGGATCATGCATATCGGTCAGCGGGACATCGCCTGGATCCGGGTCAGTAAATCGGCCATGGAAAAAGGGTTCACCCTGAAAGATATCGGCGTGGTTCTGCATGCCAAATTCCATCAGGATTTTGGAAATATTCTCGATAAAGTCCAGGTCACCCTTTACACCAAGCCGGAGGATGTGAAAAAATTGACTGAAAGGGCCCGGGGTGAATACAAACATCGGGACGAGCGGGTCGAGAACATGACGGATGAAGCGGAAGAGATTTACTACTCCTGCACCCTTTGCCAGTCTTTTGCGCCCAACCATGTCTGTACGGTGAGTCCCGAGCGAACCGGTCTCTGCGGTGCTTACAACTGGATGGACTGCAAGGCATCCTTTGAGATCAATCCCACAGGTCCCAACCAGCCCATCGAAAAAGGTGAATGTCTCGATCCTGTACTGGGTCAGTGGAAAGGGGTCAACGATTTTGTTTCTAAGGCCTCACGGGGAAACGTCACCCATTACAACTTTTACTCCCTGGTGCATGATCCCATGACCACCTGCGGATGCTGCGAAGCCATTGCGGCCATGCTGTCCTCCTGCAACGGCGTTATGACCGTGGGCCGGGACTATATGGGTGAAACACCCTGCGGCATGAAATTTACCACACTGGCCGGTGTTATGGGCGGAGGCGCCTCTTCGCCGGGGTTTGTGGGCCATTCCAAGTACAATATCATCCAGCGAAAGTTCCTCGTCGGTGACGGCGGCCTTTTGCGTATGGTCTGGATGCCCAAGGGTCTTAAAGAAGAATTCAAAGAGCGTCTCCAAAAACGGGGTGAAGAACTTGGCGTTCCGAATCTGTACGATATGATTGCTGACGAGACCGTGGGTACTTCCGAAGAAGAGATTCTGCCTTTCCTTGAAAAAGTCGGCCATCCGGCGCTTTCAATGGATCCGCTGATCTGATAACTGATAGAGACAAAGGTTTAAGGAGCGCCATAGGGCTGCTCCTTAAACCTGATACTTTAATATCAAAACTTGAAACTCGATCGATTAAAATAAGGAGAGGAGATAAAAATGGCATTAACCGGTATTCAGATTTTCAAACTCCTGCCGAAAACCAACTGTAAGGAATGTGGGGTTCCCACATGCCTTGCTTTTGCCATGAACCTGGCATCCGGGAAGGCTGAACTCGATGCCTGCCCCTATGTATCCGACGAAGCGAGAGCGCAGCTTGCCGAGGCTTCGGCACCTCCGATCCGACCCGTTGCGCTGGGGAAAGGTGTTCGGAAGACAAAAGCCGGCGGTGAAACCGTTATGTACCGTCATGAAAAGACCTTTTACAGCCCGACGCCCGTCGGTGCGATGGTGGGGTCAGATATTGCCGCGGCTGATCTTGAAGACAAGCTAAAAGCCTGGAATGCTTTCCAGTTTGAACGGGTGGGTTTAAATCTAAGGCCCGAGCTGGTGGCCTTGAAAGATGTAAATGGCGATAAGGATGCCTTTGCGGCTGCGGCAAAAACCATTGCCGAAACATCGGAATTCAACCTGGTTTTGATGTCCGAAGATGCCGGCGTCATGGCGGCCGGAATCGAGGTCTGTAAATTCAAACGCCCTTTGATATATGCCGCAACTGAAAGTAATATCGATGCCTTTGGTGCCCTTGCCAAAGATAATGATTTGCCTTTGGCGGTCAAGGCGGATTCTGTTGAAGGGTTGATCCCCCTGACAACCAAGTTGATGGAAATGGGCCTGAAGGACCTGGTGGTCGATTCCGGCGCCAGAGAGATCAAGCAGGCGTTCGAGGACCAGATTGTCATCCGCCGTGCAGCCCTTAAGTCGTTAAACAGAGCCCTGGGTTTTCCAACCATTACGTTTCCGTGTGAAATGGCATCGAATCTGGACATGGAAACGCTCATCGCCGCTATGTTTATTGCAAAGTACGGCGGCATCACCATTTTATCCGATTTTAAGGGTGGGGGCCTTTTCTCTCTGCTGGTTGAACGGTTGAATATCTATACGGATCCACAGCGGCCAATGACCGTTACAGAGGGAATCTACGAAATCGGTGATCCCGATGAAAATTCTCCGGTTTTGGTGACCACCAATTTTGCGTTGACTTACTTTATTGTATCCGGCGAAATTGAAGGGAGCAAGGTGCCGTCCTGGCTGCTGATCAAAGACGCTGAAGGCCTGTCCGTTCTAACTGCGTGGGCTGCCGGAAAATTTTCCGGCGACGATGTGGGAATGTTTGTCAAAAAGTGCGGCATAGCGGATAAGATCAAGCATACGGAAGTGATTATCCCCGGTTATGCGGCCGCTATTGTCGGCGATATGGAAGAAGAATTGCCTGGCTGGACCATTACCGTGGGACCGAGAGAGGCCGCTCATATTCCGGCATTTCTCAAGTCAAAATAACGGCATAAAAAGCTTGCCGGGTGGAGTATATCCATCGTATTTAATGTATTAAGATCCGATGAGATATAGTGGAAGGGCATGCCCCGAAAACATCAGGCGGTTGCCGATAAAGGAGGGAGGTCATATGTTACTTTTAGGTGAAAGTTTAAACGTCATATCTACAAAGATCGGCAGGGCATTCAAGGAGCGTAATCCCAAGCCGATTCAGGAGGAAGCCCTTTTTCAGAAGGAGAAAGGGATGGATTTTATCGACATCAACCTCGGCCCTGCCAAAAAGGATGGACATGAGCTGATGCCATGGGTGGTTGAAGTGGTGCAGGAGGTGGTTGACGATATACCGCTGGTTTTGGACACCTCCAATATTGATGCCATATCGGCCGCCCTCAAGGTCTGTAAACTTACGCCCATTATCAATTCGATCATGTGCCGTCCGGAACGCTATGAAAAGATGATTCCTCTGGCTGCGGAATACAATGCCGATTTTGTCGGACTTCTGTGGGGTCCTGACGGTCTGCCGCGGGATGAAAATGAACGCGCGGCCCTTTGCGTTGAGCTTCTGTATGCCGCCAATGAAGCCGGAATCCCCAATGAGAAAATCTGGGTGGACGGCATTGTAACTCCGGTGAACATCCAGCAGCCCCAGGCCATAAGCCTTATGGAGTTTCAGGGGATGCTCCAGGATATCGCTCCCGGTGCCCGGAGCACCTGCGGGCTGTCGAATATATCCAACGGTCCGCCCGATCGTCTGCGGCCGATTCTTAACCAGACGTATATGGTCATGCTTCAGAAGTACGGTATGGAGTCGGTGATTGCCGACCCGCTGGACGATCAGCTGATTTCCATAGCCCGGGGCGAGCGCCAAGATATCGTGGACTTGATTTACGGCATTATGGACGGCGAAGGACCGGATATGGATAGTCTTTCAAAAGAGATGCAGGATTATGCCAAAACGACCAATGTCATCCTTGGAAGGTCTCTCTACTCGGATTCATGGCTTGAACTCTAGTTATTAATTTTACACAGCACTTTAAAAAAGCCCCTCCCTTTTGGAGGGGCTTTTTTGTTGATGATTGTCGATTGGGTGTGGAGTTATAATAATAGCGGATTGAAATAAACTTGAAAATAGCGGCAATGTCTGATATTTTTTAAAAATTGATATTTGAAGAAATCGCCAATCATCAATCATCAATCAAAAATCTTCAATCAAATGGGGATCTGATGATACAGTCAAAAGCCCTTGAGATTAATATTGCCAACTATTATGTCGACGTCACCGTTGATGAAAAATATTCAATCCTTCAGGAGGTGATGTCCAAATATTACGGCATCATGGAAGGATTGAACACGTTTTTAAAAGAGCTTTCTCATCCGTATCTAAACTGGCAATTTATCGTTCAGGAAGCGAGGGTCTATTCCCTCGATTACTTTCATCTTCTCAAAAGCCACCCCAAAGGACCTGAAGCTGCAAGACTTTTTGTGGAAATTTTCACCCGAGCCATTGAATCGAAAAGCGATATTGAAGTCAGGGCCGATGCTGTGGACAATTTTCTCCTGTTTATCCAGAAAATCATCAAGGAGTCCGGTGCCGACTTCAAGAGATTCAAACCGGCCATCGATGATGCATTTGATCGAATTCGGAATTATGAAGAAGAAGATTTCTTCTTGTTTGTCAAAAGTTTCTATCAGATACGGAAGCTGGGTGAAGCGCTTTTAAGTTATTCATCCGAAATTACGGATGATTGTGAGTCTGTAAATTTACTTCTCATAAAATATTTTCATCGTATCTATGCTTACTGGCTCCAGGAAAGAGATCCTTGGTCCTGGTTCAAAGAAGAGGCCGGTGAAATCGACAACCCGGACAAACTGGAAAAATTTTTTGAGGAGATATCTCATAACCGGATCGACCGGTATATCATCGAACTTAAACGTGTTGCACCGTCCAAAAACAGTGCTTCCGAAGATGTTTTAAAGGGGCTCGCAGCGCTTCCCGATTACAGCCAATTTGTCGAAGCATACCGAAGAATTTCTCAAAGCCTTCTGGATGAAAGTCCAAAAATCCATTTGGGCAATCAATGGAAACTCATTTTTCTTTTCCATATCATGAATATTTCCGGTTTGTCGTTGATCCATGAGGAAGCCTTAAGGGACATCAACAGAACATTAAGCTGGCTGATTGCGCATGAGAGTCACCTGAATATCGAGAGCCTCATTCATAAAACCTTTTCCATATTAAAAACCCGAACCGGAAAATATCCTGCAACGGCATTGAACTGTGTTCTGAATATGGGGAAAGGTGTTTATAAAACCGATGACAGCGATCTTGTAAAATTATTCATCGATTACGTCATCGATCTGGGTTTTCAGTTGCCGATGATCGGAGGTGTCGGAAACGACTGGCAAATAAAGGCCAATCCGGCCCACATTCTCAATATAAGGACATGGCTTGAACTTATTGAACTGAACCCCATCTGGTCCACCCGGCTTATTTCCTACCTTATCATCCATATTTCTATTTGCGGTGTATTCATTAAGGACATCGACCTGTTCCCGCGGGATGTTACCCAATTGTTAAACAGCCGTATCGAACCTGTCTATAATCTGGCCAAACAACTCTGCAGGCTTTTTCCGGTGTATTTCAACGATATCGGCGCCGAGGGGAATCTGAGGGAGATATCCACAAAGATCGATGAAATCTCCCATCGAAGAGATCCGCTGATTCATTTTTTAAGGAAACAGAGCCATGTGGAAAGCAGCAACCGGATTATCGATTTTATGAAGGCAACCCTTAAATTCTGGGAAACCAAAGAAAAAGAAATTCTGGAAGCCTTTGTTCCACCGATTATTTACGTGGCAATCGAAATAGAGAGCCCCTATGTGGAGGGTGTTCACAAGGTAATATCGCAGTTTAAAGAAAAAGGGATAACCTTGCCGGAAGGTCTTCTCAAACTGAGAGACGACGAAATGAAGTCTATTCTTGAAGGGGTTTCAGACGTATCAGAGCTAGATGTAGAGCGGGTGGAACTTGCCATCGCCTTGTATAAACTTTTAGATCAGAAATACAATCTCGATTTTATTGAGATGGACAAGTATATTGCCCAACTCCAGGCCGAAGCCTTCCCTGATTTGAACCGGCTGCGGAATGCCTTCAAGGAGCCCGATTTAAATAAAAAAATATACAAACTCCTCGACTATCTGGAAGAGCTGAAAAAAATAATACTTTCCGAACAGACTTACGAAATCAAGGAAGACATTTATAAGAAACGGCACATTACCATAGACATCCCTTCCATGTACGGCAGTTACCGCGAAAAGAAATTTGACTGCCTCGGGCTCGCATTTCGAATAAAATCTCTGGTGAATGTGCTTTTTGAAGAACTGGTGGATAAAATTGATCTAAGCCTCATTACAAAAGCCACTTTTTACCTGATTTACAGCCGGTTGAGTCTATTTTACAAAGCATTGAAACTCGATGGAATCCCGTCGGTGGAAATCGAGCGCCAGCTGGACATGTTGGCCCAATCCCTTGAAGCCAGACAACTTACTTTTACACAGTATCTTGACATCTTTAAGGGGTTTGCCCTGGCTGTAAGGAACATCATCAACGATTATTTTAACAACATTCATGGGGAAAACCTGAGTCAGAATTTATCGCAGATACCTGTGGAAGAGATCCTCCCGAAATACCTCCCGGTAAGCGGTACAATCGATGGCGAAAAGCTGAACCACAGGGTTTCTGAAATCTTTTTCCGGGAACGCATTGCGTTTTCATTGGGGCTCCAGCAGCTGGATCTGTTCTTAAGCCGAATTCTGAACACCCTCTTTCAGCAGTCGAATAAACTCCCCAAGGACAAACTGCATCAACTGCTTCTTTACGATCCTAAACGGGCCATGACGTCTATGGATAAAATTCCCAAGATGGTTTCCGGAATTATTTATTTGGGGAGTAAAGGACTGAATCTCGTTAAACTGAAAAAATTCGGAATGCCGGTACCTCCCGGTTTTATTATAACAACCGAGGCGTTTCGTTGTAGAGAGATCATAGACGGTTATCCTCCGGCAGAACAAAACTTCAAAGAACAGATTTTGCAGCAGATATCCGATATCGAAAAAATAACCGCCAAAAACTTTGGTGATCCCAAAAACCCCTTGCTCTTTTCGGTGCGGAGCGGATCTGCCATTTCACAACCCGGAATGATGGATACGTTTCTGAATGTCGGGATGAATGAGGAGATTGCAACAGGCATTGAAAAACGGACCGGTAATGCCTGGTTTGCCTGGGATTGCTATCGCCGGTTTCTGCAATGTTACGGCATGGCTTCCGGACTGGAAAGAGATGACTTTGATGCCATCATCAGTGAACTCAAGCGAAGGGCCGGCGTCCGGTTTAAAAGGGAGCTCACCGGCATGCAGATGCGGAAGGTGGCGATGACCTACAAAAAAATGATCACCAATGCCGGGATTAATGTTATCGACGATCCTTTTGAACAGCTTTATTTTACGATTAAAAAAGTCTTCGGTTCCTGGGAGGGCGCCAAGGCGAGAACCTACCGTAAGATTATGGGGATATCCGATGACTGGGGGACGGCCGCTACCGTACAGGAAATGGTTTTCGGGAACATTTCCCAGCAATCGGGAACCGGCGTCTTCTTTACCCATAATCCCAGATGGTCAGAGGACAGCCTGAGACTTTGGGGTGATTTTTCCATCGGAAATCAAGGTGAGGATGTGGCGTCAGGTCTTGTAAAAACACTTCCCATATCGATTATACAGCAGGATATCGAAATGAGGGAAACCGATATAACCCTTGAAAGACATTTTCCCGAGATTTTCAAGGCATTGAAAGAATTGGCCAATGAGTTGATCCACATCAGGGGATGGAGTCCTCAAGAGATGGAGTTTACCTTTGAAAGCCCTCGTGTTGAAGATCTGCACCTGATGCAAACCCGGGATATGACCATCCGTGAGCGAAAGAAAGTTTCAACCTTTGACCTTGACGATATCACGGAAGATAAATTGTTGGGCCATGGTATCGGTGTCAGCGGCGGAGCGATGAGTGGACGGATTGTTTTTGACCTTGAAGAGATCGACCAATGGAGAACCGAAGAGCCTGAAACGTTTTTGATTCTTTCAAGGGGCGATACCGTTCCGGATGATATTCGGGAGATCTATGCCGCCGACGGCCTCCTTACGGCCCGCGGCGGGGTAACCTCCCATGCTGCTGTCGTGGCATATCGGCTCGGGAAAACCTGCATTGTGGGATGCGGAAACCTCGTCTGCGACGAAAAGGAAAAAAGCTGTCGATTCAACGAGGCGCACTTTAAATCCGGAGACTATTTAAGTATTGACGGCAGGGAAGGATCGGTTTATCGGGGTTTGATAAAGGTTCAAGAAGAATAGAAATCGAAAATAACCAGTCCGGAAAGGGGAGCGAACGAATATGCAAACCGGAAACAGTGATGGATTTAAGCTTGGAATAAACGGGTTCGGCAGGATCGGTAAGCTTACGCTCTGGCACCATGTGGCGCGGAAATATTTTAGTGAAATTATCGTCAATATCGGTCGAAAGGTCGGCACGTCCCTGGAAGACATTGCCCACTATGCCGAAAGGGATTCAATCTATGGGTCGCTCCATGGGTTCCTGTACGGTCAAGCGTCAGAACCGCTGATCGAAGATCTGGATGAACAAAACGGCACCATGAACATCGATGGGGTCAAGGTTCGCTTTTTAAGGACGTCCAGAAATCCGGCCGAGTTGAACTGGAAAAAATACGGTGTAAAACTGGTTGTCGATACCACTGGAAATTTTCTGGATCCCACACTTCCTCCGGATCATCCCAAGGGATCTTTGCGGGGCCATCTTGAGGCCGGCGCCGAAAAAGTTATCGTTTCCGCGCCGTTTAAGATCGAGAATAAAGGGATGCCGATGCCGGATGACGTTGTTACCTCGGTAATGGGTATCAATGATAATGTTTACGATCCCAGGCGCCATAAACTCATTTCCAATGCATCCTGTACCACCAACTGTCTGGCGCATATGATAAAACCGCTTCTCAATGCTTTCGGTCCTAAAAAAATCCTGTCGGCGTCCATGGCAACGGTTCATGCAGTAACCGGATCGCAGCAGGTTTTGGACAGGCTGCCAAAAACAGGGGCCGTCGATCTCAGGAAAAACAGAAGCATTATGAATAACATTATCCTTACCACTACCGGTGCCGCCAATGCGTTGAGACTGGTTATTCCGGAAATGAAGGATATTGGATTCATCGCGGAATCGGTCAGAGTTCCCATCTCCACAGGGTCTCTGATTATACTGGTGCTGAACCTGCAAGAAGAGCTTTCCGGCGAGCCGATCAGCAGAGAATTGCTCAATGCGGTTTACCGGGAGGCTGCATCCGACGACCCCAAGGGGTATCTCAGTTATACCGACAAGCAGAACGTGTCCGGGGATATCATCGGCATGCCGAGAGCTGCAGCGATTATCGAGGGACATGTGACCCATACCCGAACCGCCGAACTTACCATTGACCTGGAAAAAGTGCCGGACCTGGAAAAAGATACCTTATGTTCGTTAAAGGACGTTATTATCAGAATACCGATAACGCAGGCGGTTATATACGGCTGGTACGATAATGAAAAAGGGAGTTATGTCAATCTGCTCGGAGACAGAACGGTTTCCGTGGCCGAGTATATTTAATCATATCGACCCCGGCGCTGGATAAATAACAGTGCAAGACGCGCAGACGTCAAAGTGAAGCGGGGGAGCGCACCCCCTGAACACGCACCATTTTTCAAAGGTCTCGCCTTAAAATGTCGGCATACAACACGTAGGCTCCGCTTTATCGTCGGCCTGCCCCTGCCCCTTGAACGCAATCTACTAATTTTGAGACAGCTTCAAATTTTTCGCTGTTTTTCCGGCATCCGGGTTGAGTTGTTTTGGTACCCGATATCCCGCTTATACGGACATCTTTGTCTTTGTTTTTTCTTTTCCTTCCGCGTTGTTTTTGTCCTGCTGCGGGTATAAATATGGCGCGAATTAAGAAGGATTTTCCCTTGACAAAAAAGAGATCTATAGGTACAAGACCGCATGTTCATTTTGATTGTTTTAGAGAGTTAGCCTGCATCGTGAAATCATCAACCACAGCTTGACGGAGTTTCTATGCATACTTTGGATGATCATGCGAAAGATATTTCTGAAGAGGCCGCTGGTGAAGCGGGACCCAATTCATCCTTGGAAATGAATTTAAAAGAACAAGATACGGGGGCCGGTGGAACCATTATCTTGTTTTTTATTTTTGGGCTGTTTGCCAGCCTTGTTGTGGGATGGATCATTTTCCCCAAACTTCTATATTCCAAGAAAAAACAGCCCATTGATTTTAACCATGTCGTTCATGTTGAAGCGGTCGATAACGGATGCGAAAGCTGTCATTTTTTTCGGGAAGACGGTACCTTCTCCGGGACTCCGAAGCTTGCCCAATGCATCGATTGTCATGAAGAGATTCAGGGAATAAGTCCTGATGAGATCAAATTTGTAGAGGAGTATGTCTCCAAGGAAAGAGAAGTTCCATGGTTGATATACTCCCGGCAGCCCGATTGCGTATTCTTTTCCCATGCCGCCCATATCAAGGGCGCTCGAATGGACTGTGTTGCCTGCCACGGCCATATCGGCGAATCCGAGAGTTTAAAGGTCTATGAGGAGAATCGAATTACAGGCTACAGCCGGGATATCTGGGGGAAAAGTATCGGCGGATTCAAGAAGAATACCTGGGACCGGATGAAGATGGACGATTGTGCTGAATGCCATCGGGAAAATGCCGAGAATATTGAAAGAACCGATGTCCAGACGCCCACCCAAAGGCTGATTGATCATATGGTAAACCTGGTTTCTCCGGGAACCTCGACCTTTGGCAAGGGAGGCAGTGTTCAGACAGAGAGAGAGCCATGTTTTGCCTGTCATAAATAAATTCGATTTTTATGAATTTACCAATAGTTAAGAGGTAGAATAGATGAAAATTGGCAGAAGAGGTTTCTTGTCGTTTGTAATTGGCGGTGCAGCCGGCACAGCCCTTTCTCCATTACCATGGAAGTTGACGGATGACAGCTCCATATGGACCCAAATGTGGCCGTGGACGCCGGTTCCGGAAGATGGTGAAGCCAGTTACGTCAATTCTGTCTGTACCCTCTGCCCCGGGCATTGCGGTATTACGGTTCGAAAAATCGATAACCGGGCCGTTAAAATCGAGGGGATGAAAGGGCACCCTGTAAACAACGGCGGTATATGTCTTCTGGGGCTGTCAGGTCTTCAACTTCTTTATGGCACCATGCGGGTCAAGACGCCCTTAAAAAGAACCGGGAAAAGGGGTCAGGGGCGATGGGAAAAAATTTCCTGGAACGATGCGGTTTCAGAAGTCGTGGAAAAGCTCCGAGACATAAGATCAGGGGGGCATCCCCAAACCGTAGGTTTTATCTCGGGTTCCGATCGGGGCACCGTATCTCGACTCTTTGAAAGATTCCTCACCGCCTATGGTTCACCCAATTTTATGCGCATGCCGTCGGTTCGTGATTCCTATGAACTTACCCAATATCTGATGCAGGGCGTTCAGGCTTTGCCCGGCTTTGATTTTGAAAACACCGACTTTGTCTTGAGCTTTGGAAGCGGTTTAATCGACGGCTGGGGATCACCGGTACGGATGTCCAGAGTCCACAGCGCCTGGCAAAGTGCCGGCGTGAAAGTTATTCAGATAGAGCCGCGTCTGTCCAACACGGCAGCCAAATCAGACAAATGGATCCCCATCAATCCAGGTACCGAAGCGGCGCTGGCCATGGGCCTGGCCCATGTTATCGTAAAAGAGTCATTGTACGATGCTGCCTTTGTTGAAAATTATGTTGGAGGATTTTTTGATTGGAAAAACCTTGTCATTGATAAATACAGCCCGGACACCGTAGCATCCATCACCGGGATAGACATCGGCACCATTGTCGTTCTGGCCCGGGGTTTTGCCAATGCCTCAAAACCGCTGGCTGTTTGCGGGCGGGGCAATGGAACCACCCCTGTCAGCCTCGATGAATGTATGGCGGTGAATGCGTTAAACGCTCTGGTCGGCAACATCAATAAAAAGGGCGGTGTTTGGGCCGTTTCCGAACCCGATTATATCAATTGGCCGGAAATTGAAACAGATGCCGAGGCCGCCGCCGGTCTGCAGCATGAACGATTGGACGGCGCCGGGAGTAAAACGTATCCGTTTACCCGGTATCTGTTGCCCCGACTCCCAGAGACCATCGACTCCGGAGAAAATTATCCGTTGCAGGCACTCTTTGTATCCGGGTCCAATCCTCTGTATACCCATCCGGATACCCAAGCCGTCAGGAATGCCTTTGACAAGATTCCTTTGGTGGTCAGTTTTTCTTCTTATATGGATGAAACGGCTCAAAATGCCGATCTTATCCTTCCGAATCACATCTATCTTGAACGTTATGAAGATGTCCCAACGCCGGCCGGTATGATTCAACCGGTTATCGGCCTCTCAAAACCTGTGGTTGAACCCCAGTTCGACACCCGGCATGTGGGAGATGTCATCATTCAGATGGCCAAAGGGCTGGGGGGCAGCGTCGCAAAAACGTTTCCGTGGGACAGCTATGATTCCTGCCTCAAAGAGACCCTGGGCGACCTATGGAATTCTTTAATCGAGGAAGGATTCTGGGAAAACAACGGGGCGATGCCTCCGTTCTTTGGGACATCGTATGAAACGGCTTCGGGAAAGTTCGAGCTGATCAACAAGGATACCGGGTCAATTCCCCAATTTAAACCGGTGAGCATCGAGGGGGACGAAAAGGATTATCCCCTTTTGCTCATCCCCTACGATTCCATCAGACTGGCAAGTGGTTTTATTGGAGATCCCCCGTTTGTTATGAAAACGGTTGAGGATTCCATCCTCAAAGGCAAGGATGTTTTTGTTGAACTCAATCCAAAAACTGCCAGAAATCAAGGGCTGGGTGAAGGCCAGCGGGTCGTGTTGACCACACCCAAAGGCAAAGCAGAGGTCAGGGTTCATCTTTTTGAGGGTATTATGCCCGGTCTCGTTGCACTGCCGAGGGGGCTGGGCCATACCGCCGGGGACGAATACCTGGCGGGCAAGGGGATAAATTTCAACGCGCTCATCGGTCCGGTTGAAGATCCGAATTCGGGTCTGGATGCAGCCTGGGGAATCCGGGCAAAGTTAGAAAAAGCCTGATCGAATTGACGGTTGAAGATAGAAAATTTTCCGGCGGATCGGTTAATCTTCACGTTAATGTTGCCAATCTAAAGAGGTTCTGATGAAAGAAGGACGTACACACAAGAAATTCCAGAAATTTGGGATGGTCATCGATCTGGATAAGTGCACCGGGTGCGGCAGCTGCATGGTGGCTTGTATGGCTGAAAACAATGTGCCCTTTAGGAAAGATGAATCGAACAAACTTCTAAGTATAACATGGATGCGTGTCTATCAATTGACCAATGGAATGCCGTTTCCGAAAACAGATGTATGCTACCTTCCCAGACCTTGTATGCAATGTGCCGGTCAACATGAAGGGCATTCACCCTGCGTATCGGTTTGTCCGGCCATCGCAACGGACTACAGCATGGAATCCGGGATTGTCAGCCAGATCTATACCCGTTGTTTTGGATGCCGGTACTGTATGGCGTCGTGTCCGTATCATGCCCGCTATTTCAACTGGTGGGATCCGATCTGGCCCGACGGCATGGAAAAGTACCTGAGCCCCAACGTATCGCCCCGTATGCGCGGTGTGGTCGAAAAATGCAGTTTCTGCTTTCACCGGTACCAGCTGGCTAAGGACAGGGCATTTATGGAAGGAAGACGTGAGCTCCAAGAGGATGAATATCAAACCGCATGTACCCAGGCATGCCCTGCCGGCGCCATTACGTTCGGAGATCTGAACAATCCGAAGCATGCGGTGTCCAAGATGGTCGAGCCCGACCCTAAACACAGCGGCCGGCCGAAAAATCCCAATGCATTCCGGTTGCTGGAGCGGCTGGGCACCAATCCCAAGGTCTATTATCTTTCAAGCCGCGAATGGGTGCGGCGCGCCGGCGATAATTATCTGGAAAACGAAAAAAAAGTCAAAAAGCCGGTACACCACGGTTAACGGTTAACAGGAACTGAAACTGTATTTATTGAGGAGTACATAACATATGGATTCTGCATTAATACCCAGAGACGTTAAGCGCTGCCCGTTGTGGCAATTTCTCTTGTTCATCGGTGCAGCCGGCATTGTACTGCTGTGGGGCGTTTATGCCATGTTTCTCTGCTGGTTCAAGGGGCTTAACCAGACCAACATGAACGACTACTACGGGTTTGCACTGTGGATCTGGGCCGACCTTGCCGTAATTGCGGTTGGCGGCGGTGCATTTTTTACCGGGTTGCTGAGATATATCTTCGGAAAGGATGCGCTCAAGAACATCATCAATTATGCAGTTCTGATCGGTTTTATCTGCTACAGTTCGGCGCTGCTCATTTTAGCCATCGACATCGGGCAGCCGCTGCGGGGATGGTTTATTTTCTGGCATGCCAATGTTCATTCCATGCTGACGGAGGTGGCGTTCTGCCTTTCCTGTTATTTCATGGTGTTGACCATTGAATATATTCCACTTATTCTTGAAAACCGCCAAATCGACAAGGTGCCGTTCTTTCATCATCTCGGTCACAACATGCATGAAATCATGGCGGTATTTGCTGCAACCGGCGCCTTCCTTTCCTTTTTCCACCAGGGCTCTCTGGGCGGTGTCGCCGGTGTTCTCTTCGGACGGCCCTTTGCCTTTCGGGAAGGGGTTTTTATCTGGCCGTGGACGTTCTTTCTATTTACCTGGTCCGCCGCTGCCTGTGGACCGTGTTTTACGATTCTGGTTACAAAAATTACTGAAAAAGTGGTCCGAAAAAAACTGGTAAAGGACAATGCCATCGAGCTTCTGGCCAAGATTTCAGGGTGGATGCTTCTGACATACACCATTGCCAAGTTTATCGACACCTGGTACTGGGCCACGGTTTTGGCGCCGTCCCAGGGATTTACACTAATGGATTTTTATTCCAACAATCCTTTGTATGGGATCTGGATTCTTATTACGGAAATTGCCATTTGCGGCCTTGTTCCTGCGGCCATTTTGATAACCCCGAAAGGGCGTAAAAACCCAGTGGCACTCTGGATTGCCATATGCCTTGCCGTCGCCGGAGTTTGTCTCAATCGCTGGGTCATGGTGCTGCAGATTATGGCGGTTCCTGTCATGACTTTCGATAATTGGGTCATGTATTTCCCGAGCTGGCAGGAAGTTGCCACCACCATACTTCCGTTGGCGTACGGTGTTATTCTCATTGCATTTTCATACCGTTATCTGCCGGTATTCCCGAATGAGGCGGAGCTGAATCCCATCGAACCCTTGCCGGCAGGAGAAGCGGAAGAAAAATCCGTCGAACCGTCGGTAGAATTGGAACCGGAGTTAAGGCCGGCTGAAGCTTAAAGCAAACAGGAGGACGAGGTATGTTCCCTTTTAATTTTGAATGGATCTGGGACATGGGGCATGTGGTGTTCATGGGCGGCCTGTGGTATGCACTCACCATACTGGGTATTGGTATGACTTACTGTATTATCAAGGCTGCCATCGATGCATCCAAAGATAATGGCGACCATTGACATTCGAAGACATTTCCGGATTAAAAGCGCTGACCTCGCTATGAAGCTGGGGGAGCGCTTTTTTATTTGAATAAGGTTTTATATGGACCAAATACTGGTGGAAGGCGGGCGTCCCCTGACTGGAGAGGTCAGAATCAGCGGTGCTAAAAATGCCGCGCTTCCTATCCTTATATCTTCTCTGCTTGCCGATGGGTGGAATACCTATTCCAACGTCCCGGATCTCAAAGACATCCAGAGCACCAAAATTTTGCTTTCCAAACTTGGCGCCAGGATAGAGACAGACGGTGATACCGTTCGAATCGATACCGGGAGTGTTCGCTGTCACGAGGCGCCGTATGACCTCGTCAGGAAGATGCGGGCTTCAATTCTGGTCCTGGGTCCGCTGTTGGCAAGACTAAAAAAAGCAAGGGTGTCTTTACCGGGCGGATGCGCCATCGGTGCGCGCCCCATTAATCTGCATTTAAAAGGACTTGCCTGTCTCGGCGCCAAAATTGAATTGGAACACGGGTATGTGGAGGCTGTTTGTGACCGTCTTCGAGGCGACGAGATTTATCTGGACATGCCCACCGTAACCGGAACCGAAAATCTTATGATGGCGGCGGTTCTGGCCGAAGGGGTCACCGTCTTGAAAAATGTGGCCCGTGAGCCGGAGGTGGTGGCACTGGCGGATGTTCTGACCCGAATGGGCGCAAAAATCAAAGGTGCCGGCACTTCGGTGATCACCATCCAAGGGGTATCCGGGCTGAAACCGGTATCTGTTTCCATTATACCTGACCGAATAGAAGCCGGCACGTTTATGGTTTCGGCAGCCCTGACCCAAGGGGATGTGACCCTTTTAGACTGTGAACCCGACCATCTTGAAGCGGTTATCCATAAACTGAGACTCAGCGGTGCCGACATAACGGTCAAGGATAAATCCGTCCGGGTCAAGGGCGGCGATGAAATTGTCAGTGTCGATGTAAAAACCTTGCCCTATCCAGGATTCCCTACCGACATGCAGGCGCAGTTTATGGTGCTCATGTCGGTTGCAAGCGGTTTTAGCATTATTTCTGAAACCATTTTTGAGAATCGTTTTATCCATGTCAGCGAGCTCAAGCGCATGGGCGCTGACGTTAAAATATCAGGGGATACCGCAATAATCACCGGGGTGCCGATGCTGTCCGGTGCACCGGTGATGGCTTCGGATCTCAGAGCCAGTGCTTCGTTGATTCTGGCCGGCCTGGTTGCACAAGGTACCACCGAAGTGAATCGCGTGTATCATTTGGACCGAGGTTATGAAGCCATCGAACATAAATTTGCCCGCCTCGGGGCAGCTATACGGCGGGTTAAAACCTGAAAGGCCCTTGAAAAACGTCCCCTTTTGCCCAATCCCCGGGTTCGGCAAAAATATTAATCCTCAAAATACTCAAGGTATTCCTCCGGTTAAAATTCTTGCCTGCCTTGGCCTTGAGCAAAATCGACCATTTTTCAAAGGTCTTTGTATGGATGCTGTTATGCCTGACCCATGACCGATACATTTTACGCTCGTCCTGCAATCCCCTTATTGTTATCGATGATAGCCGGTATCGCTGTGGGCACCGGGTTCCCGGACTACGGGACCTGGGCCTATATCGGTGTTGGGGTATGTACCGGCATCATACTCTATCGGATCTGGAAAAAAAGAACGGCTCTGATTTGCCCTCTGGTCCTTTTGTATGCCTTGGGATATCTGTCCATACTGCCGTGGACGGCGCCCGGATTCCCATCCAGCCATATCATCCATTTTGTGGATATGCCGCCATGGAAAATTGTCGGTGTCATCCACACGCCGGTTTCAATATATTCAAACCGACAAAAATTAATATTGCGTACCGAGTCTCTCCAAGGGAACGATGGGTCTTTTCCCGTGGTTGGAAGGATCCGTTTGACCATATCCGGGGAGGGTCCGAAATTGCAGAAAGGAGACCGGATTGTTGTATTCGGCAAAATAAGATCCATCAGAAACTTCAACAATCCCGGAGGATTCGATTATCAAAGGTATATGGTGTTTAAAAAGGTTTGGGGAACCGCCTATGTTTCATCCCAGAAGGTCGCTCTCATGGAGAAACGATCCGAAAAAGGGGTCGGCACGATCATCGCGGAAGTCCGCAGCAAATTTTCCGATTTTATCGACGCAGCCGGTACCGGAAATGAGCAGGGTGTAATCAAAGCGCTCATCATCGGAGACCGAAACTCGATTTCGCAAGATTTAAGGGACGCTTTCAACCGAGCGGGGATCGGCCACCTTTTGGCCATTTCAGGGCTTCACATCGGAATCGTCGCAACTGCGGCGTTTTTATTTTTCAGCTGGATGCTGTCTCACTTTAAGCCGCTCCTGTGGCACGCATGGACCAAAAAAGGGGCCGTACTTTTATCCGTGGTTCCGGTATTGATATACGGTTTCATTTCGGGAATGTCCCCGTCCACGCAACGGGCGGTCATTATGGTTATGGTATTTCTGACAGCCTTTTTGGTTGAGAGGGAACACGACCCAATGAACACGCTGGCGCTGGCGGCGATGTTGATTCTGGTTGTTCATCCGCCGTCACTGCTTTCAATTTCATTTCAGCTCTCATTTGCCGCAGTTCTTGCAATCATTTTCGGTCTGTCCAAAGTAAAATCTCCATGGGAATCTCCTGAAATCCGGGGGAAAAGACCCAGAATATCCAAGGTTGCCACCACACTTTTTTATTTTTTCATGGCGTCGCTCTTTGCCATCTTCGGAACCCTTCCGCTGGTTATGTTTTACTTTAACCAGATTTCCCTGGTCGGACTTTTGGCAAACTTTATCATGGTTCCCATGATCGGTTTCGTGGCGGTACCGCTGGGGTTGCTGGCCGTATTTTTATACCCGCTGACGGTTTTCGGGGCATGGGTCTGTATCGAAGCATGTTCGGCCGTGCTGAAGCAGGCCCTTTTTATCATACATTTTTTTGCAGATTTGCCTTTTTCGGCAGTGAAAACCGTAACTCCGAGCTATCTGGAGATTTGCTGTTTTTATATCCTGTTTTGGGCGGTTTTAAACCTGAAGCATATCCCGCTCAAAAAACCCGGGAAACAGGATGAAGCCTCGGGCATAGAAGACCCGGTTCAAGGCAAAAAATTTATTCAAAAAGTTTCGCCCGTGGTTGTACTTCTGGTGGTTTTGGTTTTCAGCGCCGATGCCTGCTATTGGTTTTATCAGCGGTTTTGGCATGATGATTTCAGAGTGACAATGATTGATGTCGGGGATGGCAATTCCACCCTTCTGGAACTCCCCCATGGATACACGATTCTTTTAGACGGCGGCGGTTTTTCCGATAATCGTATCTTCGATGTGGGCGCCAGGATTATCGCTCCCTTCTTATGGCAAAAAAAGATTAAAACCGTTGATACACTGGTGCTTTCTCATCCCAACAGTGACCACTTGAACGGGCTGATATACATTGCCGAACATTTCAATATAAAAAATGTGTGGACGAATCACGATGCCGCAAATACGTTCGGGTACCAAAAGTTCATGGATACGATTAAAGACAAGCGCATTCATATGCCCGGGTACGCAGAGATCTTCGGAGCCCATGACATTAACGGCGTTCATATGGACATATTGTATCCGCCCGTCGATTTTACTGAAAAAAGAAAAAAGGAACCATGGCGGAAACCGAACAACAATTCAGTGGTTCTAAAAGCGTCGTTCGGATCAGAATCGTTTCTGTTCCCGGGGGATATCAAGACCCGAGGGGAATACGATCTGGTTTCGACTGCAGGGGACAAATTGAAAAGCACGGTCCTTTTGGTGCCGCATCACGGCAGCAAAACATCGAGTTCTGATTTGTTTGTAGAAACGGTGAACCCTTCGGTGGTCGTCATATCATCCGGATGGAGCAGCAGATTCGGATTCCCCCATCCGTCGGTGCTGAAACGATATCAGAAAATCGGATGCCGTGTACTGGGCACCGCCCGTAACGGAGCCGTATCCATGTCCACAAACGGCCGAACGCTGACGATTCGGCCCACCATCACCGATTAGAACACATCTCTCGACGAACAGCTACGGAGTGTTCTTTGAAAAGACAGGATTGACAATAAATTTAAATAATGGTTGACAATAAGTTGACGAAAACATGCTTTTTACACCGATGTCGCGATCATTATGGGAAAGCATAAAAAATTTCTGACAATTAGAGAAGCTATAAGGGATGTTATCGATAGCCTTTTAAGACCGGATTGTGTTGAGGAAATCGCCGAGATCTATTCTTTTCTTGAGGGCGGTAAAGCTATATCGAGCAAAGTAACGCATCCTTTAATGGACAACAAAGCCCCGGGTATCCTGTATAAACCCGAGAAATCGGATGATGAAGAATTTTACGACTGGAGGGAATTTGAAGATTTGTTAACACGAGCCCTTGAAGACAAATTGCCTGAAGATGTTGCCCGTGTATATACCAAAGTCCTCTGGGTCAATACATATGCGGGAACAGGTGCGGAAGGCAGTGAAGAAGGGATTTGGGTGGAAACGGAAATGGAAAACTTCAATTGTAAACAGTGCGGTCATTGTTGCATACATCTTTCCGATGCTTACTGCAATTCTGTACTCGACGAAGATGTTAACCGGTGGAAGTCGGAAGATCGCTACGATATTCTCAAATTTGTCGATCAGAGTTCTTTTTTCAATGATATTTGGATTAATCAGGAAACCGGAAAAGAGCTTGGCAGGTGCCCATGGCTGAAAAGACTCCCGAACAATGATAAATATATCTGCCGGATACATCATACGAATCCAACCCATTGCCGCAACTATCCTCATTCAAAAAGGCACGCTCTGACAACCGGTTGTAAAGGATTTGATCCGGATTGAACTCAAAGAATCAAAGGTTTTGACACTCCCAATTTTTACGTCTTATCTCAATTGTATCCCAAAAGGTGCCAGGTCTGAGGTCACAAATGGATATCTTAAAAACGATCTCGACTTGATATTTGCAGAACGAGTTTGATATCTATTGGTTTTAATGGATTTCATGTCGTGGCAAGAGATGTCAGGAATTAAGGAGGGAGTAATTCCTGAGATATCATTATCGTATCTCTTTATTAGTGAAAATAGATAGTTGCAAGATATCAAATTTCTTTACACGATCGATCGTTATCGGCTATCTCAAATTTTCTGCAATTTTTAGATTTTGTACGAACCACAATATGTAGGCTTTCCCATAATTTCTAAAAATCAATACTGTTTATTAGAAGCTACACTGTTTAATTGATATTAATCAGAAAATAATATTGCAAGCAACATTCATCTCTTCAACATCCCAATTTTTTTTAGTAATGCATGTATAGTTAAAAGTGCCGATTTTTTAGTATAATATATCTGATTGAGAGTTCTCATGATCGGGATTTCGAATTGAAGGACTCCAGCGTTTCATGATAGCTTAACAATTACTGAAATATTTTTGATGTCGGCCTAGTTTTTAACCGATAAAATTATTTGTTTTACTCAAACCCTGTGGCCACCAGAACCTTTTCCTTTTTACACCTCGTAACGTTAGAATCCTTCCGCTAACAACAATTTACCGGTCAGCGCACATTTCTTTTCCAGGAACAATCCGTTATAAAACTGATGAGTGCAACGGCGACAGTCAGATCGGTGAACGGCCCGTCTTTTAGGACCGTACCGGAAGGCATCTGAATTAAACATCAAGATCCCCGAATGCTTCATTTTATCTGATGAATGAATTGATGAGGTCCGCCCATTAATTATTGCCTTGCCCGCAAAATTTTTGGGTGATATATTTAACCTATTAATTTGACGCAACATTGTATTTTGAAGATGGTTAATTGGTTTTTCAACGCCGCAGGAATTTCGTAATGAAAACGATAAAAAGTAAGGTTTTGGTTTTGTTGACTGTTTGTCTGGCATTCATCGGTGTACTCCACGTTCTATATTATCATTATATATTTTCCCTCCAGGGGAAAATGGAGCTTATTCAAAAATTTGATGACTTCCGCGACAATATCCTCGAAATGAGACGTTATGAGAAAAATTTTATTTATTTTAAAGACATTGAAAGCCTTAACGAAACGATCTTTTACTTTTTTAAAATTGAAGACTTCTCCCGTGAACTTTCGAAAGATGTCGAACGTGTTGTCGGCGACGATAAATTTATGGAATTTCAAGGTGACCTAAAGGGTTACAAAACCATATTAGATGAAAATATGAAACTAGTAAAAACGGATAAGGGCGAACTCAATGTTGAGATGATTCGAACCAAAGGGAAAAAAATGGTCGATTTTGCAAACGAACTTATCATGACCAAACGCCACCGAATTCAAAAAGACATACATCGAATCATGATTATTCCCCTGACCTTTATAGTCAGCTTTATCGTATTTATGATTTTGATTCTTCAATTAATTTCCAAAGGGATCCTCAAACCTGTTGCCTTGATGCAAAAGGCAACTGAAGAGGCGGCAAAAGGAACATTCAGGCCTATTGTTTATGAATCGGAAAGAGAAGATGAAGTTGTTCACTTGATCGAGACATTCAATGATATGGCAAAACAACTCGAAACAAAACAGGAACAATTGTTACAATCGAGAAAGATGGCGTCCATCGGTACCTTTACTTCAGGTATCGCTCATGAACTGAACAATCCTCTGAACAATATTTCTCTGACCGCAGAAAGCTTAATGGAAGACTTCACAGAGATGACAAAAGAGGAAGCTTCGGAAATGATGATGGAGATTCTCGCCCAGGCCGATAGGGCCAGCTATGTGGTTAAAAATCTGTTGGAATTCTCAAGGACCGAACGACCTTTATTATTGGAATTGAATATCGACGAAGTTCTGGATCGGACGATTAAACTGATAAAGAATCAGATTATGGTAACCGGCATCCAATTAAAAAAAGAGCGCAGCAAAGACCTGCTACCCATTAAAGGGAGAAGCCAGGATTTACAGCAGGCTTTTATTAATATTCTTTTAAATTCAATCCAGGCCATGAAAGATTTATCCAGAGAAAATATCATTTCCATTCGCTCGGGGCCGGGGCCGGATGGTTATATAAGAATCGATTTTTCGGATACGGGAATCGGAATAAAACCAGAAGATATGAAACATATTTTTGATCCGTTTTATACCACCAAGCCTGTGGGCCGGGGAACAGGCCTGGGGCTTTCCCTGGTATACGGTATTGTTCGGACACATGGCGGCTATGTGGAAGTAAAAAGCGAGATAAATAAAGGGACCACGTTTTCGATTTACCTTCCGATTGCCTTAAATGAGGAAAAGGAGGCGAACCATGCGTCTTAGAATCGCCGTCATCGACGATGAAATAACGGTGTGTCGCAGGCTCAAACATTCCCTTGGAAAAGACGAGTACGATGTGGAGTCCTTCCTAAAGGTGGAACCTTTTTGGGTACGCATGATTCAGGATCCTTTTAATATTATTTTCCTCGATTTAAAGCTTCCGGATGTAAACGGCATGGATGTTCTTGCCCGATTAAAAAAACGTTACGATAATGTGGAAGTCATTATTATTACGGGTTACGGATCCATCGACTCGGCAATAAGTGCGATTAAAAAAGGTGCTTATCACTATGTGACCAAGCCGTTCAAGCTTGACGAAATCCGATTGCTTGCCAGAAGCGCAAAGGAAAAAATAGGTCTTCGGGAAGAGAATCGGCAACTTCGGGAAACCGTGAACGGACAGGAGGTTATGAAGGGTTTTATCGGAACCAGCTCTGCAATGCAGGAAATTTTCGCCATGATCAAGAAAGTTGCCATCGTTAATTGCAACATCCTGTTGCAGGGAGAAAGCGGTACCGGAAAGGAACTCGTTGCCAGATCAATTCACAGGTTGAGCCCGAGAAAAAATCGACCGTTTATTTCTTTCAATTGCGGCGGATTCACAGAAGAATTGATCTGTAACGAGTTGTTCGGCCATGAAAAGGGTGCTTTTACAGGTGCCTCGATTACCAAGATCGGTCTCATCGAATCGGCTGCCGGAGGAACGCTCTTTCTCGATGAAATAGGCGCAATGCCCCTATCGATGCAGGTAAAACTGCTTCATGTCATCCAAGAAAAACAAATTTTACGGGTTGGAGGCAACAAGCCAGTCCACCTTGATATTCGCCTTATTGCAGCCAGCAACAAGGATATCAAAAAGGCCACCGCTGAAGGATCTTTTCGAGAAGATCTATTTTATCGTTTGAATGTGGTTACCTTGAGGCTCCCCCAACTGCGTGAGAGGAAAGATGATATCGCCATGCTTATTTCTTACTTTATCGAAAAATACAGCCAGCCCTTTGAAAAAAAAATTAGAGGAATTTCACCCCATGCCCTCGAAATTCTCATGCATTACAATTTTCCCGGCAATGTACGAGAACTGGAAAATATTATTCAGCGTTCCGTGGCCCTTGCCGAGAGTGACGTCATTCGCATCAACGATCTGCCTCCGGATCTCCAAAAGCTCGAGTTTAATACCCTCGAAGGCGAAGGATTGCTGGCTCTTGAAGAATTGGAAAAACTCCACATTGCCAAAGTCCTCGATAAAACGGATTATAACAAAAGCCTGAGCTCCAAAATACTCAATTTACCCCGCACCACATTATGGCGGAAAATGAAAAAATACGGCCTGCTGAATAAAAACTGATCCTCACCTTCCCCCATTTAACCGGGTTTTTCATATTGAAACATTCTTTTATTGCCCGTCCGCTTCAACCCCTCAATTTTGTTGTATAATATCAATTTAGCCACCAAATGTTTCAATTTGGAACAAGAAGGCTCTGCTATTCCCATTTTAAATTCATTTCCTCTTTATGTTCAGTGAGAGCACATCCTCTGGCGACATTTATATTTAATGTAATATCGGTTTCTTATGATATTTTCCAAGCATTTAATTTTTCATCCTTTTTAAAATCGTCCATACTGGCACTTAATTTGCTCATGAGTTCAGACAAGGAGGTTTTTAATGGAAAAGATCCTGGTGGGATTGGATCCCGGAAAAACCAGTTTGTGGGCTGCGGTTCATGCGCTTAATTTAGCAAAAAGGATACAAGCCAGGCTATATTTTCTTCTGGTCATTGATCCTGTGGCCAAAGGATCTGATGAGAGCCTGATACGCCAAATAGAGGCTTCCATTAGAACAAGTCTTGAGTCGCTGATCGAAGATGGGATTTCAGAAGGGATACCGGTGGATTACTATATCACTTACGGTCAATACGACAATGAACTGATTAAATTCGTCAAGGAGAACAGGATAACAATGCTGGTTGTAGGATCGCCTACCCCCCAGGATGGTCGTTTAGAGGATTTTGATGACCTTCTTGAAAAGATTCGCCACAGAATCGATTGCCGAATCGAAGTCGTACATGAAAAAACTACAAAAAAAACAAAAAAAACAAAGAAAACAAGGAAAAGGAGAGGATGATGTTTCACCTGTATTTACCGATCGCAGGGAATAGCGTGAATGTATTACTTATTTTTGGTTTGGGGGGCCTTGTGGGAATTCTTTCGGGGATTTTTGGGGTTGGCGGCGGATTTTTAATGACGCCACTGTTGATTATGATCGGCATCCCTCCCACTGTTGCCGCCGCATCCGATTCCAATCAGATCGTCGGCGCTTCTACTTCCGGAACCCTGGCGCACTACAAAATGGGAAATGTCGATTTCAAAATGGGTATCTTGCTTTTAATCGGCGGCGTTATAGGAGGTACGTTGGGTGTTCAAGTTATTAAAGTTTTAAGAGAAATGGGAAATGCGGATTTTTTAATCAAGATCACCTATGTTTTGATGCTCGGCTTTGTAGGATCGTATATGTTCATTGAAAGCTTGCAGGCGTTAAGAAAGAAAAAGGCCGTTGCCACCGCTCCCCAAAAAGAGTCAAAATACGCACAATTAATCGGCAAACTGCCGTGGCAAACCGATTTTGAAAAATCAGGGATTCGACTGTCAGCTCTGATGCCGCTGGTATTGGGTGTTTTTGTGGGAATTTTGGCAGCCATTATGGGTGTCGGCGGTGGTTTCATTATGGTGCCGGTGATGGTTTACCTGTTGCGGATGCCCATGCATGTGGTTGTCGGAACCAGCCTTTTTCAGATTCTTTTCACCTGTGTGAATGTGACCATCATGCAATCCTACAGCAATCACACCGTCGATTTTATTCTGGCCCTGATCCTCCTCTTAGGTTCTACACTGGGCGCACAGTTTGGCGCCAAAATCAGCAAAAAACTCAAAGGAGATCAACTGAAGATCCTTCTGGCTTCACTGGTTTTGGTCGTCATGGTTAAAATGCTTCTGGATCTTTTACTTACGCCGAATATTATGTTAGCTATAAAAGGGGGTCATTAAAATGATAAGAAATAAAATTTTGGTGCCCGTTATCATCCTGGTGGCGTCTTTCATGTGGCATCCTCAGCCCGTAGATTCAATGGTGTCTGTAAAAGCAAAACACGAGCCCAATCTCATTGTCATCGGCACTTTTTTCAACGGCACACAATTAACGGTTTCAGGCAAGGTGGCCATCGAAAATGAAGTGGTGGTAATTATTAAAGGAAAGCAGGAAGAATTAACACTGAAAAAGAAAGGAAAAGCATTGGGCCTTTTGTGGATGAATATGGGAGACGTGCATTTCAAAAATGTTCCGAATCTCTACATTCTGTATTCCTCAAAGGGGTTGACAGAATTGACTGCGTCAGACGCAAAAACCTGGGAACAACTGGGAATCGGTTTCGAATATTTGAAAAAAGAGATGGAAATAGAAGCACCGCAGGCTAAAAGGAATGACTTAGCCCAAGAGTTTTTGAAATTAAAACAGAATCAGGGACTCTATGCGTCTCACCCGGGTAAAATCATCTTTGGACAGAAAAGCGGTACGGAAAAGTCTTTTAAGGCGACCGTCCGGATACCGCCGCGAATATCTCCCGATGAGTATCAGGTGCAGGTTATGGAAATTCACAACGGGATTATTGTGGGGAATTTCATGGACCAGCTCAAGGTTGAGGAGCAGGGAGTCCCCGCTATGATATCTTCCATGGCCTTCAATCATAGCCTTTTATATGGTTTTTTGGCGGTCTTGATCGCCATCGCCGCAGGGTTGGTGATGGATTTCTTTTTTGGAACCGGCAAGGGCGGTGGGGCTCACTAAATGGATGGTTTTTTATGAGCACGTTTACAAATTTGTTAAAAACGGCTTTTAGAGGCCGCAAAAAATCTGCTTCCCAGGTGCCTTTTACCGTCCTTTTCAGTGTATTTCAGAAAATTCTGGAATACAACAACCAGGTTTTGGAAATAATGGCTGAAATGGGAACTAAGTTAGGTGGCGCCTACATTTTCGATCAACAATACATCGATTCGATATGCAATCAAATTTCGGATCTTGTCTTTAAACTGATATACAACTTAAATGCCATGGCGCCTAAAAAATATCTGAACCTTTATGATGCCTTTGGTGCCATCAACCATGAGATTGAAGAGGAACTTGCCGGCCGACCGGTTATTCCACAAGCGGAATATACAATGCCCTACAGCTTGATAACAGACGATTTTACCGATGTTGTGGGAGCAAAAAACGCCAATTTGGCGCAAATTAAAAACCTTCTCGGCCTGAAAGCGCCGGAAGGGTTTGCCATCACCATCCAGGCGTTTATGGCGTTTATGGAATACAATCGCCTGCAGACAAAAACTGATACATTAAACGTATTATGGCAAAAGGGGGATGCATCTAAAGATAAGGCGGCAGAGGAAATTCGAAGGCTCGTTTTGGAAGGAACGGTTCCTCCGCTCCTGCAAAAGGAAATTCACAGCAGCTTGGGCAAACTTTATCAGGGCGTAAATCCCGAAGAGGTTATGCTGGCCCTTCGCAGCAGTGCCATGGGTGAAGATAGAGAACACACCTTTGCCGGACAGTATTTGAGCCTTCTTAATGAACCACGCGGAAATGTTTTACAGGCTTACAAATCCATCCTCGCCAGCCTGTATTCCGATTCGGTGATGGAATACAGACTGCAAAAAGGGCTTTTAGATTATCAGGATGCCATGGCTGTGGCATGTCAGCTCATGGTAAATGCCAAGGTCAGCGGCGTTCTCTACACCCTTGATCCAAGAGCTCCGGATCGTGACGTCATGCTGATAAACGCAACCTGGGGACTGGGTGCTCCTGTTGTTGCCGGAGAAGTGAGAGCGGATCTATATACAATAGCTCGGGAAGAGCCGTATGCGCTAGAATCCTTGGATGTCGTTCGAAAACCTGAAAAGCTTGTGCCAAAAAAAGGCGGGGGGACAAAGATCCGAGGGGTTCATCAAGACCTTCAGACCAAAACCTGTTTACTTGACGAACAGATGAAACAGATCGCTGAAGCCGGTTTGATGATCGAGCGTTATTTTAAAAAACCCCAGGATATCGAGTGGACCATCGATCATGAGGACAACCTCGCTATTTTGCAGGCCAGATCCCTTAATATCAAGGATCAAGTCGCGAAATTGGTGTGTGATATTTCTTCTGTTTTGGATGATTTTCCGGTTATATTTCAAAACAAGGGATCGATTGTCCAAGAAGGAATTGGTACCGGCAAGGTTTTTCTGGTCAAGACCGAAGAGGATCTTGATCGTTTCCCCAGCGACGCTGTTCTGGTGACCGCCTATACCTCTCCCCGGCTGGGAAAGGTCATTAAAAGAGCCAGCGCCATCATTACCGATGTCGGCTCCCCCACCGGTCATATGGCAACCATCGCCAGAGAATTCAGAGTACCGACCATCGTAAATACAGGCGTTGCTACACAACTTCTGCGACCCGGTCAGATCATCACTGTGGATGCCCGGGAGAATGTGGTTTATGAAGGTGCGGTCAAAGCACTGTGTTATTACGAGTTTGCCGAGGAAACCTTTGAGACGACATACGAATATCGTTTGTTGCAAAGAGTTCTGAAAAAAATTGTACCATTGAACCTGTTGGAACCTTCTGAAAAAAACTTTAGACCGTCAGGATGTAAAACGTTACATGATATTACGCGATATGTTCATGAGAAGGCTGTGGAAGAATTGACCAGGCTGGAATATACCAAAATTGGTGACACAGCCAGTGCCGGAAGGAAACTGAAATTCAATATCCCTTTAGACCTTATTTTAATCGATATCGGCGGCGGCATCAGCGGATCTTCGAGGGTTCCAGAGGTTAAACCTCAAGAGGTACTCTCCATCCCCATGAAAGCATTTTTGAAAGGACTTTCAGTGCCCGGCGCCTGGGATACGGAACCGATGTCTGTGGATTTCGGCAGTTTTATGTCGAGTTTGACCCGAACGTTTTCATCTTCCATGGCCACGCCAAAATACGTCGGACAAAATCTTGCGGTTTTGTCAAAAGAATATGTCAATATAAACCTGCGACTGGGATATCACTTTAATATGATTACTGCCTATATCAGCGAAAATTCGAATGACAACTATGCCTATTTTCGATTCCTTGGGGGTGTGACCGATATATCACGTAGATCGCGAAGGGCCAAACTGCTGGGGGAAATCCTGGCAAAAAGCGATTTTCGTATCGATGTCCGTGGAGATTTGGTTATCGGCCGCATCAAAAAATTGGATCTTAAAATGATGGAGGAAAAGATGCGCATCCTGGGGTTGCTGGTTGCATTTACGCGTCAGCTTGATGTTAAAATGAGCCACGAGGAGGAAATTGAGAAGCTTAAAGACGTCTTTCAAAATTTGAAAAATGATCCTATCAATTAATTAAATAAATCGAGATGTTAATTTAAGGGGAGGTATCATGGGCAACACACAAAAAACAAAAATCCTTATCCTGGATGATGAACCGATTGTTCTGAAACGTTTAAAGCCGGCACTGGAAAAGTCTGGATATGAAATTGAAGTCTTTTCTCGAAGCCTGGAAGCCTCGGACCGAATCATGGAACAAGATTTCGATATCGTTATCACCGACCTTAAAATGGAAGGGCTCGACGGTATGGAATTTTTAACTAGGGTAAAGGACCGATCTCCTGCAACTGAAGTTATTGTTATCACAGGTTTTGCCACAATGGAAACCGCCAGGGAATCTTTCAAAAAAGGGGTTTTCGATTTTCTGGCAAAACCCTTTAAACTGGGCGAAATTAAAGAAGTTGTCGCCAAAGCGGAAAGCAAGATTAAAGGAAATAGATAGCTGTTCAACCGCGCCGCCTTGGAGGACAATTTTTTAATATCCGAATATTGAGTAAAAGGGGGAAACACCATGTTAAGAACGCTGGTTTACCTCGATGCAGATTTGGCATCGAGTATCGCACTTAGGTATGCCTGTCAATTGACCCAAGTTTTTGACATGAAATTGCATATCGTTCATGTGGAGGAGCCGGATCACGACGGCCATGCACCGGGCACCGGATGGGTTCGCCGAACCTGGGAAAGTGCGATGCTAAAAACAGGGGAATTTGAGATTGCACAATTGATCAAGGCGGAAAAATCTTCATGCCCGGTGCTCGGGGCCCCAAAAATGCTTGTGGGAGATCGCGAAAATGAAATTCTTCGTGAAATACAAAGGGAATCGTATGATCTGTTTGTGGAAGGATCACTCCACAGCTTTAACGCCAAAAAACTTTACGATAAAATACATTCCCGGCTTTACAGACATATTCCCTGCCCGGTCATTATTGTTAAAAACCTGGTCAATTTGGAAAAAATTGCGCTGATTGTAAGAGATGAAGTAGAGCCTAAAAAACTTGTCTCCATGTTTTTGAAAATTTTTAGCGGCGGGAAGCTTAACCTCGACCTGATTTATTGTGAATTTCAGGAACCCGGGAAACTGGCCTTTAAAGGTAAAAAAGAAGCCAATGGAACATTAAATGCCGTTGAGGAATTTCTAATGGAAAAACAATGGCACCCCGAAGATTGTCGGACGATTCAGGGTTCGCCGGAAGAAATCGGTGATGTGCTGCGGGACTACGGACTGGTTGTGTCTCCACTCCATCACTCCATAAGCAAGAAGAGCAACTGGTTTCAATTGTTGAGCCATATTCCGTCTCCGATTCTTATTTGCTGGCAATGAATAAATGAATGAACATCAAAAGAGGTTATTATGAGAATTCTTGTAGCAGTAGATCAACATCCTTACAGTGCCCATGTTGTTAAAGATGTGGCTAAACTGGCCGGGAACACCTGGGCGGACGTGACGTTGCTTGGGATTGGACCTAAAATGACAAATATCGACAGCCCGTCAAATAAGTCTGGGAAAAAAAACCCATTAAGCAAAACATTGGAAAATTATCGTCGCAGCTTTCTTAAGCATTTTGAAAAAGAAGAATCCCCTTATGAAAAACGGACGTGCAAACATGAATTTATCGAGGTTAAAAGAGGGATATGGGAAGAGTTGTATGTATGCCGGGGAGCCAGGAAAGATCTAAAAATAGTGTTAAGATCCGGCAACCCGGTCAAGGAAATATTGGCTCAATCCCACGAAGATGACAGCGATTTGATTGTCATGGGTTGCGACAAAGACGGAGATTGTCAATGGGAAGGCACTGTCAATCTGCCTCAAAAAATCGCTAACAATGCAGCATGTTCGGTTCTTATTATAAAAGAAGAAAAAAAAATCCGCAAAATCGCATGCTGCCTGGATCAGGAGAATATCAGCCAGAAGTCGATTGAGATGATCAACCAGATGGTAACATTATATCAAACAGAATTGGAAATCGTAGGTCTAACAGATGGAACAGCATTGAAACCCATGGTTGAAAAAAATTTAGATGCCATCTTGAAATATTATAACGCTCGACAAATCAAGGCTTGGATTAAACTGGTGGACGCTGTCTCCCTGGTATCGTTCATATCACAAGAAGCTAGGCGGTCTATGATGGCGTTGTGGATGGGGGATCACTCCTTACTGTCCAAAATATTTCCCAGAGGTAAAGTGGACAAGCTTATTCAGGGGAGTGAATCTTCCGTAATATTGCTGAGATAATCGTCAAGAACACCCATTAATACAGTTTTTATAAGGTTTAATGCCAAGAATATCTCCATGCGAATTTCAAAATCCATAATTCGGTCTCCAGCGCGAACTGTTATTATTGGATTCGCACTTTTTATTTTTATAGGGACTATCCTGCTTATGTTCCCTGCCGCACCCACGCATAAACACCTTGGATTTGTAAACGTTCTTTTTACCTCAACCTCTGCAGTTTGTGTTACCGGTCTTACGGTTGTTGATACGGGAAGCGCTTTGAGTCTACTCTATTATTGAGTTGGTACCACCCAAAAGTTTTGTTGGTAAAACATTGAAAGCACCTAACCTTATAAGTCGCTATGGTGTTCAGGTCTTGGCAATAAAGGAAATGGTTCCGAATCAGGTAAATATGATTCCAACGGGGAATATGTTTTGAAAGATGGTGACATTCTGATTCTGCTGGGACCAAATTATAAACTCAATTTATTGCGTGAAAAAGAATAATGGTGAAACGCTCATTAACAAAAGAACTGACTCTCTCTCCTACTCCAGGGGAATTGTTCTTAGGATCTTCTCCAAAAAAACGGTTAAATCAGTGGTTGGCCACCGGCATCTGCGGGAATGATATTTCCTCTTCCTGCCTGTATGTATCGGCCATTGCCGCGGTTTTTGCCGGTGTTTTGGCGCCGGTGGTTCTGCTGGCGGTTGTTATACTTCTGTATCTTTATAAGAAAGTTTATACTGAAGTGGTAGAAGCCCTTCCGCTAAACGGTGGAACCTATAACTGCCTTCTCAACAGCACTTCCAAATTTGCCGCTGCACTGGCCGCCTGCATGACCATTCTTTCATATATTGCCACAGCGGTAATTTCTTCTAAAACCGCTGTTGAGTATCTGCATTCAATATCTCCAACATTTGGCGTAATTGAGGGTACGATCATTGTCCTTGGCGTCTTTGCGGTGCTGGCCATCATCGGGATCACCGAATCCGCGGTGGTCGCCTTGACGATCTTCATTTTTCACATTTGTACGTTGACGGTCTTTTGTGTTTTTGGGTTTATCAGCATACCTTCGGATTTTCACATTTTCAAAGGGAACCTTGCCACATTACCCATGGGGAAAGATCTTTTGATCGCGGTCTGTTTGGGTTTTTCCGCTGCTTTGCTGGGTATCAGTGGATTTGAAAGTTCGGCAAATTTTGTTGAAGAGCAGGATGCAGGTGTTTTTCGTAAGACCTTGCGCAACATGTTGATTACCGTGGCCATATTTAACCCCTTAATTTCCGTTTTATCCCTGAACCTGTTACCCCTGGAACAAATTATTTCCAACAAGGATTATCTCCTCTCAGAGATGGCCCATCATATGGGCGGTGATACTTTCACGTTGATTATCGTTATAGATGCCGCTGCCGTGCTTTCGGGCGCCGTATTGACGAGTTTTGTGGGGGTTACCGGTCTGGTACAGCGGATGGCCCTGGATCAGTGTCTGCCCCAATTTTTCTTGAAAAAGAACCGGAGGGGAACCTCCCATCGCATTATTATCGCCTTTTTTCTCCTCTGTTCTTCGATTTTGCTGGTAACCCGGGGAAGCCTGCTCTCTCTGGCAGGGGTGTATACCATTTCCTTTTTAGGCGTCATGACCCTTTTTGGCATCGGAAACATACTTTTAAAAATTAGACGCAAAGAGCTTAAACGAACCTACCGGGCCGGGTGGGCGACCATTCTCATAGCCATTGTCGCCACTACTTTAGGGATGCTCGGAAATGTGGTTATTGATTATAAAAACCTCTTGTTTTTCATGCAGTACTTTATTCCCACTGTATTGCTGGTTGTGCTCATGTATCTTCGCATTCCCATATTGAGAGGTGTTTTACAGGTGTTAAATAACCTCATGACCCGGATTTTACTCTGGCGAACCAGCATTATCGATAACATCACTGCAATAACCGAACAGAGGGTAATCCTCTTTACCCGTGGCGGGAATCTTGCCAGATTGAATACAGCTTTCGTGTACATCATCAAGAACGAATCGAGCAGATCGGTGATTGTTTTACACCTCTATAATCATCCGGAGCACAATAAAGAACAGGATATTCAGGACAGCCTTGATACACTCAAAGAGATATATCCCACATTGGAATCGAATCTGGTGGTTCGTAAAGAAAAATTCAATTCAGAAATCGTTAATGTTGTTTCCAAAGAATTCGGGGTGCCGATAAACAATATTTTTATCGGAGCACCCGAAGAAAAGCATTCGTTTTCCATACAAGATCTGGGAGGAGTGCGTGTAATCTTCTAAGACGAATATTTTATTAAGAATATCAAAAACAATTCATAGAAATAATATTACTTAACAATGGTAATAGGAGGCTTAAATGCCAGCCCGACTGTTTCATGTTTTTAGAAATAATCCTTTTGGAAGAGAGACTTTGCTCCAATCGATCTACTTTTGTAAAAAAGTGGGTGCTTCTTTGATTATTTACATCCCTAAACACACAAAGTTTTTGATGCATTTTGAAAACGATATTGTTCGGGTTGATCTTGATGATTCTTATCTCACATCAACGGATACTGCCTTAAAGAATGCAACCGAAGTGGCTGAAAAAATGGGGATTAAAGCAAGATTTCTGGATCCGAAGCATTACACCACATCAATGCTTCCAGACATACAGCCAGATTTTGATTTCATGACTTGTCCCCGCAGTATCAGCGATCTCTCATCAAAAATAGGTCTGGGCTATTTAGGCTCAAGAGTTAGACGTATTATAGAGTCGGCACGATTTCCAGTTCTTATAACCAGCCCGGCCTATAAAAAATGGGAAAGACTATCTGTTTTTTTCGACGGATCGGCGAAAGCGGTCAATGCACTCAAGCTGGGTTTCCGTATCAGTAGAGCTTCTGGAATGCGGCTTGATGTATTTCCTCAGATGGAAAAAGAATCCCGTGAATCATACGAAAAAGTTATCAAAGATAAAAATCTTCAAAAGGAAATAAGCCGTCGTGTAAACAAATGGCACATATTTGAGAAGGGAACTTTTGAGGAAAACCTTTATGAAGTGCCACATGATGCTCTTGTGATTTTAGGTGCATACGGTCACAGTTTCATAAAGGACATTGTTTTTGCGAGTAAAATTGAAAAGATACAGTCCATTCTTCCAAACAACCTTTTGATTGTAGGGCCGAACTATACGGAGCCAAACACTTCACAGCCCTCATTGTTTCTGGGTGTCGATCCGGCAACCTTGTGGGCAAACGGAAAAAATATCAACTAGATTGAAATCGTTCTTTTTTGTAAAACACTTTCCATCAGTTCTGTCCGGTTAGAAAAAAGCAAAAAGAGGTTATAGAAACGTTGCAGAAAGAGTACTTTGACATTGAAATGCCGTTCTATCTATATGTGGTTGGCGATCACAACCATGTTAGAGGGGTTGTATCTTTGAGTTGAGACATAGTCTCAGAAACGCGCCGGAATCAATGATAAAATCACGCGCTTTTTTTTAAACAACTACACAATATATCAGGATGTAGGGGTTGATGTAAACTGTTGACATCTCCAACATATAGCTTTCGGGTAAAACACGGACAAGCCATTGTATAAACCGATTGCGTCACAATTTATAAAGGAACCATTTTTTTATAAAGGATTAGCTAAATGTCATGTAGTTTAAAAAAAATCAGTCTGCTTTTTTTGCTGGTTATTATATCAACCAGGCCCTGCGGTGCTGGTGATCAAAAAAGGGAAGATACAATAAAAGTAATGACTGACTTTACCTATAAAATGAGAAATAAAGATTCAAAGGAAAAGTCCAGAGCCCTTGGCTTATTTGGTGCTAAACTGACATGCCGGTGACATTGGGAACGACGACGAGATCCAGTTGCTGCCGTTGTTCGCCGACGGTCAGATTGATCTTGGTGTCCTCGTTGACCTGGGTGCCGGCACCAGGGTTCTGCGAGAGGACGCGTCCCGGCGCGGCGCCGGCTACTTCAGCGACGTTGCCGACCTCCAGACCCGCCTCCATGATTCTTGCCTCCGCCTGGTCCTGCTGGAGCCCGATCACGTTCGGAACCGTGACCTACGCGGGCTGCCCCTGCCGACGGGAGACCGTCAGGTCGACGAGCGTCCCCGCGGCAGCTCGAGAGCCCGCGGTCGGCGATTGCGCCATGACACGGTTCTGTTGCCAGCCCGTGGTCTCGGTGATCTGTCCGACCACAAGATCGGCCTTGCGAATGATCGCTTCGGCCTGGCCAAGCGTCTTGGCTACGAGGTTCGGCACCGTGACCATCCTCGAAACGACAGGCCTGGCATATACGGTCAACGAGACCTGAGTGCCGCCGGGAACCCTGGTGTTGGCGGCCGGCAGTTGTGATGCGACCACGTTGTGGCG
>JAQBBE010000120.1:0-12701 GCA_032126435.1 Desulfobacterales bacterium | reverse complement strand
CGGGGGAGCGCACCCCCTGAACACCTACGAAAAATCCCTTGACAGTCCCCCCGATATCTTTTAGAAAAATGATCCAGGTGCCGATATCGGCTTAATAGGGAATCCCGTGAAAATCGGGAGCGGTCCCGCCGCTGTAATCCCCCACTTTTAAGAAAAGGGAACCTTTTTAGCAGCATGTGCCACTGTTCCGAACTACGGGAATGGGAAGGCCGCTAAAAAGGCGGGAGAGTCAGAAGACCTGCCTGAAAAAAACAGCCACAGAAACTTTTGCGGAGTTACAAAGGTCTCGGGTTACGATTACAAAAAAGGGTCAAGTAAACAGGGTGCAGCCCTTCAGTCTTATTCTTAAGATTGAAGGGCTTTTTTTGTGGCCATTGAACATTCCCGGCGGGGCGGAAAAAATTATGAAAGGAGGTGACAGATGTGAAAACCGGATTAATTGTTTATGTTGTTGGCAAAGAGCCCGCCGATTGGAATGTAGACTCGGAATCGGCAACCATCAAGCAAAATATCAAAGCAGACCTTGTTGAGATCATCACCGTCAATACAGGTCATTTTGATGTTTCGGATGCCTGGTGGTCCCTCTTAACCAGGGGAATGAAACGGATTGTCTGCAAGATTGGAAAATTTACCCCTAAGGGCAATCTCACCCTCACGGGGAATGAACTTCATCTTTGCGGATAGCGATAAAAGGGCGCCTGGGGGAATCTTCCCCAGGCGCCCCCAAAAAAATATGCTTCGCATTCCACCCGGCGGGCATCACCGGGATACGTCTTTATCCTCGCGCTCTGCACCATAATAAAGTTCCGGCCTTCGGTTGGGGAGAAAGTATCGCATCCTGTGTCCCCTAACCCGGTTCAGATCTCGGGCCTTCAGATCCAGGACAACCATGCTTTCTTCACCGCTTAAATTCTTCTCAATAACTTCTCCGGAGGGTCCGATAATCACGGCGATCCCCGGGAAATCGAGCCCTTTTCCATTGTCTCCGGATTGGTTACAGGCAACAATGAAAAGGCTGTTATCAAAAGCCCTTGCAGTAAGATGACGCATCCAGGACCGGTACTTGTCTTTGGGCGTTCCTCTTGGAGATGCATGGGGAATAAAAATCAGTTCAGCGCCTTTAATTGCCATTTGAGTGGAAAGCTCAGGAAAGTGGACATCATAACAAAGCTGGATGCCGAACCGAAGACCATTTACGTCAAACACGGGTATTTTATCACCCGGTGTAAAAATTTTCTGTTCCGGCGGAGCGATATGTAACTTTCGATAGACCCCCACAAACCCGTCCGGCCTTATGACCAGGTGGCTGGGAAAAATACGGCCCGGTTTATCCCTTTCAAGGATTCCCGCCAGAATGGCAATGTCATGGTTTTTAGATAAATTTGACAGATCCCGGGATATCGGACCGGGAACAGGTTCTGCCGAATCTATGATCTCTCTCAGATTGCTGTACCCTGTAATATTCATTTCAGGGAAACACACGACAGCAGCGCCCGCTTCTCCGGACGCCTTTATCCACGGCTGCATGGCATCAAGATTACGGCGGACGTCCCCTGTCACGGAACGAAAGATCACGGCTGCAATACGGATATCTTGCATGACTCGATGGTGTAGAAATTTCCTTTTTTAAAACGGCAAAGCCGCATTATATCGCATCGCACAAGCGATGGTATCACGGAATGATTGATGGTGGTAGCCGGGCAATTTGAAATGCCCAATTTAGGTAAAACTAAAGGTCAAAATGCGCTCTGATTTTATACATTTTTGTCGCAGGCAGGTTAATAATTGCCTCAACTCCCGTCTCCCGGGAGATATCTTCAAGATTTCCCTTAATTTCATCCATAGATTGAGCGATAAAGGTAAACCAGATGTTATAGTTATGGTCCCGCTGATAATTATGGGTAACTCCAGGATAACGGTTGACCGTCCTGGCAAAACGCTCGATTTTGTCTTCCGGAACCTTCGCCGCACAGAGCGTGCTGACAAACCCTAATTTTTCAGGAACAAAATTGCCGCCGATCCGGCGAATGATACCCTTTTTCTTAAGCTGTTCAAGCCGTTTTATAACTTCATTTTCAGAAAGATCGAGATTTTCGGCAATTGAAAGAAAGGGCCTTTGCGTCATGGGAAAATCCGATTGAATCCTGTTAAGAATCGCCCGGTCAACATCATCGATTGGCGGCATGGGTTACTCCTGGAATTTTTCCGCGATCAAACGCACATGGACCTTTCGGGTTCGGGGGCCGTCAAATTCACAGAAAAATATTCCCTGCCAAGTACCCAGTACCAGTCGATCATTTTCTATGGCGATCAGCTCTGAAGATCCTACAAGTGTCGATTTTATATGGGCCGGAGAATTCCCTTCCAGATGACGATATCCGGCCTTCCATGGGATGATCTTGTCGATGATCATCAGAATATCATCTTTTACGCTTGGATCGGCACTTTCATTGATGGTAATCGCAGCCGTGGTATGGGGTACGTAAAGCATACAGAGGCCCTGACCGATACCCGCAGAAAGAACCATATCCTGAATTTTGGCGGTAATATCTATCAATTCCGTTTGGTTTCCGGATTTAACGGTAAAAATCATTGGTTCCTTTCCCCATACAAAAAAAGCCCTGCTTTGAATGCAGAGCTTTTTTGCTAAACCGGGGTTAACGGATCACGGCCTATTTAATTAGACGCATCCAGTCGGTTTCGGAAGACCGGCCATCTTACATGCTCCCTTGCCGGGGCCTGAAGGGAACAGTTCGTAAATATGTTTCAGCTTGAAACCGGTAACTTTTGAAAGGATTCGAACCATGGGCGCGATGCCGTTCTTCTCATAGTATTCCTGAAGAACCTTGACAACCTGGCGATGCTCTTCATTCAATTCTTCAATGCCTTCCTGATTTTTTACCCATTGGACCCACTCATCACAAAAGTTTTCATAGCTGTCGATAAAGCCGTCTTCATCTACGGTAAATGTCTTTCCCATAAACTCAACTGTTGCCATTAATAAACCTCCTTTATATTTTATTGATTCTCTCGGCCTTCGGCCTATACCTTTCATTAAAAACGATAGAAATAATTAAACGATTGATCTATCAATGTCAATACGAAAAATATAAATACTTTTAATTTATCCAATACCTTCGCATTAGAAAAGATTTTTAATCAGCAGGCGGTTTGCGCATGAGTTGTTCATATTTATCTGATATTATAAATATTATTCCTTAATTGCGGGAAAAAACAAGCCCATATGAATGCCTGAAAAAAACCGCAAACCACACCTGCCACTCGTTGCATCGGGCTTGCTTAAACCCAAATTCCCATTGGAAAGTCGCGATCTGTTTAATTACCCTACCAATTTCCCTTGAGCGCCATGCGGAAATCCTGTACATAGGCTAAGGGTAACCACGTTGACCACACGTTAAGAGAAGTCATCGATGAGCGCTAAGATTTTTAAACCGAAAATCATCATCATCTGCGGACCAACAGCTTTGGGAAAGACCGCCACCGCCATGGGTCTTGCAGAAACTTTCAACGGCGAGATTGTCGGCGCCGATTCAATGCAGGTGTATAAATATATGGATATCGGCACCGCAAAGCCGACGCGTGATGAACAGTCGCGTGTTACCCATCACATGATAGATATCGTTGTTCCGGACGAACATTTCGATACCAAGGCGTACGCGAGGCTGGCCCATGAAAAGGTCATGGAACTCAATTCCCAGGGGATTACCCCTTTTATTGTCGGCGGGACAGGACTTTATATCAAAGCACTCGTGCACGGTCTATTTGAAGCCGGAGCATCAGATCCCCGTATACGGAGCCGTTTAAAAGAAGAGGCTCAAATTTACGGCTCGGCTTTCTTGCACAAACGATTAAGTCGGAAAGATCCCGATTCTGCAAAAAAAATACATCCGAATGATGCCTTCAGAATAATAAGAGCGCTTGAAGTACACGAGTCCACCGGAAAAACCATGACCCAATTGCATCGCGAGCACAGTTTTAAAGACAATTCGTTTGATTTTTTAAAAATCGGCCTTCATATAAACCGAGACATACTTTACGACCGCATCAACCGACGGGTCGATGCGATGATCGACACCGGCCTTGTTGCCGAAGTTACAGAACTGCTGGAAATGGGATACGCGTCCCACCTTAAATCGATGCAGTCCATCGGTTATCGTCACATGGTCGATTTTATTCAAGGTCGTTGCGAGTGGGATGAAACCGTACGGACCTTAAAACAGGATACAAGAAGATATGCAAAACGTCAACTGACATGGTTCAAAGCGGATCCCGACATAATATGGGCTGAACCGAGACAGTTATCGGAAATCCGGCGCCTGACAAAAAAGTTCTTGCAAGCAAAATAAAGATATATCAATAGGTAAACACCCATGAAAATAGCCATCGCACAGATTAATCCCGTCATCGGCGATTTTGAGTACAATTTTAACCGGATAAAGAATTTTTCAGATCAAGCCATCCAGCTTCAATGCGATCTGGTGGTCTTTTCAGAGCTGGTTATTACAGGATACCCGCCGCGGGATCTTCTTGAAAGAAAGGATTTCGTCGATGCCAACCTTGCCTGTTTGGACCGACTCATTCGATCCATCCGGGGTATCGGTGTCATCTGTGGATTTGTGGACAGAAATACCGCTGACAAAGGAAAACCGCTTTATAATTCCGCCATTCTTTTTGAAGGCGGCAACATCCTTCATAAGGTTCACAAACTGTTGCTGCCGACCTATGACATATTCGATGAAAGGCGGTACTTCGAGCCCGGCGGGGAAAGCGCGCCGTATCGGTATAAAGGCCACAGGATAGGACTTACCATTTGTGAAGATGCCTGGAACGACGAAGATATTTTCCAAAGAAGGATTTATGACACGGACCCTGTCGCTCAATTCATTCGGGCAGGCGCCGATCTGATTGTTAACATATCTGCATCTCCGTATTATCTGGGGCGCAAAGAATTCAGATGGAACATGTTCAAGTCTATGGCCCGTAAATATAACGTCCCCTTTATGTTTGCCAACCAGGTCGGCGGCAATGACAGCATTCTCTTTGATGGATCGAGCACCGCATATGATAAAAACGGAAATCCCGTGGCAAGCGCCGCCGATTTTGAAGAAGACCTTGTGGTCTTTGATTCAAAAACGTTAAAAGCTCAGCCAATCAACATCCATGAAACATCAAAATCAGAAATGGAAGCCATTTTCAAGGGGCTTGTCATGGGAACCCGTGACTACGTCACAAAATGCGGTTTTTCAAAGGTTGTTCTGGGCTTGAGCGGCGGGATAGATTCAGCCCTGACAGCGTGTATTGCAGTATCGGCTCTTGGACGGGAAAATGTTTCGGCCGTCTTTATGCCGTCTCAATACACGTCCAAAGAAAACTTTGAAGATACGGAAAAGCTTTCCGAGAATCTGGGCATCGTGCAGATTCGGATTCCCATAGACAGCCTATTTAAAGAATTTTTAAGGTTTCTTTCACCGGCGTTCAAAGATAGCGAACCCGGTATTACGGAACAGAACATTCAAGCCAGAATCAGAGGCACCCTCCTCATGGCACTGTCCAACAAACATGGCGCTTTAGTGCTCTCCACGGGCAACAAGTCCGAACTCGCCGTTGGCTACTGTACGCTATACGGAGATATGACCGGAGGACTGGCCGTAATTTCAGACATTCCAAAAACAATGGTCTATGACCTTGCGCATTTCATAAATCGGGACAAAGCGTTAATTCCGCCGCGCATCATTGCCAAAGTGCCTTCCGCCGAACTCAAGCCCGACCAAACCGATCAGGATGACCTGCCGCCTTATGATCTGCTGGATTCTATCCTAAAGGGATACATTGAAGATTTCAAAGGTGCCGGTGAGCTGGTTCAAGCGGGATTTGATAAAATGATTGTGGAAGATGTCATTTGCAGGGTTGACCGGAATGAATACAAGCGTCATCAGGCGGCACCCGGTCTTAAGGTGACATCAAAGGCTTTCGGTTACGGCAGGAGATTCCCGTTGGCTCAACGGTACACAAAAAAATCGTCGTAACCCTGAGCCCGGGTCAGCGAACGGCCGATTTCCCCTGCCACGAATCCCTTTTTTCAAGAGTTTCATTGATCAGCGCAAGGGTTTCGGCTTTTTTAATCGACCACTCGGGTGCCGCAAGTTCTTCAGGATGAGGATCGCCGGTCAGACGTTGAATCACCATATTTTTTGGAATCCGTTCAAGGAAATCACAGACGATATCCACATATTCCGCCTGTTCCAGGCACGTGTATTTTTTTTCATTGTAAAGCGCATCCAGTTTTGTTCCTTTTACAACATAGAGCAGGTGAATTTTGATACCGTCTATTTCAAGGCCGGCAACCGCATCGGCTGTTTCGAGCATATGGGCTTTTTTTTCATTGGGAAGACCGAGAATAACATGGGCGCATATGTTAATACCCCTGTTTTTAGTCGCATGGACCGCCTGTTTAAAACATTCAAAATCGTGTCCACGGTTTATAAACGTAAGTGTAGAATCATGGGCGGATTGCAATCCGTATTCGATCCAAATAAGATGATTTTCCGCATAGCCCTGTAAAAGTTTTAAAATCGGATCATCCACACAATCCGGCCGGGTACCGATTGAAAGACCCACCACATCTTCTATGGCAAGCGCTTGCTCATAAAGATTCTTAAGCGTGTCAATCGGTGCATAGGTGTTTGAAAACGATTGGAAATAGGCTAAAAATTTTTTCGCTTTGTAGCGCTTTGCAAGGGCTATCTTGCCCTGAATGATCTGGTCGGTCACCGAAAGCCCTTTTTCATGGGCACCGGTTCCAGACCCCATAAAATTGCAGTATATACATCCGCCTCTTGAGATCGATCCGTCCCGGTTCGGGCAGGAAAGACCGGCATCGATGGTTATTTTCTGAACCCTGCATCCGAAGATACTTCTCAGATAACTGTTAAAATCATTATATCTTTTACGGATATTTTTCGTCATGACCGAGGGAAAATTTCAAAACTTAAATGGAGCGCAACCCCAATGAACATCAAAAGGGTGTTTGATTTCTTGATGACTCTAGGGTGCTTCATCTTATTTTACACGCAATTGGATTAAAAGATTGTTTCGCCCGAATTAATGTTTATTTTTGTTTGTAATTATATACATTTTCGCATAAAATTTGTAAAACTGTTACTGGCAAATAATTGAAAAAAAATTTATGACGTTCTATCTGAAAAAATACGATATCATTGTCGTGGGCGCAGGACATGCCGGATGCGAAGCTGCACTGGCAGCCGCCAGAATGGATTGCAGCGTACTGCTTATGGCCATCGATCTGGACAAGGTGGCGGCAATGCCGTGCAGTCCCTCCATCGGAGGCATGGCAAAAGGACAACTTGTTAAAGAGATCGATGCCCTGGGCGGTGAAATGGCAAAGATCACGGATAAAACCGCCATACAGTATCGAACCCTAAACACCAAAAAGGGCCCTGCGGTCCATTCTTCCAGAACGCAAAACGACAAAATCCGGTATCATATGGCCATGAAGGCTGTCATTGAAAAACAGCCGAACCTCGATCTTAAACAGGCCATGGTGGATCGGCTTGTGGTGGAAAACGGTCGCGTTGTCGGTGTGGAGGATCAAACCGGTTTCGGATACTCGGCGGATGCTGTGGTTCTGGCCACCGGAACATTTTTAAGCGGCCTGGTTCATATCGGGTTTAATTCTTTCAAAGCCGGGAGAGCCGGCGAATTTGCATCGTATGGCCTCCCGGCCCATCTGAAAGCGCTGGGGTTTGAGCTTGGAAGAATGAAGACCGGCACACCGCCCAGACTGAAAAAATCGAGTATCGATTTTAACGCCTTTATCCAGCAAGGCGGCGAAGAAGATCCAATACCGTTTTCGTTTTTCACGGAAAAGATTGTCATGCCGCAACTTCCCAGCTTTATCGGACAAACCAGCAAACAAAGCCATCAGATTGTGAAAAAAAATCTTAAACTTTCTGCGCTGTATGGCGGCATGATAAAAGGGATTTCGGCCCGCTACTGTCCCTCATTTGAAGACAAGGTCGTCAGGTTTCCCGATAAGGAAATACACCAGATAATCCTTGAACCCGAAGGTCTCGATACCGATGAAATTTATGCCAGCGGCCTTGGAAACAGCCTGCCGATGGAAATACAGATTCAGTTTGTCAGATCCGTCAAGGGTCTGGAATCGGCTGAAATCATGCGGCCTGCCTATGCCATAGAGTACGATTATGTTAATCCTGCCAATCTTAAGCCGACGCTGGAAACAAAACGGGTTTCAGGCCTTTTTTTGGCCGGCCAGATTAACGGGACATCGGGATATGAAGAGGCTGCCGCCCAGGGGATATGGTCCGGGATCAATGCAGCCTGCAAAATTCAGAAAAGGCCGCCGTTTATTCTCGATCGATCCCAGGCGTATATGGCTGTAATGGTCGATGATCTTGTTACACGGGGCACACGGGAACCTTACCGCATGTTTACATCCCGGGCTGAATACAGGCTCATGCTGCGGGAGGATAATGCAGATCTGAGATTGATGGAAATGGGGCATGAATTCGGCCTTATCGACGATGACACCTTAAAAGATGTGAAAGAGCGAAAAAAACAGATCGCCCATGAGGTTAACAGAATTAAGTCCATTGTCATAAAACCGGACAAAATAACCAATGATTATTTACTCCGCAAAGGAACAACGCCAATAAACAACGGCATTTTCCTCGACCAGCTTCTGAAAAGAGCCGAACTCGACTACACGGCGGTTGAAGCATTGGCCGGGAGCTCAAACAACATCCGTAGAAAAGTCACCAAGCAGGTGGAAATAGAAATTAAATACGAAGGTTATATTAAACGGCAGCTAAAGGAAATCGACAAGTTCAAGAACCAGGAGCGGATGAAAATACCCGAAGATTTCGATTTTACCCAGGTTCACGGCCTTTCCAATGAACTCAAAGAAAAACTTTCTACTGTAATGCCGTCGTCCTTGGGCCAGGCGTCCCGAATAGACGGCATCACTCCCGCCGGACTTTCCGTGATTATGATCGCTATCAAAGCTGCTGAAAAACAGGGGATTAAAACCAAGAATCCACGATCGAATGATCCTTGACAGGAAAAAACTTTTAACTTATTTTCATCATTAGAATTTTTCCCGTTTGCCCGAAACCTTTTGAGGTAGATATCTACGGGTTAAATTTATTGATAAAACGCTCAGTTAGGGCAAACCATGAGGTAACGAGGAGATGGCGGAAACAGATTACTATAAAATGCTCGGCGTCAATAAAAATACGTCTAAAGAAGATATCAAAAAAGCGTATCGGAAGCTCGCCATGAAGTATCATCCGGATCATTCAAAGGGAGATAAAAGCGCTGAGGAAAAATTTAAAAAGATTAGTGAAGCGTATGCTGTTTTAAGTGACGAGGAAAAACGCAAACAATACGATACGTTCGGTTCAGCCGGATTTCAGCAGCGTTATTCCCAGGAAGACATTTTCAAAGGTTTCGATTTTGACAGCATATTAAACGAGTTATTCGGCGGATCAGGCCGTTTTGGCGGTGGTGGAAACGGAATGCGCTTCTCCTCTGGCGGGGGGAGTCCGTTTGGCGGTTATCAACGGCCGCAGCAGGCACCGCCAAAAGGATCTGATCTGGTATATGAACTCCCTTTAACATTACAGGAAGTTGCGACAGGAACCCAAAAGACCGTATCTTTTCAACATCAAGGCCGCAGTGAAAAAATTACCGTAAAGATTCCAAAAGGAATGATATCCGGGAAGAAACTTCGCATTGCCGGAAAGGGCGAGCCAAGCCCTTACGGCGGACCTTCAGGGAACCTTTACATCAAGGCCAAAGTGCTCGGCGACCCGGTTTATGATGTTAAAGGCCATGACCTTTATATAAATAGAGATATCAAGCTGAGTGAGGCCATTCTGGGTTCGAATATTTCGGTTCCAACGCTGGACGGCAAAAAACTTAGTTTGAAAATACCCCATGGAACCAAACACAAAATGAAGATGCGACTGTCCGGACATGGTCTCCCCTATATGGACGGTAAAGGTCAAGGCGATATTTATGTCCGTATTCATGTCGATATGCCCAAGCAGCTGTCCAAAAAACAAAAAGATTTGATCGAACAATTGGCAGATACGGGCTTGTAAGGCCTAAATTTATTGACAAGAAATTTTGTTCCATGTACCTTTATTTTCAAACAGATAAACCGATTTTTTTAAAAATATCACGGCGCGACTTAATCGTTTCCAATAATGGCTGAACTTATACCCGTCCTCACCCAAAATGATATCGACACCTTGGTCCCGGCGATGGCACGCAGGATCTCTTCGGACTATCAAGATCATGATCTTGTTCTCATCGGTGTATTAAAAGGTGCGTTTGTCTTTATTTCTGATCTTGTGAGGCATCTCAGTATTCCTGTCAAAATCGATTTCATACGCGTCTTAAGTTACGGTTCAGGCGTTTCATCTTCAAGGAACATTCAATTAACCAAGGATATAGAAATCGATATAAAAAATAAAGATGTGCTCATCATTGAAGACATTGTGGATACAGGCTTGACTTTAAAATATCTTATCGATTATTTGAAAACTTATCATCCAAAAACAGTCAGGGTTTGCACCCTGATAGACAAACACGAGCGTCGCGAAGTCGATGTTGAAATCGATTATATCTGCCACACCGTGACTGAAGGATTCCTTGTCGGGTACGGACTCGATTATGATGAAGACTATAGATATTTGCCGGGAGTATATCACTTTCAATTATAACCATTGGGGTATATCATGATTATTACCTGCCAAGAATGCAATTCAAGTTTTAATTTGGATGAAAGTCTTTTAAAACCAACAGGGTCAAAGGTTCGATGCTCAAAATGTCACAAAATATTTGTGGCATATCCGCAAACGCCGCCTGAAGAACCTGAAACCCTTGCTGAAATACTGGCGGATATTGATGATGTACCAGAGACAAAGGACGTCCCGGGTCCGGATGAACTTGATTTGTCGGACATGGATAAGTTGTTTGCCGAAGAAAAAGATTCAGAGATTGAAGACATTGCCGATGAAGCCATAGAAGATTTCGATCTGGATTTTGAGCCTGAAACGGATACCTCCACGGAGGATATCGAGGCAGAAGAAAAACCGGATGAACTCGACCTGTCGGACATGGATAAATTTTTTGCCGAGGAAAAAGCTTCGGAAGCGGAAGGTATTGAAGACTTTGACCTGGATATAGATTTGGATTTGGAGCCCGAAGCTGAAAAACCGGCCGGGGAGATGGCCCAGGAAGTCGAGCCGGATGAACCCGATGAACTCGATCTGTCAGATATAGAAGAAATTCTGGACTTAGAAGAACCGGAAGCTGAAGAGAAACACATACCGGACGATATGGTGCTGGAGCTGGATATGGAGACGGAACCCGAGCTTGAAATGGTCTCGGAAGGTTCGGAATTCGAAGAAGTTGACCTGTTGGATATAGAGAAGATGCTCGAAATTGAGCCAGCGCCGGACACCCAAGAGGACGTTCAACCGGAAGATCTTGTTCTTGAATCCGATCTGGAGGAAGAACAGGCTGAAGCTGAAGGTGTAACGTCCCAATTTGAAATGGAAGATGAGGACGAGGAAGACCTGTTAGAGGAGGAAATTACCGAAATCCAATCTGCATTGGATCGAGCAGGGCCATCCGCCAAAAAACGGATCAGCAAACCGATTGTTGCCTTGCTGATCATTGCAATATTGGCAGGTGGGCTCTACGGCACCTATGTTTTGCTCGATTACATGAATATCAAGATTCCTTTTGTCAGCGATTATCTTAAGCCCGAAGTGTCGGATCCTGCCGGAAATCTCAAGATAGAAACCTTAGATATCGACAGTAAGTTTATGGCAAATGCAAAAACAGGAAAACTTTTTGTGATAACCGGCCGGATTAAAAATGGATATTCATCTTCTCGCCGGTCTGTAAGAATAAAAGGAAAACTCTATACAAAAGGGAAAATTGTTACAAAAACAGAAACAGTTTTCTGTGGTAATGTTCTATCAGATAAGGAACTTTCCAATTTGGAGTTTGCTGCCATAAGAAAACGGCTGTCCAATAGCCTTGGCGATAACAAATCGAATACGGGTATTAAACCCGGGAAAGAACTCCCGTTTATGATTGTATTTCCAGACCTTCCGGAAAACCTGGAAGAATTCGCAGTTGAAGTTGTTGGATCCATTTCAGAATAATACAGATTGATGTTTTGATGGTTTCGTAAAAAGTCTGATTTTGCTCGATGTCGCTCACAAAAGACTTTTTACCAAGCCGTCATGTTTTTGGCTTGACTAAACCCATTGTGTTAGAATAATAGAAACGGTTTTAAAAATATTAATCTGATCCGGCTAAAAAATTTACTTTGGCGATGTAGCTCAGATGGTTAGAGCATACGGCTCATATCCGTAGTGTCCGGGGTTCAATTCCCTGCATCGCCACCAACAAAACAATAAAACCTGCTGTTTTTACAGCAGGTTTTATTGTTCGTCCTGCCTCAATATTTGATCAATTAAATTCTTTTTGCGTTTGATGAAAAATTTATATTTTTTCCTGCTATGGGAATCCTGCAACCGGTGAAGCCATGATTCTCGGCCCACGGGAAGTTGTCATGTTCAGATGTTCAAAAAATTGAGAGATTTGATAGATGAAAA